>JAZFYD010000013.1:0-11096 GCA_036443405.1 Planctomycetota bacterium
AAACAGTCGTTGGCTCGGCTGACGACGGTGGCCAGCAGCTCGCGCTCGCGGCGCGACAGCGGTGACGGGCCGCGCATGATCTTGATGTAGAGCGCCATCGACGATTCGAGCACCGCCGGATTCGGGCTCATCGTGCGCACGATGTTGTAGACCCTGCCCGCGCGGCCGATCGCCGCGTCGAACATCGTCTTCAGCGATCCCTCGGCTTCGTCGTCGGGTACGAGCTTGATGTACGCCATGCCCGAGATGCTACGCGGAGCGCGGGGTGTCGGCGCCTACTTCTTCGGCGCCTTCAAGGACTTCAACATGCCCTTGAAGAGCTTCTTGTGCAGCTTCAGTTCGCGCTCGTCGCAGTAGAGGCAGATCACGACCGAGAAGCCGCCGCGTAACTTGGTGCCGAACGCCTCCATCACCCGCACGAAACCCTCCTTGGTTTCGCCCATCGCTTTCAACGAGCGGCCCTTGAACTCTCCGGCGCGGGCATTCTTCGACTTCGGGCGGCCAAGCGGTTTGGCGATGTCACCCTTCACGAGATCCCAACGCGAACTGACGAGTTTCTCGAGATCGGCGCCGCTCACGGGCCCGCCGGGGACTTCATACCTGGCCCGCGCGTTGAACGCATACAACGTGATACGTCCCGCCTCACGTTTGGGCGTGTAGCCCTCCATCGTCTTTCGGTATATCCACTGCACCTCCGGGCGGCGACGGCGAGGCTTCAGCTCCTTCTTGACATAGCCCTCGGGGATCTTGAACGTGGCCGCACGACCAATCGCGACCGGCTGCGCCTGCCACTTCACTTCGGACTTGGGACCCGTGTACGCGAACCCAGCGAGCACGGTGTCGATGTAGGGCTGCGCCTCGACGCCCGGATTCACACTGAACGCGATGTTGTAGAGCATCTCGTTCTCCGGAACACGAATGCGGTAAACCACAATCGGCCGCGGCCCGGCGGCATCGCCCTGGTAGCTGTACTCGGCGCGGTACGCCGAGTACTTACCGGCGCGCGCCGTCTTCACCTTGGCGTCGAAGCCCGCCGCCTTCAACGTGGCGGTCCAGCGTTTCGCGAGTGTCTTCTCGGCGTAGAGAAACGGCTCGCGCGTCACGCGAAAGCCCATGCCGTCGCCCTTGCTGACCATGCGCAAGAGGTCGTGCTCCGACATCCAGTTCTCCGGCGTACCGATGCGGAAATTCAAGCCCTTGCACGTGTACGTCGGCCCAGCCGGGATCTTGGGCGGCTTCTCGGCGAAGCCTGCGGCTGCCAAGGTCAGCAGCACGGCCACACGGGTCGTTCCTCTCATCCCCAAGAAGGTACCCGACAGGCGCAAGGACGGGAGATGTCGCAGCTAACCGAAGATGCGGCGCTTCTCGCGCAGCAGGAGGATCAGGAAAAACGGCCCGCCAAGAAGGTGGGTCAGGACGCCGACGGGAAGCCGCGGCGCGGCGAGGAGATTCGTGGCTCCGTCGCAGAGCACCAGAAAACCGGCGCCGCAAAGCGCCGACGCGGGCAGGAGGAGGCGGTTGTCGACCGCGCCGAGCAATCGCAGAGTGTGCGGCACCAGAAGCCCGATGAATCCGATCGGCCCCACAAACGCGACGATGACGCCGACCAGACAGGACGCGGTCAGGTACGCGCGACGCACCACACGGGGCACATCGACGCCGACGCCGAGGGCCGCCTCCTCGCCGCCGCTCAACGCGTTGAACGCGCGACCGGCGGGCAGCAATAGGACGAGACTCACCGCGAGCACCGCTCCGGACACCGCCGCGGCGTGATACCCCTCGCCCTGTTCGAGACTGCCCACGAGCCAGCGCAGGATGCGCGACGCATCGTCCGGCGTCGCCTGATACTGAATCGCGAGAATCATCGCGGAAAAGAGATAGGTCAACGCGACACCGGCTAACAAAAGCGTGTGCGGTGGCAGCCGGCCGCGCACCTTCGCCGCGCGATACGTGATGCCGATGACGAGCAGCGCGCCCGCCACACCAACGAGCGGCCGGCCGATGAACGGGGGCAGCACGAGATGCAGCGACAGGACGATGGAAAGGACCACGCCGAGCGCGGCGCCGCTGGAGACGCCGAGGGTGTAGGGCGTCGCGAGCGGGTTTTTCAAAATTGCCTGCAGTACGACGCCGGCGATGCCGAGGCTCGCACCGCAAACGAGACCGAGCAGCGCGCGCGGCAGTCTGAGTTCCGTGAAGATGAAGCGGTGATCCGGATCGGAGAGGTCCAGGGACTCACCGAGAAACGGCGCCACAATCGCGCTCGAAACGCAAAACAGCGCGCAGAGAAGGAGGAACCGTCGCGGGCGCTTCATCAAAATTCCGGAATCACGTGCAGTCGGTCGCCTTCCATGCGGACCTCGGCGCGCACGCCGAACACGTCGGCCAAGAACTCCTCGGTGATCACGTCGCGCGGCGGGCCGTCGGCGACCACACGCCCGTAATCGAGCGCGATCAGCCGTTCGCAATACGCCGCGGCGGCATCGAGATCGTGCGTCGCCATGACAAGCGTCCCGCCGGTCTTGGCCAGAACGCGCAGCACGGCCTGGCGGTGGCGAAGGTCCAACGCCGTCGTCGGTTCGTCGAGCAAAAGCGCGGGGGCGGATTGGGCGAGCGAGCGAGCGAGAATCGCCCGGCGCCGCTCGCCGCCGCTCAACTCCGTGATCGGGCGCGAGCGCAGCTCCTGGAGTCCGACCGCAGCGATGGCGCGGGTAACCGCCGCCTTGTCTTCCTCGCTCTCTCCGAGAACGGACGACGCATGCGCGTAACGGCCGCACGCGACCACACCCTCGACGGTGAACGGAAACTCCCACGTCTCCTCCTGCGGCACGAACGCCACCGCGCGCGCGATCGCCTCACGCGACATGGCGGCGACGTCGACGCTGCCCAGGAGGACGCGACCGGTGCGTGTCGGCAACACACCGGCGACCACGCGCAGCAACGTCGTCTTGCCGCTGCCGTTGGGGCCGATCAGCCCGACGCGCATGCCCGGCTCGATCACGAGATCGAGGGGCTCCAACACGGTGCTCTCGCGATAACCCGCGGAGACGCCCGCGAACTCAATCCTCGCCATGGATCATCTTCGCGAGGCGCGCGAGCCCGGCAGGCAGTCGCGGACCGGGAATCAGAAGATCACGATCGAACACGGCGTGGATCTTGCCATCGCGAACGGCCGGCACCGGCTTCAGCCGCGACCACGCTGCTCTCACGGCCGCGATGTTCTTCTCCGCCGGAAGGTTGTCGATGATCACCTCGGGCTTTCTGCGAACGAGGTCGGCGAGGGAAACGTCGGGATACGGTTGATCGAGATCCGCGAGCACGTTGCGCCCCCCGGCCAGCGTGACCAACTCGTCCAAAAACGTGTTCGGCCCCGCCGCGCGGACGTTGGCCGCCGCGCCCTGGTCGCGCCCGAACACGAACAGAACACACGGACGTCTCTTGCCCGCCACCGAGGCGCGCACGGCCTCGAGGTCCCGATCGAACCGGGCGTTGATCTCGCCGGCCTTCTCCGAAGCGTCGAGCAACTCACCGATCTCCGTGATCGCGCGCTGCACGTCCGCAATCGTCTCGCTCGGAATCGCCACGACACGCACGCCGGCCGCCTCGAGCTGCGTGCGCAGCGCGTCGTTCTCCGCGCGGCCCTTTTGCCGGAGCACGACATCGGGGCTCAACCGGATCACGGACTCGATCGGCGGCCGCCACGGAAGCCGGGCCACATCACTGCGGCCCGGGCGCCCGGCCTCGGTACAGCCGACCAGCGTGTCCGCACGCTGAAGCGCCACTACGATTTCCGTAAAAGACGGTAGCAACGAGACAACACGCCGGATCTCGGCGGACGGCTCGCGCGGAGTCGCGTCGGAACAGGCGCAGAGCGCGCAAAAAATGGGGATCCACGCACGGAACATGAGGGCCCGAAAGCGTAACGCATCGTGCGAACCTGCATAATGACCATGATGCCGGTCGCGGGAATCCTGCTCGGCCTCGGCGAGGGCCGACGTTTCGGCGGGGACAAGCTCTCCGCGGAGATCGATGGGAGTCGCCTCGTCGACATCGCGTGCCGCCACTTCCTCGAGGGGGGCCTCGATCCGGTGGTGTTCGTGGGGGTAACCGAACCGGCCGACCCGCGCGTCGTGCGCGTGACACCGGCCACGCCGACGAGCGCGATGATCGAGTCGCTGCGCCTCGGCCTCGAGGCCCTTCGGGCGCGCGGCGCAGGCGCGTTTGCGTTCGCTCCCGCCGACATGCCCGCGCTGACGCCAGCCCTCGTGCGCACGCTGCTCGCCGCCTTTGAAAACGGCGGGCACGAGTTTCTCGTTCCTTCGTTCGAGTTTCGGCGCGGCCATCCCGCGTTCGCGCGCGACGCGACCGCGTTTTTCTCCAACGGCGATTCGGGTGGCGCCCGCGAGATTTGGAAAGCCGCCGGGGCGCGCCTGCACCACGAGGTGGTCGCGACCTCGGACATCCTCTTCGACATCGACGTGCCGGAGGATCTGGCGGCAGCCGGCAGCCCCGAGTCGCGCCGCGCACGGCTTGTCGAACGAGGTGATTTGGACGCGTAGGCCCCTCGCGTAAGGTAGGCCGCATGCAAGCCGCCCTCACGTACCTCGACCAAAACCGCGACCGGTTCTTGGAACTCCTGTTCGAGTACCTACGCATCCCGTCGATCTCGGCGCAGAAGGAACATGAGCCCGACGTGCGGCGTTCGGCGGAGTTTGCGCAGGCGGCGCTTCGGGCGGCGGGCTGCGAAACGGGGATCTTCGAAGGCGACGGGCTGCCGACGGTTCATGGCTCGTTCGGCTCGGACGCCGCGAAGCCGACGCTTTTGGTGTACGGGCATCACGACGTGCAGCCGCCCGAGCCGTTGGAGCTATGGGAGACGCCGGCGTTCGAGCCGACGGTCGTGGACGGTGAGATCCGCGCGCGGGGGTGCGCCGACGACAAGGGGCCGTCGCTGGCGACCGTTCTTGCGCTCGAGTGCCTCGTGAAAGCGGGCGTCGATCTGCCCGTGAACCTCCGGTTCATCATCGAGGGCGAGGAGGAGGTCGGCGGGCCGGTCGTGGAGCAGTACCTGCGCGCGAACCAGGACGCGCTCGCGGCGGACGCGCTCGTGATCGCGGACACGTGCGGCAACGCGCGCGGCGTTCCTGCGCTCTGCTACGGACTGCGCGGGATCGCGACGATGCAGGTCGAAGTGACCGGGCCGGCGCGCGATCTGCACTCGGGCACCTACGGCGGCACCGTAGCCAATCCGGTGACCGCGCTGGCGCGGCTCGTGGCGACGCTGCACGACGAAAACGGGCGCGTTACGGTCGACGGTTTCTACGACAGCATCGAGGACCTCGGCGAAGCCGAGCAAGAGCGGGCCGCGGCGCTCCCGTTCGACGAAGCGGCGCACCTCGCGGAGACGGGTTCGCCGGCGCTGTTCGGCGAGGCTGGGCAGACCACGCTTCAGCGCAAGACCGCGCGGCCGACGTGCGAGATCAACGGCCTTTGGGGCGGTTACACCGGCGAGGGCATGAAGACGATCGTGCCGGCCAAGGCCAACTGCAAGATCAGCTGCCGTCTGGTGCCCGGCCAGGATCCCGAACGGATCGCCGAGGCGATGACGAAGCACCTCGAAACGCACTGCCCCGAGGGCGTGCAGATCACGGTGACCCAGGACGAGCGGGCGCGGGCGGTCTACACGGATCCGGCGACGCCGTGGGCGACACGCGCGTGCGCGGCGATGGAGCGCGCTTTCGGGGTCCCGCCGGCGCTGTCGCGCGAGGGCGGCTCGATTCCGATCGTCAACGTGTTCCAGGAGGTGCTCGGCGTGCAGCCGATCCTGCTCGGCACCTACACACCCGGCGAACGTGCGCACAGCCCGAATGAGCGCTACCCGGTCGAGGACTTCTTCGCCGGAATCCGCACGTGCATCGAGCTGTTTGGCACGGCGTAGCCGCCCCAAACCCCTTGCCCTTGTCCTTGACCCTTCGCACTTGGCCCTTTTCCTAGTTCCTTCTCCTCGGCCCTTCGATGGGAAAGGACGAAGGGAGACAGGAAAAGTTCAAAGGGACGAGGGTCTAGGACAAGGGCAAGGGGGAGCCCCCCCCTACTCGTTCTTGACGTTCTTGAGTTGGTACTCGACGAGCGCGCTCGACGTACCCCAGGTGATGTCCTTTTGGAACTTCTTGGGGAACTGGTAGCCCTTGGTCTTGCCGTACGAGAGCTTCAAGACGACGGTCTCGTCCTCGCGCTTTTGTTTGAGCTCGGTGACGAGGTTGCCGGCGCGGCCGGGTTTGATCTTGCGCACCCACCACAGGGGCTCGGTGGCGTGCTCGAGCACACCTACGATGCGATCGCCGCTGACGCGGTACGCCTGGATCTTCTCGTGGCCGATGACCTCGATGACCGTCCATTTGCGCTCCTCCACGGAACGGAATCCGCATCCCTTGAACTCGGCCTCGAAAGCCGTGGGCTTCATGAACCCGAACGCCCAAGTGATATCGGCCGTCGTGCGATCGTCGAGGGTCTTGCGCCGCGTCGCCCCCATGTTGTCGTAACGCTTGCCCTCGAGTTGGGCCACGATGGAGTCCATGCCTTCGACACGGAACAGGCCCTCGACGTCCTCGGTCACCCAGCGCGGCGAGTTACCAACCGGCTTGCGACGGAAACGACCGTACAGGCGCACCTCGGGCGGCAACGTGTAGCGCCGGTCCCACGCCTGTTTCAGAAGATCCCGCGCGGCGGCGTCGATCACCTCCGCGTTCTCCGCGTTCAGCGTCGTTTTGGAAAACATGAACTCGACGTGGTTCTTGGTCGACAACAACACGTCCTCGGCGATCTTGCTCTCGAAGTGCTTGGGCACGGGGACCTCGCCGTCGGTGCCGAACTCGAGCTTTCTGAAACCGCCGACTTTTCTTCCGGACAGCGCCGTGTAGCGGGCGGTCTCGGCATGGATCGCGTAACCCTCGCTTAGATCCTGCACGCTGAAGTTGGCGCGTATGCGCCGGAGCTTGGCCGTCTCCGGCAGTCCCGGCATCGGGCGGTTCTCCGCGATGATGCGGTCGTCGCGGATGATGTACTCCGTCTTGCCCGCGCTGATCTTGATGTTGCCGCCCGGCATGTCCTCCGGGCCGCCCATCTTCACGTCCTCGAATTTCTTCTCGAACGACTGGCGCACGAAGCGGGCGACGATCCAGTCGATGTGGGCATCGAGGTGCGCGCGGCGGTCGGTCGGCAAACCCGTATAGTGCCGGCGGACGATCTTGCCGTCCACAACCAGGAACTCGCCCGCGCTCTCGTAGACCTGCTCCAACGTGCCCGTCCCGCGCACGTAGCGAAAACGAAACTCGCAGTTTGCGTTCTCGACGTTGTCCTCTTTCCACTCGTACTGGGAAGCCCAAGCGATGCGCAGACGCTTGACGCCTTCCTCAGGCTTGTTCGTCTTTTCGGGTGCGCCAAGCAGCAGGATCGGGAGCAAGAGCCAAATCGCCATGACGATACTCTAGCGAACAGCGGCGATCCGGTCGCGGATCACCGTCGAGTTGTCCTAATACGCAACGGCGTCGCGAGCGGCTTCGGCCAGGTCCTCGATCTGGGGGAGGATCACATCCTCAAGATCGGGGTTGTACGCCGCGAACGTGTCGAGGGCGCCGATCCGCTTCACCGGCGCGTCCAGCAGTTCGAAGCACTCGTCCGCGATACGCGCGGCGATCTCCGCGCCCCAGCCCCAGGAACGGTTGTCCTCATAGGCCACGACAATACGGCTGGTCTTTTTCAGCGTCGCGACGATCGCATCCCAGTCGTAGGGCTGGATCGTGCGCAGGTCGAGGAGTTCGACGCTGATGCCCTCGGCCTCCAGTTGCTTCGCAGCGCGAACCGAACGTTCGACGAGCGCGCCGTAGGTGATGATCGAAACGTCGGTCCCCTCGCGAACCGTGTGCGCCTTCCCGAACGGGATCATGTACTCCCGGCCCGGATACGGGGCGCGGTTGTAGCTCTGACGGTACAGGTGTTTGTGTTCGAGGAAGAGCACGGGGTCGTCGCACCGGATCGCGGTGCGCAGCAGACCCGCCGCGTCCGACGCGTTGCTCGGATACACGACGCGGATGCCGGGGATGTGCGTGAACAGGACCTCGGCGCTTTGGCTGTGGCACAGCGCGCCGCGGATGTAACCACCGATCGTGGTCCGCACGACGCCGCCGCAACTGAACGTGTTCCCGCTGCGCCAGCGCAGCACCGCCCACTCGTTGCGAATCTGCTCGAACGCCGGCCAGATGTAGTCGATGAACTGGATCTCGGCGACGGGTTTCAACCCGCGCGTCGCCAGCCCGACGGCCCGCCCGACGATGTTCGCCTCGGCCAGCGGCGAGTTGTAAACACGGTGCCCGCCGAAACGCCGCTGCAGGCCGTGCGTCGTGCCGAACACGCCGCCCTTGCCCTTCACCTCGCCGAGCACGTCCTCGCGGCTCGCGTCCGCGATGTCCTGGCCGAACACAACGATGCGCGCGTCGCGCTCCATCTCGTCGTGCATCACCTGGTTGACGCAATCGAGCATCGTGCGCGGATCGCCCTCCGGTTTAGCGTTGGTCTCAAAGTCCGCCGACGTGGGATCGATGTCGGGCGAGTAGACGAAGAGCTCCGCCTCCGCCGCCGACTTCTCCGGCCACGGCGCCTTCAGCGCGCGATCGGTCGCATCCGCGATGTCGGCGTCCACCTCCTGGCGCAACGCGTCCAACTCCTTCGGCGTGATGTGCCCCTCGGTGATCAGCCACTCCGGGTAGGTCGTGATCGGATCCTTCGCCCACTGCGCGTCGATCTCGCGGGCCGTCCGGTACTTCCGCTCGTCGTCCGACATGGAGTGGCTGTACGGCCGGATGCAGTGGCCGTGCACCAGCGCCGGGCCGCGGCCCGCACGCGCGTGATCCACCGCGTCCTTGATGACGCGGTAGGACTCGACCGGATCGCAGCCGTCGCACTCGACGATCTTGAGCGGCTTGAAACCCGCGACCGCCTTCGAGATCGAGTCGCCGGGTGTCTGCACCTCGCGCGGCACGGAGATGGCGTAGCCGTTGTCCTCGATGAGGAACACGATCGGGAGTTCGAGCACGCACGCGCTGGACAGCGCCTCGTAGAACTCACCCTCGCTCGTGGAGCCGTCACCGCCCGTAACGAGAACGACCTCGCCCTCGTGGAACTCACCGCCGGCGGCTTCGCGGATGTCGGCGTGATCGCGCATCTTCGCGATCGCCTCGGCTACACCAACGGCGTTGAGATACTGCGTCGCGATCGGCGACGACGCGCTCACGAGATTGAGTTCCTTCTTGCCCCAGTGCGAAGGCATCTGCCGGCCGCGCGATGCGGGGTCGTCCGCCGCGCCCACAGCCTGGAGGAGCATCTCGTAGGGCGTGACACCCAGCCCGAGGCTCAGCGCGCGATCGCGATAGTAGGTGTAGACCCAGTCCACGCCGGGCTTGAGCGCGAGCGCTGCCGCGGCCCCAAGCGCCTCGTGGCCCGCACTGTTGATCTGGAAGTACGCGCGGTTTTGGCGCTTGAGCTGGATCTCCTTGTCGTCGGTCTTGCGCGAGGCGTAGATGACGCGATAGAGATCGATCAGCGCCTCGCGATCGAGGCCGGCCGTATCGTGCGGCTCGTCGTGGGGGTCTGTCTGATCCGACTTTTTGGGGGATTTGGTGCGCGCTCTGCCCATGTGAAGTCCGGCGAGTTTAAAGGAGGCGCCAGAGTTGTTCGAATCCTCAGGAAAACGTGTAGCGGCGGTTCGCGAGCGCATTCCCGAAATCGAGCACCAGGTCGTCGGGCGATGCACGCATCTCCTTTAGCACAAAGCACTTACGGATGATCGCGACCGTCATGCAAGCCTTCATGCTGAACTCCCCGAGCGGAAAACTCAGCTTGAATCCGCCCGGCAAGAGTTCGACCTGCCCGCGCATGAGCGAGGGGATCTCGAGCTCGATGCGCCCGGCTTTCACAACCAGATCCGGGCCGTCGTTGGAGAAGGTCTCGCCTCGAAACCGGATCTCGCCGCGGGTCGCGATGCGTTCGAGCGCGTCGTCCGGAGCGCCGAACAGGCTGGCCAGCTCCGCCAAGGGGATGGTCTCCGCGCCGGCATGCAGGCGCTCGGTGAACGCTGCAAGCGGTTTTTGGAGTTCGGGACGCGGAGACGACTTCATTTCGGCTTTCTCTCTTTTCCAAGACGCTTGAGCGCCGCGAGTTCGCGCAGGTGTTCGTTCTTGTCCCGCGCGGGGGTGCCCCAGAGTCTGCAACCGCCCGGATGAACGCGCATGACGCTTGCGCGCGCGCCGACTTGGGAGTGATCGCCGACCGCTGCACGGTCGCTGAACCCCGCCTGGCCGCCGACGAGACAGTCGCTTCCGATCCGTGCGCCCCCGGCCAAACCGACCTGCGCCGCGATCACGGTGCGATCTCCCACGATGCAGTTGTGCCCGATGTGCACGTGATTATCGAGCTTGACCTGCACCCCCAAGCGCGTCTCGCCGAATCGCGCGCGGTCGATCGCGCACCCGGCGCCAATATGGGTGTCGTCCCCGATCACGACCCGGCCGAGATGATGGATGTGCTCGGGTCCGTCCGGAGTGGGCACATAGGCGAATCCCGGGCGGCCGAGCACGGAGTTGGCCCCGATTCGCACGCGGTCGCCGATGGCAACCCCGGTATGAACGACGACACCCGGATCGAGGTGGCAGCCCGCGCCGATGATCGCACCGGGCTCGATCACGCAGTGCGCGCGCAAGATCGTGCCGCGCCCGATGGCCGCGCCCGGTTCGGCAACCACGTTCGGCCCAATGTGCACGTCCGGACCGAGTTCCGCACCCTCGACGCGCGCCGACGGGTCCACGCCGGGCTCCGGGTCGCGTGGCAGCAGCCCCAGGTGTTCGATCACGCGGTTCAGCGCGCGCAGCGGCTCCGCGCAGGAGATGGTCGGACGGTCGAATTCGCCCTCGAAACCCGTGCGCACCAGAAACGCGCCGGCTCGGGACGCGTGCGCGACGGGAAGGAATCGGGCGGAGTCCACCGGTGCCAAGTCCGCCGGTCCCGCATGCTCCACCGATCCGACCCCCGTGATCGTGAGTTCG
>JAZFYD010000014.1:0-13148 GCA_036443405.1 Planctomycetota bacterium
GGAAGTCTACGAGCTGCATTTCCAGGAGGGATTCGGTGGCGAGACCGTCGAAGTGCTCGTGGATGGAGTTGTGGCCGCACGTTTTGAGGCTAGGACCCGCAATCAAATTGGTCTAGCCCATATCGAAAAGCTGGAACTGTCGCCCGGGCAGGAAGTAACGGTCCGCCTTCAGCGACCACCTATATGCAAGAAATTTCGGCTGACCAAGGCAAATCGATTTGCTAAAGTCAACCTTAGAGAAAAGGAGACAGAAGGAGGGGCACTCCACGTAGATCTGGCCGACGTTGCGCCGGGCTATGTGTGATGTGGCACCGTAACTCGCGCCCCCTTGTTCTGCTCTCGTAGTGGATTCAAACAAAGGGGGAGACATGGCCAAGAAGCGAGGTCCGAAGTCCAGCAACATCGAGGTACTGCCCGAGGTCGAGCTGCTCGCGGACGAAGAACATCCTGACTTCGTGGCGGGAGCGGTCTGCGACGACTCTGAGGAATGCGCCGAGGCGCAGGCCGATGAGTCGATTCAGGAAGCCGCCAACGATCTGTCCGCGGAGCTTGCCGGCGCACACATATTCCCGCGCAGGTTCCCGCGGCCATTCCCGCGCTGGCCACGATTCTGCTCGGCCGTGAGCGGCCGATACAGGTTCGCACCGCGCTTCTTCCCACCCGCGCCGCCGTCCGGGCCGTTTGTCCCGCGTCCGATCAGCCCCCTCCCCGCTCCGTTCTTGCCGATTACGATCAAGGTTCGGGTCGACGTGGACCGGTTCTTCCCCCAAGACCGGATCTCGATCGAGGTCCGGCGTCGATTCCCAAACAGCACGGCACACGCGATTGCGGAGGTGACTTCGGATCGCTGCATCGGACTCAACCGACGCAGAATCGAGGCTGCGATTACCTATCGCGATGGAGCTGCTTCGCTCATTCCGGGAGACCGGGTCGTCTTTGAAGCCAAGCGTGTGAGGGGGTTTTTCTACGGCGCGTACACACTCCGGCTCATGCAGGGCCCGTCAACCGTGAGGACGTGGAACCTCGTATTCGAGTCGAGGTACTTCGACCCCGTCGAGTTCGAAGTGGACTCGGTGGCGAACGCGGGAACGCCTGTTACCACATACGCGACCGGCTCGCATCCGAACCGGCCCGCCAATCTTCCGAGCGAGACGATCTCGCTGCAGAGCGTGTACCAACGGGCGGGATTCGACGTCGCGATGTCGCCGAACACTACCGTCATTCCGACGTCGGATGCTGGCGCCAACGGCACCTGGTCCGACAGCGAAATGCACAACGCAATGGTCACGTACTGGTCCCGATTCCAGAACCGGCCGCAGTGGGCCATGTGGGTGCTCTACGCGGCACGACACGATATCGGTCGCTCGCTCGGCGGAATCATGTTCGACGACATCGGGCCCAACCACCGTCAAGGCACCGCAATATTCACCGACAGCTTTGTCCAGGACGCGCCAAACGGGGATGCAGACCCGGTTGCCTGGCGGCGCCGCATGGTGTTTTGGACGGCCGCGCATGAGATGGGGCACGCATTCAATCTGGCGCACTCCTGGCAGAAGTCTCTTGGCAATCCGTGGATCACGCTGGCAAACGAACCTGAGGCGCGAAGCTTCATGAACTACCCGTTCGCCGTATCCGGCGGGGAGTCATCGTTCTTCGCAGACTTCCCGTTCCGATTCTCCGACCAGGAGCTGATCTTCATGCGCCACGCCCCGCGCCGCTTCGTTCAAATGGGCAACTCCGACTGGTTCGTAAACCACGGCTTCGAAGCGCCCGAGTCGCTGATGCAAGGGGGCGGCTGGTCCCTCGAGATTCGACCCAACCGCGAAGCAAACGGTTATGCGTTCATGGAACCCGTGGAGATGGAGCTGAAGCTCACAAACAGCTCGTCCACGCGGCGGGAGGTCGACAAGGATCTCTTGGCGGACGGTCAGCACGTGAGCATTCTGATCGCACGCGAAGGGAGCGGCACACGCCGTTGGCGCCCGTTCGTCACACACTGCCATCGAGGAGACCCGATAGACCTCAAGCAAGGCGAGGCGATTTACGGCGCACATCTCGTGAGCGCCTCGACTGCCGGCTGGCTCATCGACGAGCCCGGCTTTTACAAGCTGCAGGCCGCGGTCGACCTGGGTGACGAAGTGGTCGTGTCGAACGTACTGCGGCTTCATGTGGCGCCTCCCGGATCCGATGAGGAGACGGAGCTGGCGCCGAACTACTTTTCGGAAGATGTGGCGCGCGTGTTGGCGTTCGAGGGCGCACCGGCGCTCGAGTCCGCCACGGACGTGTTGCGCGAATTGCAGGAACGCTGCCCTGACCACCCGGCAGCAACGCACGCGGCCCTCGCGCTGTGCAGCCCGATGCTGCGCGACTTCAAATTGCTGGACGCCGTTCCGGGCGACCGGACAAGCCTTCAGGTGAGATCCCAGACCGCCAGACTGAGCGAGGGCGCCGAAACCGGAGTGGCCGCGCTCCTGGAGAACCCGGGCGCCGCTGCGCAGACGCTCGGTCACATCAACTACTTCAATGCGCTCAGTTCGCTTGCCAATGCGATGGACACGGAAGGGGACGAAACAGGAGCCGCCAAGGTGCTCACGAGTTCAGTCGCGACAATGAAGCTGCGGGGAGTACTGCCCTCGGTAATTAAAACTGTCGAGCGCAGGCTCGCCAAGTACAGGTAGACAACGCATCTCGAGCCATTTTGTGTGTGGCCGGCCCTCCGCAGGAAAGCCGGCCACACGCTACCGCACTCTCGTGGGCGGCCTTGGTGTGGCTCGCCGACCGCTACGCTCTGTCACGGCGCTCCCGCGATCGCTTCGCTCGGTTGCGACGGCCCGAACTGCTCGCGTTGCTGTGCTGCCCTGGTCCCGGGCGCCTGCTGTGCTTCCTGCGCGAAAACGCCCCCGAAGCGGACCGCGAATCGATGATCCACAACGTCCCGCTACACGGCGACATCATGCTTGCGGCGCAGAGCCTCCCCTAAGGCGCACGAAACCAGACGAACGCGTCAGCATACGGTGCCGGGCACTTTTGACGGCTCGCCGAAGGCCGCATGATTACACTGTCTGCATGGCGAGGATGAGGTGGGTGTTCGCGCTCTGCTGGCTTGCGTTCGCGAGTCATGCGCAGGACGCACGCGCCGAAGCGGCCAAGAATCCGGACGTTCGCATGGTCTGCGAGTGGGTGATCCAGACGCAGGACAAGCGGATCGACGCGTTCCTCCATGCGAGCGCGTGCGCACAAAGCCTGCAGCTCATCGACAAGGCGCCGGACAACGCGGGATTGGACTACCAGCGCGAACTTGCCCGCGCGACACCCTGCGCCGCTTCAGCCCACAACGCGCGAGTCGTTTCCGCCGCGGCGCATTGGAGGACGCGCGCGAACTCCTGCAGGATTCGATCAAGCGGGACCAGGAGATCGCGCGACGGTACAAGTCCGCCAACGTGAAATCCGCGAGCCGGAAGATGAATAAGATCCTGCAGGACGCCGCCCACCGGTGCAGCCAGTGCATACAGACGATCGATCAGCGCGCAAGCGACTCCAAACGGCACGCGAAATACACGTCCCGTCTCCGAAGGCAACTCGGCGAGTTGAAGGATCTGAGCCTGGTCACTCCGGAAGAGCACGAAGTCGCCGCGGCCGCGGCCAAGCGAGTATTGGCGATCCAATGACCGCTCGCTCGCTCGTCATCGCTTTGTGCTGTCTCACGAGCGCAAGCCGCGCCCAGGATCCGGACGCGGTCGCGTGGAATCAGGATCCGGATGTGCGCGCCGCGAGCGAGTGGTTGTTGTTCTCGGACGATGAGCGGATCGGTGCGTACTTCGCCGAGCATGCGGACGCGGGGCGCGGGATGGTCAAGGCGTTCATGCAGAAAAACGCGGTGGCGTTCCAGGTCGCGGCGCAGATCGTCATGCTCAGATGCAAGCAGGGCGAGGGCCGCATCTCCGAGGTTGTAAAGGACTACGAAACGCCGATCGTGCTGGATGCGGTCAAGGCGTGCGAGACCGCGCGACAGGCGAGCGAAGACGCGTGTAACGAGTGCCGGAGCATGCTGTCGGACGCGAAGGACCGCCGCGCGCTCATGCAGCCGGGAACCGAGTTCGCGAAGACGCTGAACCGCGCGGTGATGATCGTGGCGAGCACCGCGGAGCAGCGGACTCAGGTGCTCGAACGTGGCGGGGGTGCATGGGCCAAGCTGAAGGGGAGCGCGAAAGGTGCACCGGACGCCGAACGCGACGCACGCCTCGTGTGCGCGTGGCTTCTGTATTCCGACGAAGTGCGGCGGGAACATCTGTCCGAGGTGAAGGACGCCTTGAAAGAGGTCGACCGCGCGAATCGGGAGGCGCCGGGCCATGTGCAAATCGCGCTGAAGAACGCGCACGCCCGGACAAAGAAGGCGGCGGTGGGGATCGGCAGGATTGCCCGCCCGTACAAGTGCTCCAACGTGACCGCCGCGAGCAAGAAGCTGAAAGTGACCCTGCAGAACGTGGAGAGTCTCTGCAAGCGCGCGAGCAAGCAGGTCAAGACGTCGGGCAAGTCCAACGACGACGCCCGCACGCGCGCCCAGGCGTTGCAGGACATGCTCGGCGCGCTGAAAAGCATGTCGTTCGAGACGCCGGAGGAGCACCAGGCCGTGGGCGCGGCGGCGAAGCGGGTGCTGGGACGGGATTGAGCGGATGTTCGCGCCGCGTGCTCGGCGCACGAGCGCAGCGACGAGCCGCTTCGAGTCGGGGATGGCGTCACTTGCCGGCCTACCAAGTGGCTATCCCCGGCTCTCCGAGAGCCGCGGATAGCTTCTGGATAAGCGGCGGGTTCGGCTTACCGCCGCGGCGTGATACCCAGAGGCTATCCGTGTCACGCGGTGCGCCACAAGCCGCGCAACGGGCAGGAATTCTGCCGTGCGCACCCGAAACAAAAAGGGCCGCCCTCGTGGACGGCCTTGGTGTGGCTCCGCGCGTCGCTCTGCGCGCGGTGCGCTCTCGCTTTTCGCGGGCGAACGCGGATAGCTAACCGGGGTGTCTCACGGGCATTTTGAGCGGTGCCCTTGGGGCGCTTCGACCGCTCAAAACTCGGGGCCTCTCTCGCCTGAATTCGACCTCCAGTTAGGCACGCCTATCAGCGGCTTCGAGCACGACGAGACTGAAGAGTCTCGCGTTCTTCCGAACAACGATCAGGGGGGCGAGATGACCCGATTACATTGCAGGTAAAAGGCCTACCCCGGATACCGCGGTCGGCTGCTCCGTCCTACCGATCCGATTGCGCCTGGAATCGTGCGAGGCGCTTCGCGAACCAGGCGAAGACAGCGGCATCCGATTCCTGTTGGATGGCAAGCGCAATCCCAGCGTTCACTTCGGACAGAGCCGTGTCGAGGTGCGCGCTGCGGTCGCTCTCCGAATTCGACCTCGCCTCCTTGATCGCGCGCACCGCCGAATCACCGGAACGGATCAGTGCGGCGATCGCGGCGGCTCTCATATGAGGGTTGCCGTCACCCGCAGCATCAACAAGCACGGGGAGGATCTCGGGACGCGAATCCGGCGCAAGATTGCGGAGGATCGCCAGTCGGCTTGGTGGCCGTCGTTGATAGCTTTCGATCAACTGCGCCAAACCTAGCGGGCCCAACACACGCAGCCCCGCGGCGGCCTTCTGCGTAACGTAGAGATCTGGATCCCAAAGCGCCGTTGCAAGATGAGGGGCAACCTGTTCCGCGTCCTTTGAAACCCGACCTAACGCCAACGCAGCCTCGGCCCGCAGAAGATTGTCATCGCGATCGCCGAGGAACTCGATCAATCGGGGCGTGGCCGCCGCGGCCGCTCTACCGAATTGCCCCAGAGCAATCACCGTGTCCCGGCGGATTCGTTCAGTTTTCAGCAAAGGGATGAGAACGCGCACCGCTCGCGATGCGTCGTTTGTCATCCCGGGCAACGCGGCAAACATCGCCGATCGAACCTCACGCCGCGGATCGTTCAAACGCGCGAGGACACTCGCCAGCGCCGACTCGCCTTTCGTGCCGAGGATTAGGAGCGCCCGCGCAGCCGAGACCCGAACCTTCCAATCCGGGTCATCGAGGGCCGCGTCCAGCGTCTGCGCAACATCGAGTTCGACCTCGTGAAGGTACGCCAAGATCCTCACCGTCTCAAGCCGGACTGTGGCACGTGTGTCTTTCAGCGCCGCCGACAACAGCAACTCCGCTAAACCCGGTTTGGCCTGAGCGACACCCCTGAGAAGGTTCGATTTCTCAATGGGTGTTCGAAGCGCAAGCAGGACCGCCCGTGTTGCTTTTGTGGAATGCTCTTCGATCGCGACGATCGCGCCGGCGGCTAGCTGGCGGTCGTGGTACGTGCCCTCCACGAGCAACCGACGCAGTATCGGCAATGCACCGCGTGCTGCAGGGCCAAGAGTCGCAAGCGCGGTAAAGACGCCGCTGATGCTGCGCTCTGCTGGCATAGGCAAGGCGCCGATCAGTGCTTCCGCGACCCCATCGCCACCTTTTGTCGCCAGCGCCAGCGCTGAAACGGAAACGACATCTTCGTTCCGCCACTTCACGAACCGCATCAACGCCGTTGTCGCGTCACCACCGGCGGCGTGCATGGCGGCAACGGTCTCGACGCCTTCGCGGAACCCGCACGTGCGCCACCACTCGACGTAAAGAGGTGGTCCGCTGGGCCACAGTTCGTCCCAATCGTCGCGCGAGGAGTACAACTCGTGTAGCGCCCCTGCAAGAACCGGTATGAGGTCGCACGCGTCGTTCGTGATGTGCCAAACCGCGACTGCGGCGAGCGAACGGATCTCTGGCCCCGTATCCTTCAGCAGAGCACGGATGGCCGGTTCGCATGCACGCGCGCGCGACCCTATCGCTTTGGCTTCTGCCATCGCCCACAGCCTCACCGCGTCGTCTGGGTCAGCGAGACGGCGTGTTATGTGTCCGGTGGTCAGCTCTTCCATGGCGGCCAGGGCGCGCAAGCAATGGCGGCGAACGAGCGGGTCGGGATCGGACAAGCGTGTGGCGACCGCACCCGCCGCCGATCGGGCGTGAGGACCGAACTTCCGGAAGACGTACGCAGCTGCAGCGCGCCGCAGCGGCTCGCGATGTTCGAGTTCCTTGAGGAGAGCCGGAAATGCGGACGGCCCCATGGCGACCACACACTCCGGGATTGCTGCCAGCATCTTGTTGAAGTCAAGTCCGGTGCGTGCGATCGAGCCGATGAGCGCGGGAACGGCGCGCGAGCCTTGCAACACGAGTGCTTTCTTCGTGCGCGCCCTCTTGGCATCCCACCACACCGCCGGCATTTCCTCCAGGCGCGCGACCAACACGTCGGGCGGAGGCTCGGTCTCTTCGGACGGCCCACAGGCCACGAGCAGCATTCCGGACGCAACGATGCGCGTCATCCCGCGCCGAACCAAGCCACGGTGGCCCTCTTTGATGCCGAGCTTTTTCGGCAGCGGTGTTCCGGAGTAACCGGCCATCGAGCTAGCCCAACTCCGTGTCCGAGAGATCGTCGTATCGGCGCATCGCGTTGTTGTAGCCGAACACGTCGAACTAGGCACTACTCCCCGACCACGCGCACCGTCCGGCCCGCCACCACGACGACCTCGTGGCGCTTCCATCCAGTTCTGCCGCGGGTTTTGACGACAGTCTACGTCGGCTGCGGCGTCTACCTGGACTGATGGCTCCGGCGATGGCTAGGTTGAGGGCCTAGCACGTCTCAAGGTGCCCCCGAGTTCCTCACCGCCACTGGCCCGGACGCACCGCCGCCGCCACTCCGATCCTCGGATACACATCTTCAGGGAGCCTCACCCATTGGATGGGGTTCCCTGCGCCGCTTTGTACACGCTTCGGAACGGCCCGACGAGGCGGCGGGCAAACAGTTCCGACTGCTGGCCGCGTCGCCGCGCTGATTCACCGCGGCCGCACCCAGTTGCACACGTCGCTGGCCCGCTGAGTTCCTATACTCGATGCGCGATGGACAATCGGGAAGAGATCGCCGAGATCCTGTCGCGGTACATGGAGGCGCGCGATGAGCGCGGCGACGCCGTTTCGCGCGAGGAAATACTTGCCGGCCATCCCGAACACCGCGACGAGTTGGCGGAGTACTTCGCGAGCGAGGATCTGATCGGCAGGATCGCGGGTACGCCGGTCACCGACCTGCCGGCCGGGACGCTCGTCGGGCCGTACGAAATCGAGCAGGAGGTCGCGCGCGGCGGCATGGGCATCGTCTACCGCGCTCGGCACTCCCAACTGGGCCGCGAGGTCGCGCTGAAGATGATCCGCGTCGACCACCCGGACCCGACGACGCTGATCGAACGGTTTCGCGTGGAGGCAACCGCGGCGGCGCAGCTCGCGCATCCCGGCATCGTTCCCATCTACGAGTTCGGCGAGCACGACGGACGTCCCTGGTTCGCGATGCCCTATCTTTCCGGGGGCACGCTGCGTTCCGAAAGGCAGTCGCTGGCCGGCGACTGGAACAAGATTGCGGGACACCTGGCCGCCATCGCCCGGGCCGCGCACTTCGGTCACGAACACGGTGTCATCCATCGCGACCTGAAACCCGACAACATCCTGTTGGATGCGAGTGGATCGCCGCGGATCACGGACTTCGGCCTCGCCAAACGGCTCGAGAGTCGCGACCGATCGCTGACTGGGGGCTCCGACATCCTCGGCACCCCGGCCTACATGCCGCCCGAGCAAATCACGCGCGGCGCCGGCCGGAGCACCGAGGCCTCCGATATCTGGGCGCTCGGGGCGGTCCTCTACTTTTTGATCACGGGCGAACCGCCGTTCGCGGAGGCCTCGCTGGCGGAACGCGTCAAGCTCCTGGAAAGCTCGGCCCCCGAGCCCCCGAGTCGCATCGCTGCCTCGGTTCCCCGCGACCTCGACACGATCTGCCTCAAGTGCCTGGAATGCGACCCGGCACGACGCTATGCGACAGCCGAGCAACTCGCCGAAGACCTCGAACGTTTCCTGAATGACGAGCCGGTTCGGGCGCGGCGCAGTGGCGTCGTGCGACAGTTGTATCTCCTGGCTCGCCGCCGCGGCGCATGGATCGCGGCCGGCGCAAGTTTCGTGATCGGACTTGTTGCGGTCGGCCTGCTCTTGGTCTCGACGGCCGACCGCGAGACCGCGGAGCGGCGATCGCTGGCCCGCTTGCATCTCGACCGGGCGCGCGAAGGAGCGCAGAACGTGGATCCGGTCAGCGCCGGCCTGCACTTCGCGGCCGCCCACCGACTCGAACCTGCGCGGGTCAGCGCGGTTGGAATCCGCAGTCACCGCGTCGAACCCCCGGAGCAGATTCTGGACGCCGGCGGCACGCCGATTCGTCGGCTCGCCTTTTTGGACGCCGAACGTCTGCTGGTGGTCTGCGAGGACGGGAGCGTCGGCGTCTTTTTCTGGAAGGACGGAACGCAGCGCGTGCTGCGCGAGGCCTCGGGCGCGCTTTTTGGCCTTTGTGTGTTTGCCGACCGGCGGCGGTTTGCGGTGGTTGGCGAAGGCGGCGTGTTTGAGCTCTGGGACGCGCAGACCGGAGAGCGGCTCGTTCGGCACGAGGTCAAGGACGCGGCCGAACGTCCGGTGTTCCTGCAGAACGTGGCGGTCATGACCGACGAGACACGCATCGTCTTGGGCGGGCTCGACTCACATCTTTACGTCTGGAGCACGACAACGAACACGTGGACCACGATCGAATTCGATCCCGGCGAGCCTGGTTTCCGCGTCACGCAAATGGCCGCTCTCGCGGCGTTGCCCAGCCCGGCGCGTGTGCTCGTCTCCGGCGCGGGTAGCTCGTCCGAGTCGGCCGCTCGTGTGCTCGACCTGGACACCGGCACGTTCGAATCGCCGGTGCTCGAACACGAGGGTCCGGTCTGGCGGGCTCTCTCCCTGCGGAGCCGCGGTTTCGTGACGAGCGACAACCATGGTGTCCGTTTCTTTGCGCCCGACGGCTCTCCGGACGATTCGCCCGAGCGGGGCGTCCTCCGGCAGCGAACCGCGGTCGGTGCGCTTTGTCGCGGACCGGATGGAACATTGCTTTGCGGAAGTGAGCGACTCGTTCGGCGGTGGAGCATGAAGACGCGACAGCCGGTCGCGCTCGATCTGCCGCATCCGTCGCCCGTCTACGCCCTCGCCGCCAGCCCGGACGACCGGTTCGTCGCGGTCGGTGGCCGGGATCGTTTCATCCGCGTTTGGGCGATGCCGGAAGCCGGCACCGAGCGCATGCGCTTCCTGCACACCGACCCCGGCGACGCGCACTGGAGCACCAACAGTGAAACCCTGCTCTTGCGCGCCTACCAACACGACCGACTGACGCTCATCCGGATCGCGGACCTCTCGGTGACCACGCATCCAATCCCGAGCAAGGGTGCGGCGGGCGCCTGGGGCGACGATTGGATCATCGCGTCGGATACGGACTCCGTCACGTGGGCGACGAAGTCGCTCGATCGGCGCGGTGTCGTCCGTTTGCCGCCCGGCACGGAGAACGTCACGGTGAAAGCGGGCCGGTTGTTTCTGCGCTCGAGCGCCGGCGTCGTCAGTGAGTTCCGCCGCGAGGGCACACACCTGCGCCAGGTGCAACGGTTGGGCGAGGGCACGACTTTCTGTGTTTCGCCGCGTTACCGGTATGTCTCCTTTCTCGGGGCCGATCAAGTCGCTACCGTCTCGCGCGTCGGCGGCTCCGAGGTCATCGCAACGCGAACCCTTCCGGGCGCGGTCCGCGATCACTCGATCTGCGATGATGGAAGCTGGCTGGCGGCACGAACGAGCAGTGAGTTCGTGGTTGTCTGGAACCTGGCGACGAACCGCATCGGCAAGGTCCACGATCCGCTCGGTGCGATCAGGGCCAGCCCGTGGCCGGAACGATCCGATTTGATGCTCGTCTCCAACGCGGACGAAAAGCACGTCAGCTTCAGCGATCCGGCCACGCGGCAGCCGATCGGCCCGGTGCTTTCGCCTTGGGGGGCGCCGGCGAGCAACTGGCGCGCGCCCGGCGATCGGCGAAGGGACAAGTACGGGTTCAGTCCGGACGGCCGCCATCTCTTTGTCGGCTACGTGGACGGGACCATCGTCTTGTGGCGTTTGGAGCGGATTGGTTTCGACAACACCCCAATCGATGCGGAGCGGGAGGTGTTGCGCACGTCCCTGGTCGCCATGTCGCGCGTGCGGGACGACGGAACCGAGCAGCCGCTGACGATCGAAGAGTGGCGGCGCCTGCGCAAACGCTACGCTCAGGACTAGGGTGTCACCTCGAATGAGACCTTGAGAACGGCCTCCGGGCCGCTGTCCCTCCCGAAATCCCAAACACCCCGCTACATTCGAGCATTTCCGACGCTACCAAATGCGCAGCGTCCACGTCGAGCAGAATGGCCGATGATGCTCCGTCATGCGCCTGTTCCTCGACCTGCTCGCTCTGGTTCGCGTCCTCAGCGCAGATCGCGCGCGGCTCGCTCTTGAACCTGCGCAAGCAGATCAACGTGCTGAAGCGCAGCGTGAAACGCGCGCGCATCAACGACGGCGACCGCATGTTCTGGGTCCTCATGCACCGTTTGTTCGCGGATTGGAAAGAGCACCTCGTTGTGGTCAAGCCGCAGACCGTGATCCGCTGGCATCGCCAAGGCTTCCGCTGCTACTGGAAGTGGAAGTCGCGGCCGAAGGGTGGCCGACCGGCGATCGCTCCCGACGGGATCGATCCCGCCGCCGCCTTCGTACCACGTGCCGAGAAGTTCCGCGATCCGGTCGCTGTCGCTCACGGCTGCTCCTCCTCGAACGCCTCCTTGAACTTGCAGAGCGCGCGGCCATAGACCTTCTTGACCGCTTCGCGCGAGCGTCCTGTCCGCTCGGCGACCTCGCCCAACGAAAGGCCGTCTTCGCGCGCGAGACGAAGCACCCTCTGGTAGTGCGCCGGCAACGTGGCGAGCGCGCGCTGCACACGCTCCGCGGTTTCGGCGGCGATCGCATGCTCGCTCGGCGACGGCTGGCGACCAACGTGATGCGCGGTGTCGGGTCGCTGGCCACGCGTCACCTCACGCGCTACCGCACGCTTTTGCACCTCCGTGTGCCGTTCGATGGCCTCCATCGCCTTCCGATCGACGATGCCGAGCATCCAGTTGCGAAACGACGCCGGCCCACCGGGACGGAACTGCGCACACCGCTGGAACGCCACGATCTGCGCTTCCTGAACGATGTCGCCGAGCGACACACGGCGCAGGACCTTTCTTGGCATCCGGCGCCGCGCGCGCGCGTGCAGCACGGGGGCACACTCCCCGATGAGGAGACGAAGTGCTTCCTCGTCGCCGCGAACGAATCGCTCCATGAGCTTCTTGCCGTCGTCTTCCACGGACCTTCCCTGCCTAACGGTTGGGTGATTATCCGCCTTTGGGGACGGCCGTTCCAGCGTGACTTGTTTCGGGACCGTCCCCGCCGGCCGGGTTTTTCCCAACTCCTCCTAACCGGCGATGGAGGAGAACGAAATGGAGCACACTGGAAAGCAACGCATCCGACCGCGACTGGTCATCCTGCTCTGGATCTGGGCGGTGCTCATCTTCACGGTCGTCGACTTGTTTTTGAACGTGACCGAGTTCGACGCCGTGCGACCGCAAGTCCGCTGGTACCGGGCCGCGCGCTTCACCGCGCACAAAATGGTCGGGGAGCCCTATCGCGAGCGAGACGAGTTCGCGACCTCACCGGACCGCGCGCCCGTGCTCGTCGTTGCAACGCCGCCGGACTCGCGGCCTCCGCCGCGCGTGCGCGTGATCGACGGTGAAGCGCCCGACGCACGGACCGCCGAGTTGATCGTGCTGAGGCTGCGAGCGTTCAACGATCGCACCGACGACCCGGTGCAGCGCGCTGCGATCGACCGAGCGATCTTGCGATACACGAACAGGGAGGACTAGGGCGATGTGTAAGGCAGTGTTTTTCCTCGTCGTCATCTTTGCCGGCCAAGCGCATGCGCAGGGCTCCTGGGAACCCAAGGCTCCGATGCCGACCGCGCGTTTCTCCGTCGGCTTCGGCACCGTCAACGGCCGCATCTACGCCGTGGGTGGTCTGGGCGGCAACCCGCACGCCAACATCGGGGCGGTGGAGCGCTACGATCCAGCGACGGACTCCTGGGCCACCGGCCTAGCCCCGATGCCGACCGCGCGCAGGGACTTCGGTTTCAGCGTCGCGA
>JAZFYD010000015.1:0-3658 GCA_036443405.1 Planctomycetota bacterium
AAAGACGAATTCATCGCGCACGCCGCGAAGGTCGGCGTGTGGAGCAAGCACCCGCGGGTGGAGTTGCCGCTTTCGGACGTTGCGTCGGTGAAGCGCCTGGGCGACTTGCGGTAGGGGAGCGTTCCTGCAGGGGCGTTCGTCGCACCGGGCTGCCCCCGTTCGCGCCGCGGGCCGGCGGACGCGCTCCGGTCGCGGAGGGATGTTCCCTGAGCGCTACCGCTCGTCCGCCTCGTCCGAATTACGAGCGCGCCGCTGTGGTCTCGGTCCAGGCGATTTCCGTTCCCGCTTCTAAGCCTCGCCGTCGAAACGCCTTACACTGACCCGCCGCAAACCTCCGGTGCGCGCTCGAAGCGGCACTCGGATTGCGATCAACCTTTCCATGGCAAGCATCCTGACAACGAAGCAGCGGAGATTCCTGCGTCTGCTCATCTATCTCGCGCTGTTCGTGCTCGCCAACTCCGCGTATCTCTATCTCGCGGACGGCGATGCGATCACGGGGTTCTACCAGGTCATGCTGCTGGCCCACCTGGGCGGCGGCACGCTGCTCCTGGTGCTCTCGACGTTTTTTGTGCTCTGGCACCTAAAGCGCGTGAAGAAGCTGTTTCGCTTTAGCGCCGTTTCCACCGGGATGGCGCTCACGATCGCCGCCTACGTGTTGTTCGCGAGCGGCATCTTCATCCTGTCCGAAGCCAACTCGCGCGACCACCTTTGGATCTTCTATAGCCACCGCTTCCTCGCCATCGGCGCCCCGGTGCTCTACGCCTGGCATCGCTGGATCAGCCACTTCCCGCCGAAGAAGGTCGCTCTCCCGCGGGCCGCGATCGCGTTTGCGCTGATGCTCGGACTGATGATGGGCGCAAACGCGATCTGGGCGCCTGTCCCGAAGGACATGCCGCAGGTCGCGGACTGGACGTCCGATCCGTTCCTGCCGTTTGAGCCCAAAAATTTCCCCGACAAGAGCTCGCCGTTTTTCCCGGCGCTGACGACGACGGACTCCGGCGGGTTTTTCCCGGCACGGATCATCACGCGCGGGGAGCGCGGCGACTTCGAGCGCATCCGCGAAGACGTCGAGCGCTTGGGGTTCGCGGCGGACACGACGATCGGTTCGGCAACGTGCGCGCGCTGCCATGCCGACATCGTCGAACAGTGGAAGACGTCGGCGCACCGGTTCTCGAGCTTTAACAACCCGTTCTATCGAGCCGCCGTCGAGCGGCTTCGCGACGATGGAGGTCTGCAGGAGTCGCAGTGGTGCGCCGGTTGCCACGACCCCGCGATCATGCTCGCGGGGAACATGACCAAGGACATCGACCCGCTGACACCGGAGAGCCAGGCGGGGCTGACGTGCCTGAGTTGCCACGCGATCGACAAGTTGCACGGCGTCGTGGGCAACGGCAACTACAACATCGCCGACGAAAAACCGTCGCCGTATCTGTTCGACGACGCGTCGGGCGGCTTGGGCCGCCTCACCGCCGACCTTCTGATTAAGTCGAAACCGGGCGAGCACAAACGCGCGATGCTCAAGCCGTTTTTCCGGACGTCGGAATTCTGCGCGACCTGTCACAAGGTCTCGCTCGATGTCCCGGTCAACAAATACCGCTGGCTGCGCGGCCAGGACGAGTACGACGCGTGGCACGACAGTGGCGTGTCGCACAACGCCGCGCGCACGTTCTACCTGCCCGGTGTCTCGCGCCAATGCCAGGACTGCCACATGCCGCGCGAGCCGGCGCCGCTCGGCGACGTCTCGGCTCGCGACGGGAAGGTGCGCTCGCACCGGTTCCTGGCCGTCAACACCGCGCTGCCGTACATCCGCGGCGACTTCGAGACGATCGATCGCATGGAGGCGCTCCTCGCGGACAAGCTGCGCATCGACATCTTCGCGATGGAGCGCCGTTCGGGGGAACGTGTTCTTGCCGTCAACCGGGCCAAGCCGAACGTGGCCGCGGGCGAGACCGTGATCTTCGAGGTCGTCGTCCGCAACAAGGGCGTGGGCCACACGTTCCCGGGTGGCACGAACGACTCCAACCAGGGTTGGATCGACTTCGCGGTCACCGACGAGTCCGGCCGCGAGGTCTTTCGAAGCGGCGCGCTCGACGAAACGCGGCGCGTGGACAAGAGTGCGCACTTCTACCGCGTGGTGATGGTGGGGCACAGCGGGCAGGAGGCGAGCGAGCGCGACGCGCAGAACTTCCACGTGCCGGCGTTCGTGCGTGTCATCGGCCCGGGCACCGCGGATCTCGCGCGCTACGAAGTGCGTGTTCCCGCCGATGCGAAAGGCAAGCTGCGCATCGAGGCGAAACTCAACTGGCGCAAGTTCAACCGCGCGTACACCGAGTTCGTTTTCAAGAAGCGCGGCATGATGGTGCCCGACCTGCCGCATCTGAAGGGGCAGGACGTCCCCGATCTGCCGATCACGCTGCTGGCGTCCGACTCGCTCGAGCTTGCGATCGGGACGCCGGCCGGCACCTCCGGCGGCGTCGATCTCACGGCGGACTGGGAGCGATTCAACGACCACGGCATCGCCAACCTCATGCAAGGCGCATTCGATGTCGCGGAGCGGAGCTTCGCGGAGGTCGCGCGGCTGCGGCCGGAACTCCCCGACGGTTATCGCAACCAGGCGCGGCGTTGGATCCAGAGCGCGACGCCCAGGCGCGCGTTCGATTTGTTGAAGCGCGTCGACGAGGTCGCGCCGGACGATCCGCAGCGTGCGTACTTCTGGGGGCGTTACTTCCAGCGCGTCGAGGATTTCGAGCAAGCGGCGAAGGCGTACCGCGCGTCGCTGGACGTCTTCCCGCGCGACCGGGACGGTTGGCGCCGCCTTGGCACGGTCCTATTCAAGCTCGCCCGATACGAGGACAGTCTCAAGGCGTATCTCGAGGTTCTGCGGTTCGATCCCGAGGACCTGCAGGCGCACAAACGGCGCCTCGACATCTACAGGTTGCTCGGCCGCGATTACGAGGCCACCGAGGCCGCGAAGGCGTTCGACAAATACAAGCGGGACGATCAGGCGCAGCAACTCCTGCGCGACTTCCTGCTCGAACATGCGGAGATCAACGAGGATGCGCAGCCCCGTCACGTACATCGTTAGCGTCGTGCTCGCGCTCGTCCTGAGCGGTTGTTCCGAGGAAGCTGCGCCGAGGCGACTGACCGGCAACCCGGACGCGCGCTACGACCCGACACCGTCCACCGCCGGGAACGTGGCCGCGGGGGTGGCGTACACCGACGTCACGAACAGCGCAGGCATCGACATCGAGCACGTCTCCGGCGCGTACGGAAAGAAGCTGTTGCCCGAGACCATGGGCGGCGGCGTCGGTGTGTTCGACTACGACAACGACGGCAAGCTCGATTTGCTGTTTGTGCAGGGCCGCTACTGGGACGGCCACGTGCCCGCCGGTGCATCGCAGCCGACGCTGAAGCTCTACAGGAACCTCGGCAACTGGAAGTTCCAGGATGTGACCGAAGCGGCCGGCCTCGCGATCTCGGTCTACGGCATGGGTTGCGCCATCGCGGACTACGACGCGGACGGCGACATGGACATCTATGTCACGTGCCTCGGGAAAAACCGCCTGTTCCGCAACCGCGACGGCAAGCGCTTCGAGGAAGTCGACGGCGCGCCCGACGGCGGAACGTGGAAGGACGACAAAGGCGTCGAGCACCCGTC
>JAZFYD010000016.1:0-46863 GCA_036443405.1 Planctomycetota bacterium
CCCCGGTTCTGGCCGGTCCGGAAGGCTCCGTGGACATCGCGAAGCTGAACGTGCGCTTCAACGCCGCCTTGAAGCTTGCCGACCGCACCGAGGAGCCCCAGCGAAAAAAGGCCAAGGCGGAGATGGAGGCACTCGCGGGCGAAGGGCTCTCGGGCGCCGCACTGTGGCTCGGAGTGCACTACTACTATCGCCGGCGCCCGGCCCAGCCCGAGAAGGCGCTCGTGTGGTTCCTCCGCGGCGCGGAGTTGGGAAACCACTGCGCGCAATACCAAGCAGCCGAGTTGTTGCGCACGAGCCCCGCGCCAGTGCGCCGCGACATCGTTCGTGCGCAGAAGCTCTATGAGAAGTCGGCGGAGCGCGAGTACGGGCCGGCGCAGACCGCGCTCGGGTTGATGTTCCTGCGCGGAGACGGTGTCAAGCGCGACGACAAGAAAGCGTTCCGTTGGTTTGCACGCGGCGCCGCGAACAAGGACGCCGAGGGGCAACTCCAACTCGCGAAGCTCTACGAGATTGGCCGCGGCACACGCAAGGATCTTTCGCAGGCCGCGAAGTGGTACAAGGCTGCCGGCGAAAAGAACATCGAGGCGGCGTTTCGGTTCGCGGAGATGTGCGACCAGGGTCTCGGCGTGGCCGCGGACAAGGACCAAGCCGTGAAGTGGTACCGGGCCGTTGCGTCCCGAGCGCGGTCCAACGATGCCTATCGAATACGTGCTCTCCGCCGGCTCAAAGAGCTCGGGAGCTAGAACGAAAAGGGGCAGTCCCAATCGGATCGGGCACGATTCGGGTCAGCGGCGGGGGAGAGCCACGTCGCCTCCCCCGCACTGAAAACGGTCACTTGGTGGCGCCAAAGACGTAGTCGTTTGCCGGGTCCGCGCTATGGCAGGCGGCGCACGCACCGAGCTTGCCCGCCGTCTTGACGGTGCCGTCGGCGGCCACGCCGGCGTAGAACCAGTCGCCGTTGTCACGGTCGTACCCCGCAGCGCGCTTCTCCATCAGGAAGATCATCTTCATGGCGCCGCCCTTGGAGCCAGTCTTCGCGATCGCTGCGCCCGGGGGATAGTCCCCCTGGCCCGAGCGGAAGGTTCGCGCTGCGATCGCGTTCACGAACACATCGACCTGCATGTTGTTGTGGCCCTTGCTGCGAAACGGTTTGGCCGTTTCCTTGTGCCAACCGGTGTACTCGCGAATCAGCCGCGTTGCGGCGTTTTGATCGGATGCGGCCATGCTCGCGCCGGCGCCGCAGCCACATCCGCCACCGCCGCAACCACCGCAGCCGCCCTCCCCGCAACCGCACGCACCTTTGCCGCAACCGTTGGCACCTGCCTCGCAACCGCACGCCGCTTTGCCGCACGCGCCACAAGCACCGCAGCCGCAGGCGCTCGCGGAACATCCGCCGCAGCCGCAGGCGTCACCGGTCTTGCTCGTCTGGCATCCCGCCAGCGCGATCGCCAACCCGGTGAAAACCACAAATCCCAAAACAGACGCTCTCATCGCACTTCTCCTGATCCATGGCTCATGAGCCTTCGTGTGACCCCTGCCCCGACCACCTGTTCGAGATCCCGTGCGGGCACTCTGGCGACCGTGGCGCTTTGCCAAGGGATCATCGCAAAGGTCGGGCCCGCGAATGGGGCAGCCATGGATGTGGCGGCAAATGGAAGCGCGCGTGTCCGGCCTGGGCGCGAGGGGCTCTATATACGGAACTGGCCAACTAGAGGCCGGACCTGAGATCTACTCGGGTCCCCCCCGCGATCTCCTCCGGCTGTACGCCACACCGTGTGGCGCGGGGGTCCGTCTTGGGATGATTCCGACTCTTTTGGGCGGGTGAAACGTTGCCGGGGGGGCCCCTTGGGCCGTTAAGCGCGAATACGCGAGCACCCACGATCAAGATGATCCGTTCGGGGGCTCGGTAAGATTCGATGATGCACCTTGAGATGTTCAGCCTGCAAAAAGCCCTGGCCCTTGGCGCGGCGCTCGTTTTGCTGACCGCCTGTGGAGGCGGTGGAGGCGGCGGTGGCGGATCGGTCACATTTCGTGTCACGGCGGTCACGCCGGCGGCGAACAGTACGACCGGCGAGGACCCCGATGTCATCGAGGTCACGTTCAACCGCGACGTCGACAAGACGACGGTGACCGCCGCGAGCTTCCAACTCGCATTCTCCGGCGGCGACGGTTCGTTCGGCGAAAGCAACGAGATCTTGATCCAGCCGCTGATCGAGTTCCCCACGAACCGCCGCATCCGCTTCGATCTCGCCAACATCCCGTTGCCGCAGGAGGTGTTTCGACTGCGGCTGATCGGCGACGGCGTGGACGCCCTCCGCTCGGTGGACAACGACCTCCTCGACGGCGACCGCGACAATGTCCCCGGCGGTACTTTCGAGCTGCACTTCCGCACCACAACGGCCGTACTTGGGATGACGCCTTCACCCGGCAGCGTGCTCTCCAGCAGTCCCGCCTTCATCGAAGTCACGTTGACCCCGGACGCAAACCCGATCAGCGTGAGCGACGGTTCGTTTTTTGTGCTCGGCAGCGGGGGGGACGGAACCTTCGACGACGGCAACGAGATTCGCATCCGGCCGGACTCGGTGACCGCGCTCGGGGGCGGCGTGTTTCGTTTCACACCGGCATCGCCGCTTTCGTCCGACACCTATCAGGTCCGCTTGGCTGCGGAAGGTGCAGGCCGCGCGTTGCGCTTCAACCCGGCTCGTGACCAGTTCGCCGGTGCGACGGCAGACCCAAGCCTCTTGCCGATGTCCGGCTCCTGGACGGTCGAGTGTTGGGCGAAGCTCGATGATGTTGCACGCGCCAACCCGCTCGTGACCATGGGCGACGGGGCGGCCGGGAACGGCTACGTCCTTGGGCAGGACGTGAGCAGCCCACAAAACGGCTCCTTTCTCGCGCTTTTGGAAGGGGCGGTTCGCTCGCTTGAAGCGACCGGCGGTCCCGTACCCGTCGCCGGCCAGTGGAACCACGTTGCGCTCGTCTACGATTCCCTGCAGGGCGAACTCCACTTGTATGTGAACGGTGTGCGCACCGACACGGACTCCACCGGCGTCACCGGATTGATCAACCCGAGCGGGGACTTCCTCGTCGGGCGCAGTGAAGACGGCGCTAGTTCGGTCTATTTCGACGGTGAAATCGACGAAGTGCGTTTGTGGGCCGGTGTGCGCACGGGCGCGGAGATTCGACGCGACCGTTACCGGCGGCTCGACGGCGGGGAAACCAACATCACGGGGTACTGGAAATTCGACGAGTTGCTCGGTCAGATCACCGCGGACTTTTCGATGGGCGGTAACGGCCTGATCCTCGGCGCCGATACCGGTGAAGCCGACGACGATCCGCTGCGGATAAGTTCCACGGCTTGGCCGCAAGTCGCCGACACCTCCGGAAATCTCCTCGACGGCGAATTCACGGGTTCGTTCCCTTCGGGGACCGCCTCGCCCGGCAGCGACTTCGTTACCACGTTTGAAGTCTCGTGACGTATCGGCCCCTTGCAGCATCCAACAAGGCATGAGAGGCACTCGATTCGCCGGGATTCTCACGGCTGCAACCACCCTTGCGGCCACGCTCGCGGCCTGTTCGCAAGCGGAGCTTTCGCCGGACCCGGGCGCAGTGGCAACCAACGAGGACCGACACCGGGAAGCCAACACGGAGGGGATCGTCAAAGTGAGCAAGTCGGACGCGGAGTGGAAAAAGCAACTCACCGAGAATCAGTTCGAAGTGACCCGCAAACAGGGCACGGAACGCGCGTTCACGGGGAAGTACTGGGACAGCAAGACCAAGGGCACCTACCGTTGCGTCTGCTGCGGCCAGGAGCTGTTCAGCTCGGACACGAAGTATGACTCCGGCACCGGCTGGCCGAGCTTCTGGAAGCCGCTTTCAAAGGACAGGGTCGCGACAACGACGGACCGCGACCTGGGATATGAGCGCACTGAGGTGCACTGCAGCGGCTGCGAGGCGCATTTGGGGCATATCTTCGGCGACGGTCCGAAACCCACGGGCCTGCGCTACTGTTTGAATTCCGCATCACTGGACCTTCATCCGGAGAAGCCCGCGGCCGAGTAGCGCGTTTCCTGCATTCGAATTGGTCCGTGTGGCGGGTACGATGGGCAGCCCTCCATGCGTCCTGTTCCGATGTTCGTCTCATTCGCGCTGATTCTGTTCTTCGGGATCGCGCGCGCGGAAGACCCGAAACCGCCCGGCTCGGCGGGCGCCACGTCCAAGCCGCAGAAGTCCGACCTGCCGATGGACGAGCAGAAGCTCCGGATCGAGAACCTCTGGTACGAGTACCAGGAACTCGCGCGGAACCACGATGTCGCGCAGAACCGCCAGCGCCGGCGCTGCGCGCAAAAACTGGGCGACTACGACCACCCGGAGGCGCTCCAACGCCTCTGGCAAATCTTCGAGAACGACAGCGAGATCCGTGTGCGCGTCGCGGCGCAGATCGCGATCGGGCGAGTTGCGGACGGACCATCGTTCAAGAAGCTCTTCCGCGCCGTGCAGTCCGGCAGCAATCGCGAGCGGGTGCTTCAGGAATACATGGGGCAGTCGATCGCCGAGCTGACAAACGAAGACGCGATCAAGTATGTCATTCGACGCCTGCCCAAGGTGAGTCAGAAGTGGTTGCGCCTTTCCTGCGTGGAGGGCCTCGGCGCGCTCCGCGCCCAGGGGGCGTTGGACATGCTGGTCAAGCTCTACGGTCGCAAGAAGACACGCAAGGACACAGCGCTCCGTTACGAGCTGATCATCGCGATCGGACGCATCGGCGGCGTGCAGGCCCGCAACATCGTCGTCAACACCGCGAAGGAACCAGATTGGCGGATTCGCTCAGCCACCGCGCAGGTGATTCTTCAGGCGGGGCAGGACAAGGAGTGCGTCGATCTCGCGCGCGACCTGATGAACGACGAGATCTCACTTGTCCGCGAACACGCTTCGATCTCGGTCGGCGAAGCCAAGAACATGGAATTGGCGCCGCACCTGGTCACTCTGATGCGTAAGGGGACCCTGCGCGTCAAGGGCAAGGCCTACGAAGCCCTCAGGCGCCTGAGCGGTCAGGACAAGGGCTTGATCCCCGATGCCTGGGACAAGTGGATCAAGGACAAAAAGGAAGGCAAGCTCACCGAGGAGGGGGGACGCAAAGACAAGGACGACAGCGTCTCGTTCAACATCCCGACGTATTACAACTTCAAGGTCCTCTCCGACCGTGTCCTGTTCATCGTGGACGTCTCGGGTTCGATGAAGTGGCCGATGGAACCGCCGCACCGGATCGATGTCGCCAAGGCCGAGTTGCTCAAGGTGGTGAAGCAACTCCAGGGGAACGTGCATTTCAACGTCGCGACCTTCGCGGGCGCCGTGAACTTCTGGCAGAAGGGCCAGATGGTGCCGGCGACAGAGAGGAATCTGAAGTCCGCCAAGAAGTGGATCGACTCCAGACTTCTCCCGCGCGGCGGGACGAATACGTACGACGCCCTCATGAAGGGCATCCAGGAAATCGAACACGTCGACACGATCTTTTTTCTCTCGGACGGCACTCCGTCCGTCGGCAAAACGGACGTGCCCGAGGAGATCCTCGCCGACGTGCGCAAGGCGAATCGCTACCGCAAGGTGCAGATCAACACCATCTCGCTGATCATCGGAAAGGCGGCCATCACGAGCGCGCAGAAGTACGAGGACCCCGAAGAGATGGCCGACTTCCTGCGCACCCTCGCGGAGGAAAACGGTGGAACGCTCCTCGACCTGCGCGAAGCTCCAAAGCCGCAGGTGAAATAGTCCGGGAAGCCCGGATATCTGGGGTTCGGGCTTTTTTCCCCTACCTTGTGGCGCCATGCAAGCGGAGGACGACACAAACCAGACGCCGGACTCATCGCAACCCGAGGATCGCGCCGACGGATCCTCGAATGACGCGGTGACCGAGATCGGCGTCGACGACCTCTCCCCGAACCAGCGCGAGGCGATCGCCCGTGCCGGATGGGAGAGCCTGATGCCCGTCCAAGCGCGGGCGCTGCCCATCCTCGCGGAAGGGCGCGACGTCATGGTGCAGTCGCGCACCGGCAGTGGCAAGACCGGAGCGTTCTTCCTGCCCATGCTCGACCGGTTGGATCCGAACGAGAAAACGGCCCAGGCACTCGTTCTGGTCCCAACCCGTGAGCTCGCGATCCAGGTCGGAAAGGAGGCGGAGCTGCTCTGCGCGGGTGCCGGACTCCAGTCGATCGCGGTGTATGGCGGCGTGCGCTACAAGGCGCAACTCGACGCGTTTCGCGAGGGCGCGGCCATCGTGATCGGCACGCCCGGGCGCATCCTCGACCACCTGCTCCGCCGATCGTTGAAACTCGATGGGCTGCGCGCGCTGGTGCTCGACGAAGCGGACCGGATGCTCTCGATGGGTTTTTACCCGGACATGAAGCGCATCCACGGGTACCTGCCGCGACGGCATGTCCCGACGTCGTTTTTTTCGGCGACATTCCCGCCGCACGTCGTGGGGTTGGCCGGCCAGTTCCTCGTGGATCCGATCACCCTGAGCCTCAGCCTCGACCACGTACACGTTACGGATACGACGCACCTCTTCTACCGGGTGCCCGCACTCAAGAAGGACCGCTGCCTCGTCCGCATCATCGAGATCGAGAATCCGACGAACGCCATCATCTTCTGCAACACGAAGGTGAAGGTGAACTACGTGACGGCGGTGCTGCGAGGATTTGGGTACGACGCCGACGAACTGAGCGCCGATCGCAGCCAGGCCGCGCGGGAACAGGTGCTCGACCGGGTTCGTTCCGGGTCGTTGCGTTTCCTGGTCGCGACGGATGTGGCCGCACGCGGTATCGACATTCCGGCACTCTCCCACGTCATCCAGTACGAACCGCCGGAGGATCCGGAGTCGTACATCCACCGGGCCGGGCGAACCGGCCGCGCCGGCGCGACCGGCGAGGCGATTACCCTCATCGCGGGCATCGAGGAACTCGAAATCAAGAACATCGGGAAGCGGTTCAAGATCGAGTTCGAGGAGCGCGAGGCGCCGTCCGAGGAGGACGTCTCGAACGTGGTGGGCGAACGCACCACTGCGCTGCTCGAGGCGACCCTGCGCGAACGCGACACTCTTCAGGTGGAACGGATGGAGCGGTTCAAGCCGCTGGCCCGTTCGCTGGGGGAGGACGAAACGCGGCTGATCGCGATGCTCTTGGACGACTTTTACCAGCAGTCGCTCAGCGAGACACCCGAGGAGCCCAAGCCGTCGCGACGCAGGGAACCCCGGTCGGACGATGAGTCCCGATCCGATGGCAGGGGCTCGCGCGATCGGAGTCGCCGCAGGCCTCCCCGCCGCCGCAACTAGGCCGCCGTGGGCCCGGTCTTCGATTCGCGCGCCAACCGCAACGCGAACGCGGTCGTGTAGCTCAGCACGATCATTTCGCCGCCGTCTTCGATCAGCGGATAGAGAAACGACTGGAACTCGGTCCCTTTGCCGAAGGTGCTGCCCACGAAGTCGACACCGATCGCGAACACGAGCAGCACGCCAAACAGTCCGGCGAGAACGCCGCATTCCGCGAAGCTGCGCCGGTCTGCACGCCGCGACGCCCAAACGAGTGGCACGACCAACAAGACCCCGAAACCGCACCAAGTCATCAGCTCCCCGATTTCTTGCGCTGCGAGACCGAAGTGGGGACCGAACTTGATCTCGTGAACGAGCCACGCGCCCCAGATCTCGTGGATCGAGAGAGAGTCGTCGAGCAGGACGATGAGAAACACTAGCATCGCGACCAGGTAGGCCGGGCTACGTGAACGCGCCCATGTGAAGGCGAGCAGGCCGACCAACAACGCGACCTGCGCGTAGTTGAACAGCTCGGGATAACTCCGTTCGAAGCCGACTCCCCAGTTCTTGTCTCCGGTGAAATCCGGGCCCAGGCCATGGCTGTAGTGCAGGTAATGAAGGATCGTCGTCGCCATGAACACCAGGTCGAGAGTGAGGAACACGGCGAGCAAGCGGCGAGCCGGCGGGTCGGCTTCGATGCGGGCAGGACATCCCCAAAGGCGCTTGAGGAAGTCCCGGACCCAATCCATCACTAGGAACATCGGCGCCGGCAGTCCGGCCCTTGAATCAAGGAATTCTGGCTTGCGCTGAGTGCATCCGGGGCTATCCTGCGACGCAGGTCGGAGGAAGTATTAGATGATCATCACTACACGCCGCGTTTCCCCCGGGGGTAACAACCCCCTCTGAGCGTGTACTGATCCCGCGGTTTTGAGACCGTGCAGAAACCCGCTCAGCCCACGAGCGGGTTTTTTCGTTTGCCGTCTGCCGTCACCGCCCGCTCGACACCAAATGAACTGAATTGCAGACGGCTGGAGCCGAGGATGTCCAGTCGAACAAGTCGAGCGCTTTGGGAGCTGACCCAAGGAGAGCGGAGAAGCTACGCACGCGCGGCGGCCGCCCTGGCGGCGAGCGTCGGCGTTGCGTTCGCCGTTCCGTTGCTGCTCAAGCAGGCGCTCGACCATCTCGACGGCGCCGCGACGGTGCTGGGGCTGCGCTTTGGCGAGTCCGGCGTGCTCTGGGCGGCCGGGTCGTTCATCGTGTTGGCGACGTCCGTGGCGGGGTGGTTTCACTATCTCCGCGGCCGCGGCGCGGCGATGGCGTCGGAGCGCATCGTCCGCCGGCTTCGCGATCGGATCTACCAGCACCTCGGGCGTTTGCCGGCGACCTATCACGACAGGGTGGAGACCGGGGATCTCCTCCAACGTTGCAGCTCCGACATCGAGACGCTGCGTGTGTTTCTCGCGGCACAGATCGTGGAGATCGCACGCGCGGGGCTCCTGTTGGTGTGTGTCGTACCACTGCTTTTGATGCTGCACACCAAACTGGCGTTCATCTCGCTTTGTCTGATGCCGATCATCGTTGTCTTTGCGCTGATTTTCTTCCGGCGTGTGCGCAAGCTCTTTCTCGCTCAGGACGAAGCGGAAGGCCGGATGACCGCCGTGTTGCAGGAGAACTTGACGGGCATCCGTGTCGTTCGCGCGTTTGCGCGCCAGGAATACGAACAGCAGAAGTTCGACGAGAGAAACGGCGAGTTCCGCGACACGAACTACCTGTTGATGCGTCTCATGGCGACGTACTGGTGCGTTTCGGACATTTTATGCGTGGGCCAGATCGGCGTGTGTATCGTCGTCGGTTCCCAATTCATGCTCGCCGGCGAAATCAGCGTCGGCACCTTCATGGCGTTTTTCACGTCGGTCGGCATGGTGATCTGGCCGGTGCGCAACCTTGGGCGTGTGCTCGCCGACACCGGCAAGGCGACCGTCGCCATCGGCCGGATCGACGAGGTTCTGCACGCCACGGAGGAGTCTTCGCACGAAACGGTTCCGGACGAACCTCTGCGCGGAGCCATCAAGGCGACCGGGCTCGAATTCGGGTTCGGCCCGGAAGCATCCGTCCTGCGCGGCCTGGACTTCGAGATTCGGCCGGGGGAGACGCTCGCGATCCTGGGCCCTCCGGGATCCGGCAAGACGGCGATCGTCTCCGTGCTTCTGCGCCTCTACGACTACCAGGGCGGATCTCTGCAGCTCGACGGACACGAACTGAACACGCTTTCGCGAAGCTACGTGCGCAGCCAGATCGGCGTCGTGATGCAGGAGCCGTTCCTCTACTCGAGGTCGGTCGGGGCCAACGTCCGTGTGGGGCGGGGCGACGCGTCGCAGTACGACGTTGAAGCCAGCACGATGGACGCGTGTGTGCACCACTCCATCAAGGACTTCGAACAGGGCTACGAAACGCTGGTGGGGGAGCGTGGCGTGACGCTGTCCGGCGGGCAGCGCCAACGTGTCGCGCTTGCTCGTGCCCTGTTGAAGGATCCGCCCATTCTGGTTCTCGACGACGCCCTGAGCGCCGTCGATACGAAGACCGAGCGGCGCATCCTCGAGGCGCTAAGCCGGCGTCGCGGCCGCCGGACGAGCATTCTCATCGCGCACCGTCTTTCGACGGTGGCGCACGCCGATCGCATCCTCGTGCTCGAGGCGGGACGCATCGTGCAGTCCGGCGATCACGAATCGCTCGTTCGCGAGGAAGGCCCGTACCGGCGGCTGTGGCGGATTCAGGGAGCGCTCGAGGAGGAACTCGAGCGGGAGACGACGTCATGAGTGCTTGGATCGACGACGACACACAACCCCAAGAGATCCGCTTCGCGCATTGGCGCAAGCTGATCTCGTACGCGCGGCCATACCGGTGGCGCGTGATTTTGTTGGCCGTGACGGCCGTCACCACGGGCGTGGCGGATGTGGGTCTACCCGTCGTGACGGGCATGCTGATCGACGAGGTCCAAGCGGCTGTCAAGGCCGGCGCGGCGGTTCCGATCGCCCCCTACGCGTGGGCGTACGCCGGCTTGCTGTTGCTCCTGTCGTCCAGCATCTGGGCCTTCATCCGGCTCACGGGATATCTCCGCTGTCGAATCAGCCACGACATCCGGCGCGACGGTTTCCGCAACCTCCAGCAACTCTCTTTTTCGTTTTACGACCGGCGTCCCGTGGGCTGGCTGATGGCGCGCATGACCTCGGACTGCGAACGGTTGTCCAACATCCTGTCGTGGGGGTTTCTCGACCTCTGCTGGAGCGTCGCCGTGATCGGATTGACCGCGGCGGTGATGTTTGTTCTCGATGCCGGCGTCGCCGTTGTCGTCCTGCTTTCGATCCCGCTGCTCGCGATGGTCAGCAGCTATTTCCGCAAACGCATCCTGCTCGCGGCGCGCATCCAGCGAAAGACGAACTCGAAGATCACGGCGTCGTTCAACGAGTTGATCATGGGCGATCGCACGAGCAAGGTGTTCGTGCGCGAACAGGAAAACCAGGTCGAATTCCAAAACCTCACGGGTGAGATGTACGGCGCGTCGGTGCGCAACGCGCTTTTGTCGGCCGCGTACCTGCCGCTGGTGCTCGTCATCGGAAGCCTCGCGACCGCCGGTGCGCTCATCGTCGGCGGGTTCGAGGTGGGTGCCGGCGCGCTGTCCGTCGGCGTGCTCGTGATGTTCATCAGCTTCGCGCGGCAGCTCTTCGAGCCGATCCACAACCTCGCCCACTGGTTCGCGGAGATGCAGATGGCGCAGGCCAATGCGGAGCGCGTGCTCGGCCTCATCGAAACCGAACCCGAAATCCGGGACTCCGAGTCGGTGCGGGCCGCGTTGGCCGCTTCGGAGGTGTCGCCACCGCCGGCAGGAACCGCCGCGGACGGCGGGAAGGAGGACATCGAGACCGTCCGCTTCGAGAAGGTCGGGTTCCGCTACGGGCCCGAGAGCCCGTGGGTGCTCCAGGATCTCGATCTCACGGTGCGCGCGGGCGAGACGATCGCGCTCGTCGGGCCGACCGGCGGCGGGAAGACGACGATCGTGAATCTGCTGTGCCGGTTCTATGAGCCGACGTGCGGTCGCGTGTTGTTCGACGGCGTGGACTATCGCGATCGAAGCCTGCACTGGCTGCAATCCAAGCTCGGCATCGTGCTGCAGTCCCCGCACCTGTTCAGCGGACCGATCGCGCAGAACATCCGTTATGGCCGGTTGGACGCGACGGACGAAGAGGTCGGCCATGCGGCCAAACTCGCGTGCGCGCACGATTTCATTTCCGAGATGGAAAATGGGTTGCAGACGGAAGTCGGCGAAGGCGGCGTGCGCCTCTCGACGGGACAGAAGCAACTGATCTCCTTCGCCCGGGCCGTGCTTGCCCAACCCCAGATCCTGGTGATGGACGAGGCGACCTCGTCGGTGGACACGGAAACCGAGCGGCGGATCCAAAAGGGACTGGAACAGGTCCTCCTGGGCCGCACGAGCTTCGTGATCGCCCACCGTCTCAGCACCATCCGGTCGGCCGACCGCATTCTCTACATCGAAGCCGGCCGTATCGTCGAACAGGGCGCGCACGCCGAGTTGGTGAAAGCGAGGGGCCGGTACTTCGAGCTGTACAAGGAGCAGTGCCTGGTGGCCTCGGTGCGCAATTGGGACTAGTGGGACCCCGCCTTGCGGCGTGAGTACAATCCCGCGTTCGTCATGCGGCTGATCCACATTTCCATGGGCAACCTCCCCTCCCGTAGGGCGAACAGCATCCAGACGATGCGGATGGCCGAGTCATTCAGCCGCATCGTGACGGATTTTCGATTGCTCACGCAGACGCATTGGGCGCATTTTCTCCTACCGAAATTCGATCATGAGCGTTGGTACGCCGTTCGCGATCCGTTTCCGATCGTGCGATTCGGATCGTGGCGCGCGCCGCTCAGGGGGATCAACCAGCAATCCTGCGCGCGGGGTTTTGTTCGCCGGCCAGTCCGATATGCGCAGCGTGAGCAAGCCGATTTGGTGTTCACCCGGTTGACGAAGGCCGCCTGTCGCGCCGTCAAGATGGGACTATGGACCGTTTGTGAACAACACGAGCCGCCCACCAAACGGAGTTTCAGGCACATCGCCGCTTGCTGCCGTGAGGAGGCGTTTGTCGGACTCGTGACCATCACGCAGGGACTGGCAGCTCAATTCCGCGACGTCGGTATGCCGCCTGAGAAGATCCTTGTGTGCCCCGACGCCGTCGACCTGCCGGCGTTTGGCAATCTCCCGGATCGGAACACGGCGCGGCGACGGTTGGAACTCGACACGGGCCGGTTCCTGGTTGTGTACAGCGGACACCTCTACGAGAAGAAGGGTGTCTTCACCCTCATCCAGGCGGCGCAGGAATTGCCGGACATGGACTTCCTGTTCCTGGGTGGTTTTGAGAGTGACATCTCGAAGTGCAAAGCCGCGGCAGACGGTGCGCGGAACATTCACTTTCCCGGATTCGTGTCGTACGGCGACGTGCCCATGTACCTTGCCGCGGCGGATGCGTGCGTGCTGCCGAACTCCGCAAGACATGCCCAGTCGGCGGTCACCTCGCCGCTGAAGTTGTTCGAGTACATGGCCGCCGAGCGTCCCATCATCGCCAGTGACCTGCCGGTGTTCAGCGGACATCTGGCGAACGACCGCAACTGCCGGCTGTTCACGCCGGATGATCCGACGTCGTTGGCTGAACAACTGCGATTCGTCGCCGGCAATCATGAGCAGGCTGCCGGATTGGCGTGTCAGGCGCGGATCGATGTGATCCCGCACACCTGGGACAACCGAGCCGCGAAGATACTCGAGTTCTGCCAGGCTCGTTGCGAGCCATTGAGGCGTCCTGCGCTCGGCGCGCAAAGCGACAGTACTGCTCGAACGGGGACCGGCTAGGCTGTCGCCGCGTGAGGCACCGATGTCCACGGCTCAACTGTTCATCGTCGCGTTCGCCTTGCTGACTTTCGGCGTGTGGCAGTTCGGCATCACGGGATATTGGAGACTCTCCCCGGTCTTCGCCTACAAGAACGACCTGTTGGGGGATGCGCACCAGGCGCATCTCTCGTCGATTCGGAGACGTTTTGGTAGCACGTGGACTACACCGCTGGTCCTTACGGCGCTGTGCTTCGCCCTGACTCCCTGGTGGCTCTGGAGTCGCATCGACGCGGACGGGTTCGTTCGACCCATTGTCTTGCTCTCCACTGCCGTCGTGACCTGGCGCGCGGTGACCATTGATGTCGATCTGGCAACCGGAAGGACATTTCTCTTCGAACGTGTCCTGATGGCGCTCGCATGCGCCGGAGTCTGGATCCATCCCGCGTTCCTCGTCATCGTGCTGCACACGGGCCTCACCTGGCTGCGATCCTACGATCACCACCAGCACCTGCCCATCCGGATGATGTTGATGTTTCTCGCCTGCGTGGGAGCCGTGCCGGTCCTCGGCGTGCTGGGCAGGGTGCGACAGACAGCGCCGGTGTTCGACCTCACAGTGCCGGTGCTGTTCCTGTTCCTCGTGGTCTGCGCATCCCACTTCGTCGTCCCGGGATTCGGAAAACTTCGACTGGGGGCGCGTTGGTACACCTGGATCCGGGACAACCGCATCGACTCGATGCCGGTTTCGGCCTATCTATGGGGTTGGTTGCGCTTCTTGCCGGAGCGTGTCGTGATTCGAACCGTCCGGTTCATTCGGCCGTTCGCCCCGCTCCTCCAGGCCCTCAGCGCCGTCATCGAGGTCGGCTCGGCGCTGATCCTCTTCGATCGGCGCCTCTGCCTCGTCCTGCTGGCCGCCTTCGCGGCGTTTCATCTGATGGTGTTCCTCCTGAGTGGCATCCTGTTCTGGCAGTTCGTGATCGTCGAGGCGCTGCTCTTTGCCGTGGTGTTCCGCTTGCCGGCCGAACTCGCCGCTGACCTCTTCGGCTTGCAGACAGGATTCCTGGGAATCGCGTTGCTGCTTGTGTTCCCGTTGCGTGGAAAGCTATGGCGACCGCACAAGCTGAGCTGGTGGGACACGCCGTTCGCCTGTCGCGTCCACTACGAGGTGAAAGGACGCGAGAGCGGCACATGGTACGGACTGTACGCCGACTTCATGTGCCCCCACGAGCGCACATTCGGGCAGTCGTATGGCGACTTCCTGTCCGACGAGAAACGCCTCAACGGGCATCTTGGCGAGACCGACGATCGGTCGTGTTTCGATGCGATTCACGCCGTCGGCGACGACCTCTCCGGAATCTCGCGGGCGAAAGAGAACCTCGGCACGAGTCGCTACGATCGCGAGCTGGTCGCGAAGCATGACCGCTACTTCACCGCGTTCCTGCACAACTTCAACGCCGGCTGCCGCAAGCGGGTCTGCCCGGTCTGGCTCAAGGCGCCGGGCGGGCAGCTATTTTACTGGGGAACTCTGCCTCGGTTCACGGGGCAGGAGCCCATCGAGAAGCTGATCGTACGCTACCGGGAGCAGTACTTCGATGGGGAGCGCATCCACCCGGTTACCGACAAGATCGTGCGGGAGTACTCGCCACACCAACCGGGTGCGTGAACCCGAGTCGGTTGCGCGCGAGTCCGCCCAAGCTCGCCGGTTGCACGTACCGCGAGATCGGAATGCGCGTCGGCCATCACACATCTAGCGCGTTTCGCGACGTAAAGGACCACGTTGAGCTGAGCAACGCCTCACGCCACTACGCCGTGATCGCTGCCACGCAGCGAACATGGAAAAGGGAACGAAACTCGGTCTGAACTTTGGCGTGTCGCGTGCGAGCGTGCGCAACGGCGATTCCCAAAAAAGTCACCTGACTCCGTACATCGGCCGTGGGTGGGAACGCGGCAGGAGCTACGGGGCCTCGCGCTTGCGGACGTCGACGAGCCACCAGACGAAGAGCGCGGTGCCGGTCGGGATCCAGAGGATCAGCAGGAGGCTTGCGATCCGCGTCGCAACGCGCGCGCCGGACGCGCGGAATAGGCGGAGTACAGCGCCGACAATTGCCGCGGCGCCCATGACGACGTGGGAGACGACCACATACGGGATCAAGTCGGGCGCGAGGTCGCCCGCCGCCGCGTAGTCGCTCAACACCCAGACGATCAACAGCAGGATGACTCCGGCCAGGAAGAGCACGAGGGTGTAAGCCGCGACAAACGGCGGGCTATCGCCGGTACCCATGGGGGTTGATTCTACGGATTCGGAGCCTCGGACGGGCCGGGTTGCCTGGGAGCTTGGATGAGAAGGGCGGCGGCGCGCGAGTTGGGCCAGATGCGGCGCCGCAGCGGCCCGTCGTAACCCGTCTGTCCTGAATGGCTTGGCGCGCAGCCGTTCGAGCGTCCTGCACCCAAACCAGGTGATACGGCCGTGCGGCCGATGTCCGAAACCCGCCTAGAGTGCGGGCTCCCGCGCGACCCGTGCCGGTTTCAAGAACCCGGCCGCGGGACGAGAGCCGACTCGAGCTCAGTGCGCGCTGATGATGCGCAGTATCGCTTCGCCGTAGCGTTCGATCTTGGCGGGGCCGATGCCGTGGACGTGCAGCAGCTCGGCGCGCTTTTGCGGCCGCAACACGGCGCACTCGCGGAGGGTGCGGTCGCTGGCGACGACATAGGGCGGCACGCCCTCGGTACTGGCCTGCTCGAGACGAAACGCGCGCAGGTCCTCGAAGATGCGCCGGCCGGTGTCGTCCAAGTCGTCGAGGACAACCGACGCGCGACCGCTCCTTCCCTTTTTCGGCGCGGGCCCGCGCGCCGGCGGCGGAATCAGTTTCGCGGGCCGTTCGCCCAGCATCACCGCGCGCCCCTCGTCCGTCAGCACGACCAGCGGCCGCTCCTGGTTCGTGAACGAGATCCAGCCCGCGGTGACGCACCGCCGCAACAGGCGTTGCAGCCAGTCCTCGGGATGCTCCTTGAGCGCGCCGAACGTCGACACGCTGTCGAGGCCCGACCACTCGAGGCGCGAATCCGCCGAGCCCTTGAGCAGCTTCGCGACCACCCCGATGCCGAATCGCCCCTGGGCGCGCGCCACACCGCTCAGCGCCTTGCGGACCAGCAGCGTCACCTCCTCGGGGTCGTGGTCCTCCGACGAGAGGCTCTTGCACGCGTCGCAGCGGCCACACCCATCGCGCGCCATCGGCTCCTCGGAACCGAAGTAGCGGAGGATCGCGGCCTGGCGGCAGCTTCCGCCCTCGGCCAACCGCATCAACTCCAGGAACAATCCCCACTTGTGCTCAACGATCTCGTCGGACTTCTGAATCCCGTCGACATCCATCTCGATCAGGCGCCGGCGAGTGTGCAGATCGGCGGCCGAGATGAGCAGCAGTCCCCACGCGGGATCGCCGTCGCGGCCCGCGCGGCCAACCTCCTGGTAGTACGCCTCGATGGAGCTGGGCGGCGAGAGGTGGACGACCGCGCGCACGTCGGCACGATCAATCCCCATCCCGAACGCGTTGGTCGCGACCACCACGTCGAGCGCGCCCGACGAAAACGCCTCCTGCACACGCTCGCGGTCCTGTCCGGAGAAACCAGCGTGATAGCAGCCGGAGCGCCAACCGGCCGCAGCCAGCCGTTCCTCTTCACGCTCGGCCTGCTTGCGGGTCGCGGCATAGACAATCGCCGCACCGTTGGCACTCTTGGGATCGCCGATCGCTTCCAGAAGCAGCTCGTCGATCTGGTGGTTGCGATCCGCGCGGTCGCGGGGATCGACGGCGCGCAGTTCGAGGTTGGGCCGCGCAAACCCGCGAACGATTTGCGGAGTGTCCGCCGGCAGTCCCAGGCGCGCGACGATCTCATCGCGAACCACCGGTGTCGCGGTGGCGGTGCACGCGAGGATCGCGGCGTCCGGCAGCCATCGCAGCAAATCCCCGAGCAGCAGATACTCCGGCCGGAAGTCGTGGCCCCATTCGCTGATGCAGTGCGCCTCGTCGATCGCGACAAGCGGACAGTCGAGCCGTGACAGGAGTCCGCGCGATTGGGCGAGGCGCTCCGGCGCGAGGTAGACGAGCTTGAATTCCCCGGCGGCGGCCGCCTCCGCGCGGCGGCGCAACTCGCGCGCGTCCAGGGTCGACGCCAAGAACGTCGCCGGGACACCTCGTTCGTTGAGCGCGCGAACCTGATCCTGCATCAGCGCGATCAGGGGCGAAACGACCAACGTCGTGCCCGGCAACGCGACGGCCGGCAACTGATAGGTGAGACTCTTTCCGCCGCCGGTGGGGGCCACGAACAGCAGCCGCCTGCGCTCCAGCAGGGTCTCGATGGACTCGCGCTGCCCGGGCCGGAACGACTCGTAACCGAGCGCGTGCAATGCGTCATCAAGCTGAGCGGCGAGCATGGGGCGCAACAGGGTAACCGGGCGCACCCATGAACGGCTCGGCTCAGCGACGGAAGTGCGAAACCGTGGTCGCGGTGCCCTGTCCCGGGATCTCGACGGTCACGTTCAGCGCCACCGAGGTGACGATCTGGGGCCGGTCCGGCGCAGCGGCCTTTGAGTTAACGATGAGTCTGGAAGAGTCCGGGAGTTCGATCGTCATGAGGCGCACCTGGTCCTCCTCGGCCTCGAGCCCGGGATCCCCCAGAAGCTCTTTGTAGTCGCTCGGTAGCCGCAGCACGCGACTGAGCGCCCATACGGTCTTGCGATCCTTGCTCAGGCCCGCGGCTTTCGCGAGCTGGATCATCGAGTGGTGCGCCAGGCGTTGCCGCTGCTCCTCGGCGCGACGGTCGGCGACGGCCGGCGGGCGCAAGTAGGCCGTCTGCCATGTGAGCGCGGGCCCATCCACCCACGCGATCACCTTCCGTTGGATCAGGCCTTTCTCCGTGACGTTGGCGTCGATCTGCACCAAGCGCAACCGCCGGCTCATCTCGAGTCCGAACAACGTGACCTTCCAATAACCGAGCGTGGTGCCGCCCCGCGTCTCCTCCACGCGAACCGCGCGCGGCTCGGCGGCGGGCATCGTCCCTGCGCGGATCGCGCACCCCGCGGCCTTGGGCAGGCTGGCCGCGACGGCCGCAACACGTTTGCCGGCTTCCTCCGTCGTAACCAAGGGTCCGGCGAGAAAGAACCGAACGGCTTCGACGGCTTGTTTCGAGTTGTGGATGACCTTCCCGTCCGGGTCCGCGTCCAGGAAGTGGCTGAGGTTGTCGTTCGTGATCTGAAACGTCTCGCTGTCGCGTTTGGCGGTCAGAAACGGGAACGCATCGCGCAGACCGCGCGTGCCCTCGGCCAACTCGATACCGTCGACCCACTCGAGCTGCGTAAACGGCGCATCGAGCTCTTTCCACGAAGCCAGACTGCGGCGGTCCTCGTCCTTGGGTTCGCCGGCGAGAAGTGCGGCGGAGCATCCGACCAGCGTGAGCGTCATGAGCATCAGACGGTGTCGCATGGGCGCCCATTATTCCCGGTTTTGCCGGCACCGGAACTCGGAATCGCAGACGAACGGGAAGAAGCGGTGCTCGCCGTGCGTCCGAAGGGCAACACGATGGAGGTCCAAAAATGAAAACGACGCTCGTACTTGTCCCGTTCCTTCTGATCGCGACCCTCGCCGGCGCGCAGGACCAAGCCCCCGAACTCGTGACCCTGAAGTTCGCGAAGGGCCAACCGGTTACCGAGATACTCGACGCGATGGCCGTGCAAACCGGCCGGAAACTCGTGTACGACCCGAACGATCAGCGCCTACGTAATCAGACTGCGGGCATGGATTTTTCCCACACCATTCCGAAAGCGCGTCTCTTCGACCTTTGCACGGCGGTTCTGAGCTTCTTCGAACTCACGGTCGCCCCGGTGGGGCCGAAGGGCTACGAAGTCTATGTCGTCGCTGGAAGCCGGTCGACGAACATGCTCTTGAAGAACCGCGCGGAGTTCGTGGACCACCAACGGATCAACGAGTACGCCGACCGTCACGGAAAGATGATCACGACGGTCCTGCCGATCCGGAACATGGATAATCTCGCCCAGTTGCGCACTGCATTTTCAGTGCTCGTTACCCCCGCCGGCATCGGCCGGGTCATGGAGGTGCGCGACGCGAAGGCCCTCATCGTCACGGACTTCGCACCGAACGTCGCGGTGATGGCGCGCATCGCAGCGCAGATCGACACGGAGCGCGACGATCAGCGCGTGTTGATGCGGTCCATCGAGCTCAAGTTCGCCAAAGCCGACGAGATGGCGGCAACGATCATGCGTCTCCTCGAAACACCGCAAGCACCGGCCGTCGTGAAGAGCCGCATGCCCGCGGCCAAGTCGCTGCGCGCACGCGTGGTGGCTTACGCGCCCCGAAACTCGATTGCGGTGCATGCAACGGCCACCGACCTGGAGCGCATCAAGGGCCTCGTCGCAGCGCTCGATCAGCCGGCGAAGCAGTGGGCGGCCACCGACCGGCTTCCGATGCGCTGAAGCCGGTTGCCGTCGCTCTCCGCCCTACAGTCGCCAGCGTTCCAGCTGGCGGCGGTGGCGGAGCAAATGGCAGATCGCGTGTTCCAGGAGGCTCTCCGGATCGTAGATCGATCCCCACGGGACCTCGAAGCGGATCGACGAGACCGTGTCGTCGGGAATCTCGCGGAGTTTCGCGGACACGGTCTCGGTGTGGCGCAGCGTTGCGGCGAGCAGGAGTCGAGTGTCCGCCGGTTGCCGGAGTGATTCCATGCTCGGCCATTCCGGCGGAGCGTAGTCCGGATCCAGCGCGCGGCCGAGATGCGCGGCGTACCCCCGGGCGGCGCGGCACGCATGAATCGCGATGGTCTTGGGCGACATGCAGTCGGGATCGGTGGTCTCGCGCTCCGCCTCGAACTCCTCCTGCGAAAACGTCTCGAGAACGAAGCAGAACTCGCCGGCCGCGCGTGCGTATTCGTCCATGATGGCGCCGACGGCTCCGCGCGCCCCGGGATTGGTGAGAAACGCGCCCGACTCCACCTGCGCCAACCACGCTTCCGCGTTCGCGCGTTCGGACGGCTCGAAGAACCGGATCTCGGGCGCGAAGAACACGCCGGCGAACGACGAGACCCAACGTTGCCACTCCTTCTTGCCGACCGCCGCGATGCGTTCGACCATCCGGTGGTGATCCTTCACGAAACGAAACTGCGCCGCCGCAGCGCCGGTGTCCGCCCAGCCGCCGAACTCAGCAAAGTCGAAAAGCAGCCGGATGTGGCCGTGCTCGCGCGCCGCCGTCACGACGAGCGGCGCTACGCGGTCGAAATCCGCCGCTTCGATCTTTCCTTTGGCGGCGACGCGAAACAGCGCGCGGTCCTGCTGGATTTCAATCATCTCGGAACCATCTCTGCGACGATGATATCAACCGTTTCCGCTGCGTCGCGTCGCGTGGTACCGAATCAGCGTCGCCGCGACCGCATCGCATGCCATGGCCGCGTTGTTGCCTCCCTGATTGCACGTCGCGAGCACCGCGAAACCGCGCTCGGGCGCCGCCCACACGACGCAATACCACATCGTGTTGCTACCCGAGTGGGTGAGCACCTGGCCGCCCGCCCAGGAGCGCTCCGGGCGCGACCAGCCGAACGCGTAGTGACCGCCTCCGGCATCCGGCGCCTTGTGCAGAATCTGAATCGTTTTGGGCGCCAACAGCGGCGTTTTCTCGGGCGTGGCGCGTCCCTTCGCCCCGCGCAGATGCAAGCGCACATAGCGCGCCCAGTCCTCGAGCGTGCAATGTACGCGGCCGGCGGGGGCGATCGCGAGCGGGTTGTCGGCGGCCGGACCGGGCGAAACCGGGGTGCCGTCGGTGCTGTGGCCACAGGGCTGATCGAACTTGCCTACTTTGCCCGGCGCGCCGAAACCGGCGCTCGTCATGCCGAGCGGCACGAACATCTCTTTGGCGATGAGCTCCTCATATGCCTTTTTGGAGACACGCTCGCAGATGCCTCCCGCGATCGAGAACCCGGCATTTGAATACAGATATGTGCCGGGGCCGACTTTGGGGGGATGGGCCAGCACACCTTCGGCCAGCGCTTGCCGGTGCGCAGGCGGCTCGCTCTGCAATTGCCAGAGGCGGCCCCACAGTCCGTGCGCGGAGAGGTCGGTGGGGAGGCCGCCGCGGTTGGTCAGGAGTTGTGCGAGAGTCACCTCCCGGTAGCCGGCATCGACTTTCAATTTCGGGTAGGCGTCTTTCAGCTTGAGGTCCCATGAGAGGTCGCCGCGTTCGACCAGGATCGCCGCGAGGGTCGCGGTCATCGACTTGGTGCAGGACCCGAGATGCCACTTGTCGTTTTTGGTCACGGGTTCGTCGCGATCCGCGCGCCGTTTTCCGAAGGCGCCCACCGCGCGCAGTCCGCCGAGATCGACGATCGCACCACCGAGTGCGGGAACGCAGTGCTTTTTCACGAGCGGCTCGAGCATCGCCGAGATGTCGTCGGCCGCGGGAGCGCGTGTCGCGAGCAACGCGACGCAAAAAGATGCGAGAAGGGCCAGCGCAAGCCGGGGGGCGCGATTCATGGGTGCAACTCCGCGACCGGGGTTGGACCACGCGCCGACCGCACCACGACGCTAAGGCAGCCGGGTCACGGTGTCAACGGGCCCACCAGTGGTGGAGCGCCAGGAGGAGTTTCTCCTGATCGTCGAGCGAGTTGCGTTCGTTCAAGACGCGGCGCAACAGCGCGGGTTTGTCCGTGATGATGTTGGCGACGGAAAGGTCCACGAAATAGGCCATCTCGGAGTCGGTGTTGATCGTCCAGACGTGCACGGTCTTTCCGACGCGCCGCGCGCGGTCGACGAGGCCGGGCGTGGCGATCGCGGCCCGCAGGCTCAGAAATTCCACATCGAGCTTGGTCAGGTCGCCGACGGCTTCGAACACGATGAACCCGATCACAAGGTCGGGCGCGCGGCGGCGGACCTCCTTGAGACCCTCCAGGTGCAAAGAGCTGACGACACAGTCCGCCTCGAACTTCTCCGTGCGCAGGATCTGGAGCACGGACTCGACGAACCGTTTCTCCCGCCCGTGGAACTTGAGTTCGATGTTCAGGCGAATGCGGCCGCGTGCGACCGCGATCGCCTCTTTGAGTGTGGGGATTCGCTCGTCGCGAAACTCCTCGGAAAACCAGGAACCCGCGTCGAGGGCGCGCACCTCGTCCAGATCGACCTCCCAGATCTTCTTGGGCGATCCGGTGATGCGTTTCAGATCGGTGTCGTGAAACACGACGATCGACCCGTCCGCGATCTCCTGGACGTCGATCTCCGCGTAATCCGCGCCCGCGTCGATCGCCGCGCGGATTGCGCTGAGGGAGTTCTCGGGCGCCGACACCGAATCGCCGCGGTGGGCAGTCACCGAAACATCGCGTTCGACATCGGCAAGGCCGGCTACGATCCGTGCCGTCACGATCCCGAGCATGACCAGCGCGCCCGCGATTGCGAGCGGAAACAATCTTGAGTGTTTCTTGCGGCGACTCGTCTCGGGCGCGCTCACGATCGTTTCGGTGCGTTCCCGGCGATACAGGTGAAGCGTGATCATCGCCTCTCCCGCCCACGTGGCGAACACCAGGAAGCCGGTGAGTAGGACGTGCGCGGCCACGAGTCCGGCCGCGATCGCCAGCGTCGCGTCCAGGCTCCCCGCACCCGAGGTGGCGCGCTCGCCGATCCAAAGCAGCGCGGCCGCCATCGCGGACCCGGCGACGGTGACCCCGAGCCACCAGAGCAAAAGCGGCGCGGCGATCTCACGGAAGTGCCCTCGTGCCATGTCCCGGCTTCGCCGCAGAGCGGTCCGCGGCGCGCACTCCTCAAAAAGCAGGAGCGCCGGGGCATAGACCCAGACGATGCGAAGGCGCACCAGGAAGATCAGCCCCAGGAGACCGAGCACGCTCAAACCTCCGACGCCATACCAAAACGGCGGCGGACGTACCGACACGAGATAGAAGAGGTCGTGATCGGCGACGACCGCATAGAACACGGCGCCCGCGAACGCGAGCACCGGCCCGATCCACAACAGGATGCGCAGGAGTTGGTGCCCCGTGAGGCGCAGGAGGCGCGGCGCCAACACCACGGTGCGCATCAGGGCTTCATGGGCGGTTCCGTCTTTTCCGTGCAGCGCCCGCGCGCCGATCCAGAGCATACCCACGCGCTGGGCGACATCGACCGTGAACAGCGCAAGCAGGATGACGAGCAGGCCGATCGCGCCACGAGCCGAGAGCAAGAACAGCGCGATCTCTTCGTTGCCCAGGACGACGTCGCCGGAACCGGACACGATGCGGGCGAGCGCCCAGTGGCCAGCCGGCGCGAGCAACACGGTTTGCGCCGCTTGGAAGACGAGCGCGAACAAAACGAGTTCGGCCCAGTTCTGGCCGAACCGTTGCGCCGCGGAGAGAAACGCCCGACGCGTGGAACGCCAGAGCCTGCCCATCAGTTTCGTGTTTTGCCCTTCGTTGTCCTGCATCCGCGCGGATCGAGCGACCCGCACCACCAAGCATGCAGTCTACGGATCCGTTCGGTTCAGCACCACGACCAGGTCGGCCGAAACGCGCGTGATCGAATTCGGATAGGCAAGCATCGGCCCGTCGCCGGTCGAGGTGCCCGAGATCACGGTTCGATCGCCGTCGTCGAGATCCACCGCGAGCACCTGGCCGGGCGCAGGCAGCGTTTGCAACACGAGCGCGATCCCGCCGGTTTCGTCCAACTCCAATGCGATGCCTTCCTGGATCGGTGCGCCGGAGCCCTTCGAACCATTGGATATGGAGCTGCGGTTGCCGTTAGTCAGATCGACCTGCAGTAGCGCCGTCGGCCTGAGAATCAGGAGGATGTTCGATGCCTCGTCCACCGCCGCGCCGGTCACGTCGACGGGTGTCGAACCGGAACCGACACTCGCGCTGGCGACCACGGTACGGACGCCGGTGCTCGTGTTGATCGCGAGCAACTCGCCGGGATCGTTGTCCCAGACGAGCAGGCTGTTGTCCGCCGATACGTACGACAGCGATGCCGGGGCGTCGAGCGCCGGGCCGGACCCGACCAGAAGTCCCGAGACCGGCGTGCGGTTGCCGTTGGACAGATCGATCAGCAACACCTCGGGACCGTTCGTGCCGGTGTGCAGCACAAAAAGCGAACCGGGCGCGCCAAGTGCAAGCGCGCTCACGCTTTCCAGGGCGGGTCCGCTTCCTTCGCTTGCGCCGGAAATCAGATCGCGGGTTCCCGACGCGAGATCGACGGCGTACACCGCCAGATCGTCGCGGTCCCAAACGAGCATGCGATCGTTCGCCCCGTCGCCGACACCGGTTCCGGGATCGTCGAACGGCGCCCCGACAACGCGGCGTTCGCCGTCGGCCAAGTCCACCTCGACCACCGTGTCCCCGGCCGGGCCGTCCGGAGTGTTGTCCACCGGCGCCGGCTTCGGGTCGTCGCCGTTGAGCTCGTCGTCGATGGCGTCCAACAACGCGTCGGCCGCGAAACCGCAACCGGGCACGAACCCGATGCACAGGCTCAACAACCAGACGCCGAGACGAGGGAACCGAAGCGACGATTCGGAAGATGCGGGATTCACAGAGGAAACGTTCATGCTGACTCCAGGGGGATGACGAGGGTTTCCTCGTCGGCCGACAGAGAATAGCCCGTTGCTCATCGGGTTCCCCCAAACTCGCACGGCTAGGCCACCGTACTGTCATATCGGCTACTCGTCGCCCGCACTGAGGACGCCGCACAAACCCGGTCAACCAGCGGGTTCTGGGCGAGTTCCGATCGGAAGCCGATGTGTCCATGGGGGCCCGGTCGGTGACTCGAGCAAGGATCAACGGGTGGGCGAGAGATCGATGGTCCGCTCTAAGGGGAGCCCATCGAGGGACGGTGCGGCGATCACCAGCGTGCTCTCAAACGCCTCGAGCAGGGGGATCACACGCTCGCGCCCGTCCGGATCGAGACCGGTCAACGGTTCGTCGAGCAGGAGCAGGCTCGGCTGGACGCTGAACGCACGCGCGAGCGCGACGCGCCTGCGTTCGCCCGCCGAGAGAACGTGCGCCGCCCGGTCCGCGAACGAAAGCGCGCCCAAACGTTCGAGCCACTCGTCCGCTTCGCCAACCGGCCGGCCGCTCCAACGCAACGCCAGCGCGACGTTGTCCCGGGCCGTCCCGCGGAAAAAGTACGGGCTCTGATGGACGAGGATGGCCTCGCCCGGCGCGGGAGTACCGCGCACGTCGCCGTCGGTCGGCGGCAAGAGACCGGCGAGCACGCGAAGCAGCGTTGACTTGCCGCACCCGTTCGTGCCGAGCACCGCGAGGCGTCCGCCCGGTTCCACATCGAGATGCGGAATGCACAGCGCCTCGAGTTCGCCGAAACGGACGAGCAGGTTGCGCACCTCGATCACGACCGCGCCTCCCGGCTCAAGCGGTGGGTGACCAGCGCCGCTCCGCACGCGAGCACAAGGAGCAGGATTCCGGGCGCCAGCGCCTTTCCGAATTCGCCACGCGTGACTTCCAGCGTGGCCGCCGACGGCAGCGTGCGCGTGCGCATCGGCAGATTGCCGCCGACGGTCAACGCGATGCCCAACTCCGTGACACATCTTCCAAACGCCGCGAGGTACGCCGCGACCACGGCGACACGCACTTCACCCAACACGGCCCAGAGCGCGCGCCGTTTCCCCGACCCGAGCGTGATCGCGGTTTCCACGACGCGGCGATCGAGATCGGCCGCGGCCCCGTGCGCCAGAGTTCCCAACAACGGGAACGCCAGGATGAACTGGCCGATGATGATCGCGGCCTGCGTGTAGAGCAGATCGAGGCTGCCGAGCAATCCGCGCCGGGACAGGAACCCGAAGACGATCAAGCCCACCACTACGGTCGGGAGCGCCATGCCGACACGCAGCGCGAAGACCTGCGCGCGATGGCCGCGCGGACGAAACAGACCGAGCCACGCGCCATAGGGAATCGCGAGTACGCCGGCCGCGGTGATCGCGACGACGGTGCAGAAAAAGGACACCCAAACGGCGTGGTACGTGGCGGCGTCCCCCGACACGACCAGCCTGGCGGCTTCCCGGAGTCCTTCCCAGAAAAACCCCACCGTCACTCCGTTTCAGTCGCCGGCACAAAAAACGGGCGTCCGTTTTTCTGATACCCCGCGATCCGGCGCCGCGTATCGGCGGAGGTCAGGTACTTCAGGAACTGTTGCGCCGTGCGGAACGTCTCCGCCGAAACCCGGTCGGCGCGGACGGTGATCGCGGAGTACGGGTTGTGCAGGTTCTTGCCCCGTTCGCACAGGACAACCAGTTCCACCGTGTTCTCGCGCGCCAGCATCGTCGCCCGATCGACGAGCACGTAGGCGAGCTTTTCGTTCGCGATCGTGAGGCTCTTGCCCATGCCTTGGCCGACCTCGAAATACGAATCCCAAGCCGGCGAAATCCCCGTCTGTTTCCAAAGGTCGCGCTCGCGGATGTGGGTGCCGGAGTCGTCGCCGCGCGACACGAACGCGGCCTGCTTCTTCGCGATCCGGACCAGGGCATCCAACGCGTCCCGCCCGGAGATCCCGGCCGGGTCCGACGCCGGTCCCGCGATGACGAACTCGTTCGACATGATCTCGCGATGATCCGCACCGTGGCCCGCGGCCATGAACTGTTCCTCGCGCTTGCGGGCGTGCACGAGCACGACGTCGACTTCGCCGCGTTCGCCCAGTGCCAGGGCCTGGCCGGTTCCGACCGCCAGGACGCGGATCGATACACCCGCCTGCTTCTCGAACGGCGGCAGGATCACGTCGAGCAATCCGGAGTTGTACGTCGAGGTCGTGACCGCGAGACGCAACAGCGGGCGTTTCTCGCCACAACCGGCGGCGACGGCAAGCCAACCCACAAGGAGTGCGAGGGCGGCGGCCTTCCGGTGCGACATGGGCGCGATTATAGGGAGCGCGCCAAAAAGAGGGCGGCAGCTTCGTCCCTGAAGCGACCGCCCAATCCGTCCGTTCATCCCCGGGTCGAAACCCAGAGTTTCTCGCTTAGAGAATTCCGAGAATTCATCACAATGGCGGCGATCGGAGCCGCCAAGGAGGACCCGACAGATGCGCAAGGCTGCGATTTTTCTCTACGGTTTGGTTTGCTACCTGATGTTCGCGGGTGTGTTGGTCTATGCGATCGCGTTCGTCTGCGATCTCGTGCCGCATTCCGTCAGCAGCGGAACCGAGGCGCCCCTTGGCGAAACTCTCGTCATCAACACGCTCCTGCTCTCGCTGTTCGCCGTGCAACACAGCGGCATGGCGCGCCGCGGATTCAAGAGCTGGATCAAGAGCTACATCCCGGAGCCCATCGAGCGCTCCACCTACGTGCTCGCAACGAACGTCGTGTTCGCGCTGCTGTTTTGGCAGTGGCGTCCGATGTCCGCGACGATCTGGCAGGTCGATGCAATTTGGGCCAGCGGCCTCCTTTGGGCTCTCTGCATCTTCGGATGGGGATTCATGGCGACAGCGACGATCATGATCGATCACTTCGAGTTGTTCGGGCTTCGGCAGGTGTGGCGTCATCTGCACGATGACAGCGACCTCTCGCCGAAGTTCCGCGTGGTTGGTTTCTACAAACTCGTCCGCCACCCGATCCAGACAGGCTTCGTCATCGCGTTCTGGGCCACGCCGCACATGACCGCCGGGCATCTGATGTTCGCGCTGGTCACAACCGCCTACATCCTGGTCGCGCTCAAGTTCTTCGAAGAGCCCGACCTCGAGGTCGAGTTCGGGGACCAGTACCGCGACTACAAGAGGCAGGTCGGCATGCTTGTCCCTGGAGGAAACTGCTACGTGGCGCCCGACGCGACCAAGGGCATCGACACCCCGATGCGCAAGCGCGAATAGCAATGCGTCCGATCACGAGAGCCGGCTTGCCCTTCTCAGTTCACGCCGAGGGCGGCTCGCCGAGCGGACCACCCCAGAGGGTTCCCTGTTCATCGAAACGGTTGTTCGTGCTCCACGCGACTTCCCAGGGATACCCGTCCAGGTCGGCGAAGTAACCGCTGTACCCACCCCAATCGGCATCTTGTGCTCGCTTGAGGATGCGGCCGCCCGCGCGCTCGGCCTGCACGAGAATCGCGTCCACGTCTTCCTTTGTCCGCGCGTTGTGCGCGAGCGTGATGCCGCCGAAAGTCCAATCGCCGGGTGACACTCCGGGACCGATGTCCTCGGCGAGTTTGTCGCGCGGGTAGAGCGAAAGTCGGGTGCCCGCAGTCCGGAAGATCGCCCAGTCGTCGCCCTCTTTCGATGGGGTCTGCCAGCCGAGACCGTCGCGATAGAAACGAATCGCGCGATCCATCTCGGCAACCCCCAGCGTGATGATGCTGATCCGCGCTTCCATCATGGCGGGTCATTGTTCAAAGAGGCACCGACCGAGACCCTTCAGCCCCCTTGGTTTGGGGCTTTTCGGCAACCTGCCGGGGGGCAGAATTGTGCCTTCAAGGTGGCATGCAAAAGGTTCCGATGAAGAAACATGCTCGATTGCAGGCGTATCGAGTCCGCGTTGGCATTGCGTGGCGAAGATCGGTTTCGCAAGACTCCGCTGCACTTCCCCGCCAGCATGAACCGGCGTGGATGGCGCACCGCCCAGATCTACCTGAAGCTGGAGCTCTTTCAGCGCACGGGGAGTTTCAAGGTGCGCGGCGCGACCACGAAGATCCTGAGCCTGAGCGAGAAGGAACGAGCGGCCGGCATCGTCGCGGCGTCCGCCGGGAATCACGCGCAAGGCGTCGCACTGGCGGCCGCGTCGGTGGGGGCGCAGGCCACGATCGTCATGCCGGAGTTCGCTCCGCTCACGAAACGCGAAGCGACGGAGAACTACGGCGCCGACGTCGTGCTGCACGGCGCGACGTTCGACGAGGCGTGCGCGCACGCGCAAGAGCTCTGCGACACAGACGGCGGCACTTTCGTGCATGCGTTCGACGACGAGATCGTGATGGCCGGCCAGGGAACGATCGCGCTGGAGATCCTGGACGACCTACCCGATGTCGAGGCCATCATCTGTCCGGTCGGAGGCGGAGGACTCATCTCCGGTATCGCGACGGCGATCAAGGCCAAGCGTCCGGCCACCAAGATCATCGGCGTTCAGGCCAAGGGTGCGGACTCCGCGGTCGCGTCCTTTCATGCGGGACAGCGCTTGCCGAGCGAGCACGCGGAGACCATCGCGGACGGCATCAAGGTGCAGCATGTCGGCGAGCTTTGCTTCGACATCATTCACAGGCTCGTGGACGAGATGGTCACCGTCGATGACACGCAGATCTGCAACGCCATGCTGATGATGGATGAGCACGCGCACATCTGTGCCGAACCCGCGGGGGCGACAGCGCTCGCCGCGCTCATGAGCGGCCAGGTGCGACCGCCCGCCGGGCCCTGCGTGGTCGTCGTCTCCGGCGGGAACCTCGACACGTTCGAGAAAACGCGCTACATCCGCCGCGCGCTGGTCGAACAGAAGCGCCACCTCTCCGTGCGCCTGCGCCTCATCGATCGCCGCGGAAGCAAACCCCGCGAGATGGCGCGCCTCTTCACACTTTTGGGCGTACACGAGATGAACGTGTTGGACATCGCGTACCGCCGCGATTCGGCCAACGTGCCGCTCGGCCAGGTCGAGATCGAGCTGCTGCTCGAGACCCGCGGCGCGGCCCACGCCCGAGCGATCACCGACGCTCTCCAAAAGGCCGGATACGAGTTGGTCTGAGCGCGGCGCCTGTCGGCGGAGACGCACGGGCCACATCAACCGCCGCGCAAGATCGATTCCTTCGCCCCGGCACGCGCAGCGAATCCGCCGACCCGCCATCGGTATGATGCCGCCATCATGGCGACGCGGTATGAGGAGACGAGCAACGCTTGGTGGGTCTGGTTGCTCTACGGGGTTTCGGTCCTCTTCGCGGTGATTGCGGCGTATGTCCTTTGTGCGGCGATCGACGCCGAGGGCAAAGAGGCGACCGGCCTGTGGATCGTCTTCGCGGTGCATGCCGGGGGCGCGCCGCTCATGGCGTTGCTGGCGCGCGTGTTCTCGCAGTATCGCGTCATGTTCGACGGAAGCACACTTACGTTCGGATTCCGCACGTGGAACAAATCGTTCGGTGTCGGTGAGATCCGCTCCACCAAGACCGACCACGTCTCGCTGTGGACGTTTACCGGCGCCGGATGGCGTGTGGGGCGGGACGGGCGCGTCGGCTACATCAACACCTTCGGAACCGCCGTCGAGGTCGAGACCGACGCACGCACCTACTGTTTCAGTTGCCGCGACCCCGACGCGCTCGTGCGCCAACTTCGCGACGCTGGTGTCACCGGCGACTCGAATTGACGGAACGCTGTCAGCGAAGATGCAACTCCGCGTTACGGAAGGCTGCGGAAAAGGGACCCGCCTGCGCACAGCCCTTGCAAGGCGCGCGACAGCGCGGGTGTGATCACACGGTTTGGATTCGAGCTTCCGCCTTTTTTGTGAGTCGCTCGCGGCAACGCCGCACGCGGCTGCGTTGAAACTGACATGCGCCTGGCGCGTTTGTGTATCGCCGCGTTGTTCGCGCACGCGCTCGTGGCGACCGTAGCGACGGTCACGATGGACGTCGGCGTCGGCTCCAAACCCCTGGATGCCATCCGTGACAACGCGATCGACGCCTACGAAGCGGTCGGGTTCGGCAACTACTTCGTCGGGCTGGCGCTGGTGACCGCCGTGCTCGCGGCCTGTGCGATCATTTCCCGCCGCCGCTCCGCGCGCTAGCTCGATTGACCGCCGGCGAACAAACCCGTCACCGGCCAGAAGAGCGCCATCAAGGACACGGAGCCCATCCAGGACGAAACATGCACGTCCGCGATCACGGGTCCGCCGCCGAACAGACCGAACATGCCGGCGGTCACACCGAGCAAACCCGCGAGGGCGAAGTGCGGCCGCCGGCGCCAAAAGAAGAGCCCGGCCGACGCGATTCCGAGCCCCAGGAACACGAGCGCGAAGTTCCAAAAGTCCGTCGCGGCGCCCATCCCGAAAAACAGCGCGAGGCCCGCCACCACGGCCAACAGGCTGAGCCCGAAGTTCGCAAGCGCCTTTTTCATGCGGCCCGTTATCCGCGGAGGGTCGAGTTATGCGCCGGGGTACGCGCCAAGAGGCCATGTGTTGCTTTTTTCCGCAGACGCTTGCCGAGCGTCGGGGCTTCGGGCTAAACCTGAGTCCGTGTCCTGGCAGGTGATCCTGAACCGGCCGTCTCTCCGTGAGCGGCTGCTGCTCTACGGCGCCGTGCCGCTGTTCCTCGTAGGCACGCTCATCGCGTGCTACTACAGCGACGCTCCCGGCCTGCGCCACCTGGTGAGTCCCGATACCGTGGGCATCCCGGAAGCGTTGCGACGGGAGTTCGGCCTGTTGGAGTCCCTGCAGAACATCGTGCTGGCGACCATCTGCGGGGTCGCGGTTTTCGGCATGCGCAAGAAGCGCCTCCGGCTCGAGCGTGTTGGACTCTGGGTCATGCTGATCGGAACCGCGTGGATGCTGCTCGAGGAAACCGATTACTTCACGCAGTACGCGGTGCTCTTTTCCGGGGACGCGCCGGAGGGGCCGCCGCGCAATCTTCATCGCATCGCTTATTCGGAAACGCTCCTGCGCAATGTCGCCTATCTCGGGAGCGCGACGTTCTTCGGCGCGTTTGCGCTCCTGTTCGCCAACAGCTCGCGTCCGGTGATGCGCTACTTGGCGCCGGACCGGTTGGCCGTCGGGACCGTTTTGCTGGTCACCGCGCTGCAGGAAATCGTCTGGTGGAAAAGCGAACGCGTCGCGCTTGACCACGGATCCCTGACCGGCAACGAGATCGAGTTTTTCGAGCTGGGCATCTACTACCTCGTGCTGCTCTGGCTGGTCGACATGGTTTTCTGGCGCCGCCTCGAGCCCGCCTCGCCGGATGAAAGCGCGTGAATCGGGACCGCCGATCGCCGGCCCGATAGGATGCGCCCATGCGACTGCCTCACGACCTAAGCGACGTCGAACGGCGGTTGAACGGCCATGAGCGGTGAAGTGGAACTCCGCGACGTCGTCGACGCGGACCTCGACCGGTTCTTCGCCCACCAGTGCGATGCGGAAGCGGCTTACATGCTCGGATTCCGGCGCGGCGATCCGACGGACCGCGCGATGTTCGACGCCCACTGGAAAAAGATCCGTTCCGAGCCCGGCAACCTGATCCTCACCGTTTTGCACGACGGACACGTGGCGGGTCACGCATGCACGTTTCACCGTGAGGGGAACCGCGAGGTCGGCTACTGGATCGGCCGCGAGTCGTGGGGAAGAGGCGTCGCGACCCGCGTCCTGGAGCGGATATTGGAACTGGACCGCGCCCGCCCGATGAACGCGCGCGTGGCCAAAGACAACGCGGCTTCGATCCGGGTCCTGCAAAAGTGCGGTTTCCGCGTCGTCGGAGAGGACCGTGGTTACTCGACCGTCCGCCGCACGGATGTCGAGGGATTCGTGTTCGAGCTTTCTTCAACGGATCACGGAGTACACTCCGGCCAAACCACATGAGCGAGACAAAGGTCTACGAAGAGCTGTTCGCCCTCGCCGCGACCGGGTCCATGGTTACGATCCAACGCACCTGCGGGGAACGGAAGCACGGGTTTGTCGCGGCCGTGAGCCACGAACTCGTGCTTCTCCGGCAGTTCAACGATTTTCACCCGGATGGACTCTGCATCGTGCGAGTCGCGGACATCGAGGAGATCCGCTCGAACACGGAGGAGCGGCTCTGGGAGAAGATGCTCGCGGCGGAGGGAGTCCTGGACAAGCTCGAACCGGCGCCCGAGCTTCCGATCGATTCGATGCGTGAGCTGATTGTCGCTCTGCACGAGCGCGGAGAGAACGTGACGCTGGAGTGCGAGTTTCCGGCCGACGCTACCGAGGAAGACGAGTTCTTCATCGGCCGGATCGAAACGGTGGAACCGAACTGCGTTCTGTTTCGGCACTTCGACGCCGAAGGCGACTGGGACGACGATGCGTGCGAGATCGAGTTCGATGAACTCACGACGGTGCAGATCGACACGCCGTATTGCCGGACCTATTCACGCCACCTCGACCCCAAAGACCCGGGCTGATCGACGCGCCTCATCAGGGAGAACCGAAGTGGCCAAGATCCACGAAGTGGGGGAAGAGGGCGAGATTCGCCCCTTCATCTGGCAAGACACTTTCGAGATCCAACCGACAACCGAGCACGACCGCATCGCCATCGGCGCACGGGACGATCAGGTGTCGCTGCTGCGCAAGCTGATGGCGTGCCTTCCGAGCGAGTTGCAGGTCCTCTACATGTTGAAAGTCCCGCGTGGCGGAACCAAGGAGGGACGTTACGAGTCACCGGTTGTGAATCACGCTGCGGTCGAGTCGTTCTTGAACACCTTTGGCGCGGCGCTGGAAGGCGACGGGCGGCATGAGCTCTGGATCGGCGCGACCGAAGGTGATGGCTTGCTCGTCTACGATCGCCACGACATCGTTTACGGCTACGGACCGCTCGATCGTTTTCGGGAGATCGTGACCGCCGCCGGCTTTACCGAATCCAAGGTCGACGTGGACGTGTGGCATCGTCACTACTACAACGCTGAATTCGACGACGACACGATCCGCCTACTCGGACATTGGGACTGGCGTGTCTGCCCGCTGGAGCCCGAGGACCTCTAGGACCTAGTTCTGTTTCCAGTTGCGATAGAACATCGCCTTGGCGATCTTGGTGCCGCGGTCGTCCTCGAGTAACTCGTTGACCTCGACCGCGGCATCGGCTTGCAGCTTTTCGCGCTCGGTCTTGAGCAGCGCCCTCCGGAACGACGGGCCCATCTCGCGTATTCCCCACCCCGGTTCGCGGAAGTAAAGCGTCATCAAATCGTCGCTAGCGGCCATGTATTTCAAGATGACGGCCTCGACCAGGTTGTGCTCGTCGATCTCCAGCGGAGCCATTTCGTCGCGCTTGATCATGTTGTCGAGCCGGCGCATCACCGATCGCACCATGCCACGAAGGCGCCGGCGCCGGTCCACCTGCTTTTGCAGCGCAATGGCGCGGTCGATCTCTTGATCCGTGATCACGCTGTCACGATTCGCGAGTTGCGACTTCAGGCGCGCATGGGAGGCGGTCAACTCGTCCACCCGATCCCTGAGCGTGTAGACCGAGTACGCGGTGACGCCAAGGCTGGCGGTCAGGAACAGGACGAGGCCGACGAGCAACTTCTGCATGGCGATTCCCCGGATCAGAATAGCCTCAGATGGAGCGCAGGGCGCCCCGGGCTCAACGGAACTTGCGTTCCGAGCGTTTGTTCGCGCGGCGGTTGCTGAAGTTGCGATAGAACATCGCCTCGGCGATCTTGGTGCCGCGATCGTCGTTGAGCATCTGATTGATCTCGGCCGCCGCTTCGGTCTGCAGTTGCTCGCGCTCGGTCTTGAGCAGCTCGCGCCGCTCCTTCGCGTCCATCTCGCGAACGTTCGGGCCGGGCTCACGGAAGTAGCTCGTCATCAGGTCGTCGCTCGCCGTCATGAACTTGTTGACGACGGTTTCGACCTGGTCGCGCTCCCCGATTTCCAGCGCCGCGAGGTCGCCACGCTTGCTCATGCTGTCCAGCCGGCGCATGACCGATCGCACCATACCGCCGAGACGCCGGCGCCGGTCCACCTGCTTTTGCAACTGGATGGCGTAGTCGATCTCCTGCTCGGTGATGTCGAAGTTGCCCTCGCCGTCCTTGAACCGAGCGGGCTTGCCATCGGGATTGTCGTAATCGTCCACCGCCGCGTTTTCGCCCTCGGACCGCACGACCCGGTCCGCGAGCGCTGCGAGCGCCCGGTCGAGCTGCGACTTCATGCGTGCGTGGGAGGTCTTGAGGTCGGCGACCTTGATGCGCAGCGACTGGATCTCCCGCGCGCCGACGCCCGACCCCTTGGGCAACTCCGGTTGCCGCTCCGGCGTGCGCTCCGGCCGGATCCCGACCCGGTTTTGGGAGACGATCAGCTCATCCACCCGATCGCTTACGGATAAGACGGAAAACGCCGTCACGCCAAGGCTGGCGGTCAGGAACAAAACGAGGCCGACGAGCATTTTCTGCATGGCAATGTCACAGGTAAGGATATCTCTCTCATCGGAACACGGGACCGATCCTTGAAGTTTCGGCCGTTCCCCGTTTAATTAGCCCTCCATACGGGCCCATAGCTCAGCTGGCTAGAGTACCTGGTCGACAACCAGGGGGTCGCTGGTTCAAGTCCAGCTGGGCCCACCAGACGGAAGGCGGCGTCGGATCTCTGATTCGGCGCCGTTTTTCATGCCGATCGTCTTAGACGGACGGGGTTGGAAGAAGCTTCCAAACCGGGCGCGAGCGAGCCTCGGAACTAGGTACGGTACCGAGTTCCGCACGGAGGCCGCGCCGATGGCTGAGCGAACCGCAAACCGTGCTCGTCGCCCCCGCGTGTCAGGTCATTGTCAGGCCGCACAGAACCACGCGGCGTGCGTCTCCTTCCTGGGGAGATCGTGATGACACACAGGAATTCGTACCGGCTGCACAAGCCGTCGGGCCAGGCGGTGGTGACCCTCGGCGGGCACACCTTCTACCTAGGCGAACATGGCACGCCGGAGAGCCGAGCGGAGTACGAACGGCTCGTCGCAGAGGGGAAAGCGCAAGGGGGTCAGTTGTTCAAGCCGGGTCCCGACGGCCTGAGCGTCAACGAGGTCATGCTCGCTTGGGTGCGGGAGTACGCGGACTACTACCGAAAGCCCGACGGGCGTTCGACGGGGGAGTTCGAGTTGGTCAAGCTCGCCTTGCGTCCGCTGAAGCGCCTCTACGGCCACCGGGCGGCTAAGAACTTCGGGCCGCTCGCCCTAAAGGCGTGCCGCCACGACATGATCGAGACGGGCCTCAGCCGCAAGACGATCAACAACCACGTCGCCCGCATCAAACGCGTCTTTCGCTGGGCTACCGAGAACGAACTCGTACCGCCGTCGCTTTATGAGGGTCTTCGAGCGGTGGCGGGACTTCGCCGCGGCCGATCGCAGGCGAAGGAAACGGAGCCTGTGCGCCCCGTGCCGGAGGCGCACATCGAGGCCGTGCTACCGCACTTGCCTGGTCCGGTGGCCGCGATGGTCGAGTTGCAGAATGTGACGGGGATGCGTTCCGGCGAAATGGTCACGATGCGCGTCGGCGAACTGACCCGCGGCCCGGACGTGTGGGAGTACACGCCCGCCAGCCACAAAACCGAACACCACGGCTTCGAGCGTGTGATCCCGTTAGGCCCGAAAGCGCAATCTCTGATCCGGCCCTTCCTGAAGGCGGACGCTCAAGCATTCGTCTTCAGCCCGCGCGAAGCCGAGGCGACACGCCGAAAAGAGCGCAGGGACAACCGGGCGTCACCGATGACGCCGTCTCAGGCGAAGCGCAAGCGGGGCCGGAAGCCGAAGCGGGCACCGGGTGAGAGCTACACGGTGCACTCGTATCGCCGTTGCATCGCGCGGGCGTGCGAGAACGCCGACGTGCCGCACTGGCACCCGCACCAGCTCCGCCACAACGCGGCGACACGAATCCGCAAAGAGCACGGCATTGAGGCCGCCAGGGCGGTCCTCGGGCAGCGCTCCGTCGCGGTAACCGAGATCTATGCCGAGCAAGATCGCACTCTCGCGGCCCGCGTTATGTCGCAGGTTGGGTAGGGTGGACGGGATGGATCGAGGGATCGAGGAACTCCTTGCACGGATTCGCGCCGTAAGACACGAGAACGTGACCGCGACGATTGAGCCCCGGATCGGCCCCGTCCCAGCGAACGCGAAGGAGGCGGCCTCGGAGATCGAAGCTTTCCTGCGCCGCTTGGAGTTCGCCCTGCCCAATGACGTGGATGCCTGGTGGCGGCTCGACAAGCCTGCGGCGCGTGAGTACCTCGCAAGCGTCGTGTGCTACCACCGTGCATACGAAGACGAGGTCGTCGAACTGGCGACGGCCAAGCAACTCGCTGATGGGTTTCTGAGCGCTTTCAGCGGGGGCGCGGTGCATTTCACGAATGCGGAGACCGCAGAGCGGAACGGCCATCTCTCGACGCACCATTGGATGCGGATCACGAACGCCACTTTTGATGAAGGCCTGGTCGCGATGGACGAAGCGCGAATCGGGATCCTGTGGGTCGAAGACGAGGACTAGCAGGTCGCCGCGACTTGCTAGCGTGCTGAAATGGCAACTGTTGAATCACTAAGTCAAGCACACCGCGGCGCCGTCGGGCTTCTGGACGCCTCGCGTGCGTTTTTCCGCCACGTCTCGCGCCTCCGGAGTGGCGTCCCGGCAAGCGATCCGAGGCTCCGGGAAGCGACCCTGCTGCGCTTGAAACTGAAAACGGCGTTGGAGCGCGCCGAGGGCGCGACTCGGCGGGATCTCGTTGAATTTGCATGCGTTCAAGCCCATCCCGTTCGGATTGGCGACGACACGGGCGCCAGCGCTCACGAGATCGTGCTCGAAGTCGCGGCGCGCCTGCTGGATGAGCCGTGGAGCACCGACGAGCTCACGGCGTACTTTCGCAAGTACTCCCTCGGCGAACCCGGATGTATGGACTGGAAAGCGGCGACGGCGGACCGAGACACGACGCTGCACGGTGTCGAGCGGTTCGACTGTTTGAGGGACGATGAATTTGGACCGCTTCTGCGGATCGAGCACGCCAAGGCGCGGAAACTGCTCACAACTCCCGGTGCCGACGTGCCCTTGGTACTCGGCAACCTCGAATCTGCAGTGCTCGAAGCGATCGGCGACAAAGTCCTGCGAGGGAAAGACGTCGCGGAGGAATGCGGCTACGCGAAGTCGTACATGCGTGATCGGTTGCCGCGAATGGTCGAGAAGGGCCTACTGGAAAAAACGCCCGACGGATATCGGCGGTCCCCGAAAATCAACTGGTAGCCAAGCTCCAACCGCGGGGGATCTGACCGTCAGATGTCAGGTCATTGTCAGGTCGACCGTTCGTGAACGGCATACGTATTCCCTTACATGAACCTAAGGGAAGAAACACTGCTCAAGCTCTCGGACGCGAGCCGACTCGTCGGCAAGCACGTCGCAACCATCTATCGCTGGACGACCGCGGGTGTCCGCGGCGTCGTCCTGGAAACGCTCCAGGTCGGCGGGACGCGATGCACAACTCATGAAGCGCTCCAACGCTTCTGCGAACTTCTGACGGGTGCGCCGGACACGCGCACAGCGGCGGCGGACCGCGTGACGACGATCGGCTCTCAGACGGCCTCAGAGGAGCTCGCACGTCATGGGATTTAGCAAGACTGGCGCTTCCCCGTTCAAGGGCGTACCCGGCCGACGGAATCTCACGGAGCTGCGCAAGGAGCGGCACATGCTGGTGCCGGACACGTTGGAGTGGTCGGGCGGTCGGCCGCGAGCATCGGAATGGCAATACGGTCCGGTCAAGTTCGTGACGGCGGGCGGTTGGCCGCTGAGCCTTCCAATCTTCGATCGCACGAAGGGCCGCACAATCAGCGTGAGCACCTGTACGGGCCTCGCTACTCCGTTGCTGCCGTTCGCAGACGACGCATGGGCGTTCCTCGGGATCGTTGAGGCCGCCGCAGACGAACACCTAGCACGCGGATGGAAGATCGCACGCGTGGACTTCGCGCGCGACTTGCGTGTGCCCAATTCGATCGCCTGGCTGAAGGATGCGATTCGGCGGGCCGCCAACACCGATCTACCGATCGAGGCATACCGCATGACCGACCGGCTCGGGATCACGTTTCCGGGCGTGGCGGGGGGCGACCGCCTCCGGATCTATCACAAGGGCCTGGAGAGCAAGCACAAGTACGCGATGCCTTTCATGGACTCGCGGGTGGCAGACGTGATTCGTGTGGAGCTGCAGCTGCGCAAGGGCCAGCTGGACGAACGTCAACGCGTGAACGTACAAGCGCTGCAGACGGCCCGTGTTGAACCCGAGCCGCGCGAGACGGACGCCCAGGTCATCCGCCTGAAGCCGATGTACGGGCGCAAGGTGCGCAAGCGGCATCTGTACGCGATGAACCGCGACTGGCGAGGCCGCCGTGTCCACGAAGCCACAGAGGCCGTGGATTGTTTTCTGATGGAACAGGGGTTCGACCAACTCCTTCCGGGCGCGTTCGGCACGGAGTTGCCGGATCCGCTCTACGGCGAAGCGTCCACCTAGGGACGTTCGCCAGCACCGGCTCCGCCACAAGCAGCGGGGCACGCGGGATTGGGCCAATATCTGACCCGCGGGTGTTCCTCACGATGGGGGGGAAAGGGGGGGCAAGTCTGTCCGCAGCGAAAGCGCCCCGGTTCGAATTCGAGTTTGTTGCCCTCGTCGCCTCCTCCCGTTCCGGGAGGCGACGAGAAGGCGGTGGGACCCGGGCAGCGCAGCGAAGCGAGCAGGCCGGGCCGCCTTCGAACGGAGCGAGGCGACGCGGGAGCGGCGTGACAGAGCGTCAGCGGTCCGCGGCACGCGGACTGGCGCGACGGTCCTGCCGACTCGCGGCCGCACGTAGGACCACGCAAGCCTCAGCAAGAACGCGCGAGCGCGCGGTAACCCCGGGGCGCGTCGGCGCCTTGGCGCCGCGACTCGGGTACCGGCGCATCACGTCGGTTTTCTAACAGCAGAAACAGAACAAATAGGCGTGTGCTGGTCGACCTCGCGCAGCGGTGGGTCCGTAGGTTGAGCCGTGATCGCGCATTCGGGGCCGATCCATTCTCTACAATGCGACGCATGGACACTGGAAAAGGGAGTCCGATCCCGCGGTGGAAGTCCGGCGTCATCGTCGCCTTGATCGCGATGGCCGGCGCCTCCGCCGTGATTTGGATTCCATGGCCCTCGGGCAGGTTGGTCGTCGGTGTGGGCGCGTTGGCTTTTCTGCTCTGGAACCTCCGCGACCCGGCCTACTTCTTCATGCGTGCGGCGACATCGTGCCTGGGCACGGCCTCGGCATGCGCCGCCGTGCCCGCAATCCATGGTGAGATTTCGCTGCCGGGCTCCGCTTGGGGACGCTTCGTCCTGGATTCCAGTCCATGGGGCATTGCAGTGTTCGGAGTCGCCGGCGTCGTGTTCGGATGGTTCGAACTGAAGTCACGGGGCCTCGACACGGCCGACATGTCCGAACCCTCTGCAAACAGGGGAGCCGCAACTCAGGCAGGACCGGCGATCAGCGCCAGCAAAGTCACGATCGGTACGATCATTCATAACCAACAACCAGCGCCGGTCGCGGCGGAAGTCCTGCCGACGTCGTCCACAGCACGCAGCAACCTCCCACGGCTCGGGGACCATATCGTTTCGCGGCCGGCGGAGATCGCAGCGATCCACGCTGCGCTCAAAGCGGAAAGATCCGTCGGCGTCTCACGCAGCGCGGCGGCGGCTGCTGATGGTGGCTATGGGAAGACCATCCTCGGGCTGCTGTATGCCCACAAGTACGCCGACGAGTACCCCGGAGGCCGTTTCGTCATCTCCTGTGAACAGGATGCGATCACTGGCGAACTCGCGGGCCTCGCACCGTACCTGGGTATCGATGCGGCGGACGACGACGCAGAACGGGCGGCCGCCGTCGGTGCCTACATGAAGCTCACACCCGCGGCGGAGTGGTCGGCGTTTGCGGATGCACTCAGGGAAGGCTCGCTGGGCCTGATGCATACCAATCAGCCGCGCGTGGCGTCTCAGATCGGATATCAAGCGTCCGTTGTCGACGTCCTCGACGCGGCGTTTGACGCGCAGCCGAGAGAAGTCCAGCGCGCTCTTGAATACTCGGCCTTGCTCCCTCCCGACCTGCTTCCGCGAGAGTGGCTCACCGACCTATTGAGGCGAGACTCCGACTTGAAACTATCCAGCCCAGCCGGTGTTTCGCTTGCGCCGGGGGAATTCGTAATTGCCCAACTGACGGGCGTTGATCTACTGCGCCCGGTCGAGCACGACGACAGGCTCCTATCGATGCACCGTGCGCACAGAAGCCGTGTCGCCGAACGGCTCGCCGCCGATGGAGCCAAACGTGAACGGATTGTGGAGGCACTAGTGGAGCTGGGGTTTCGACTTTCCGAGGCTGGCGGGTTGGAAAGCGACCGACGCTGGGAGCTTTCATCCCTCGCGGCTCTCAGCGGAATACTGGGTGAGCTGGGTCGGTATGAGGCGATGGCAACGATTGCCAATCGCATCTCCTTAACCCTGCGCGAACTTGGCCGCTACGGGGAAGCGCGCGCGAACATCGAGCGCGCCATCAAGATCGAGGAGAAACACCTCGATCCGGATCATCCGAACCTCGCGACCGGCTACTCGAATCTAGTGATGATCCTCCAAGACCAAGGCGACCTTCCCGGGGCGCGCGCGAACATGGAGCGCGCCATCAAGATCGAGGAGAAGCACTTCGATCCGGATCATCCGAGACTCGCGATCCGCTACTCGAATCTAGCGACGGTCCTCAGAGACCAAGGCGACCTTCCCGGGGCGCGCGCGAACATGGAGCGCGCCATCAAGATCGAGGAGAAACACCTCGATCCGGATCATCCGAAGCTCGCGATCCGCTACTCGAATCTTGCGACGGTCCTCCAAGACCAAGGCGACCTTCCCGGGGCGCGCTCGTACATGGAGCGCGCCAACAAGATCGGAGAAAAGCACTTCGATCTCGACCACCCAACTCTTCAAGTCATTCGTTCGAACCTCACCGAAATCGAGCGCGCGATGCGCAAGGACGCGTAAGGGCGTGATTCGTGTGCTGCCGGAAACCATGCGAAGGAGTAACCCACCGGACCAGGACAACGCGCACGGGTACGAACCGATGCGAGAACGTGCGAAGAGCACGAACGTCGGAGCGTGGAAATAGAATCGCCCAAAACAAAGGCCGCCACGCGCTTTCGGCGCTGTTGCTGGTGGGATCCAAAAACGGATCGACAACCAGGGGGTCGCTGGTTCAAGTCCAGCTGGGCCCACCAGTGATGCTGGCCCAACCGCTCACGCGGTTGGAGCTGGAAAGATCGAGGCGGTGCCGAGGTTTTGAACAACCTCGGCATCGCTTTTTTAGTGAACGTTGCCGGGGGTTGTCCAGCTGACCAAGAGAGACGGCCTGTCCGGCCTCCTCTTTGACGGAATCTCGACGTCCCCGGTCGCGCTGGATAGGAAAATGCGGTTCGTGATGATTGTGGTTTTGTTGCTTTGCCTCGTTGCTTGCGGGGACGACTCCGGGGGCAAGCCCCCTGCCGATCAGGTGCTTCCCGCGGTTGCGCACGAGTGGGCGGCGAACAACCACACGCTCCCTCTGTGGAGTGGCTACGAGCCGCCCGAGGACGCAGAGCTCCGGCAGGTGTTGGAAGCCATCGCTCCCGAGCAAGCAGAGAAAGCGTTGACACACAGCGACCCGAAGCTGCGCACGCTCGCGGCGTTGGCGCTCGGACTCGCAGATGACACCTCGCGCCTTCATCTCCTGTACCCGCTGCTCGAGGACGACGCGACCACGTTCCAGGGAACGACCCGGCTTAGCGTGGCCTTGATCGAGCGGGACGGTCGATATGTTCCGTCGGGGCCCTCGACCAGGACCCGGCCGCAGATCGTCGGGCGGGTCGTGCGCCTCCTGTTGAGGGCATGGACCGGCTTGCACACACGTGAAACCACGCCCGGCAGCGTGCGTTCCATGGAACGTCGCCTGGCGACGTGGCATTTGCGATTGGAGCGACTGCGCCTCCCACGCCGCGACCGAACACCTCTCTTGGCGCGACTGGAGCGTGAAGCTCCGGGATGGTTTCACGCTGCGGTGCTCCTGTCGTATCCGAGCTCGGTTACGCGCGGGTGGACGCACGCCTACCAACGACGCACCGTGCGAAAGAACATCACGCGCTCCACGGCGCGCGAAATTCTCGCCAACAAGCCGCCGTTTGAAGACCCGTGGTTGCAGCTCGGGACTCTTCGATATCGCGCCTTTTGCCGGCGACTCGCGGACGATCTGTTGTGGCTTCCCGAGGACGTGCCGTTTCTGATCGAACATCACCACTTCGTGCCGGCCAGCCGCGCGGAACCGGACGAACGAAAAGCGCGGGCGATCCTGAAGGACGCGTTCCCGCACTACGCGCGTCCGTCGGAGCGGGACGAGCGGTTGAAACTCACGGTCGCGCTCCTCAAGCGTGCCGGCACAAAGGAGTTGCTGTTTCTCAAGGATGCGTACTTCCGCGGGGCTGCTCCGCAATACAACAGCGGCGGGTTCCAGGAGGCGTTCGCGCGCGAACTCGACGGGGAAACGGGCAAGCGAATCGCGCGCGAACTGCTCCGGGATCCGCGCGCTCTCGCGCAAATTTCCTGGAGGGGGCTGGACGCGCTCGTACGGGCATGCAACCGGCTATCGGGTACCGAGATCATTCCGAAGCAGGAACTCGAGCGACTCTCGCACCCCGTAGGAGGTCACGGGTTCTCGCGCGGATGGGCACGCGAGGAGCACGCTCAGGCGACCGCTCGGGTTCACGCCACATTGGCGGAGTGGCACCGCCGGCTCCTGGAGTACGCGACGAAAAACGACTGGTGACAGCCGCCGTTGCGTCGTCAGCACTTCGACCGGTCGACTTCCATCGGCCTTCGCGATCAGCTTGATGCGACGTGTCTTGCAGACGTGCTCGGCTTGCCGGAGCAGCGCGCCCAGCGCGTCCCCTTTGCCGAACTTCACGCCGACGTCTATGGCGGACACTTCCGCGACGCGTTCCCTGTCTTGCAGAAATCCGCGAAGCGCAGGGACTCAACGCGAACGGATGAGACGCAGGAGATGTCGGCGAGTCGCTGTAGGGTCGCCAAGAACAAAGGCCGCCACGCGCTTTCGGCGCTGTTGCTGGGCATTCGTGAACTTCATCAGCACGACCTTCCTGGTCTTTCTCACCCTCGTGTTCGCCGTCTACTGGGCGATCCGTCGGCGTCGCGGGCAGAACCTGGTCCTCCTCGTGGCCAGCTACGTGTTCTACTCCTGGTGGGATTGGCGGTTTTGCGGATTGCTGCTGATCTCGAGCCTCGTGGACTACGGAGTGGGGCTTGGCCTGGGGCGCACGCGCGCGACCAGGGCGCGCCGCCTTTGGCTGATACTCAGCCTCGTCGTCAACCTGGTCATGCTCGGCTTCTTCAAGTACTTCAACTTCTTCGCCGAGAACTTCCAGCAGTTGCTTGCCTCGTTCGGGCTGACCGTGAACACGGTGACGCTCCGGATCGTGCTGCCGGTCGGCATCAGCTTCTACACGTTCCAGACGCTGAGCTACACCATCGACGTCTACCGGGGAAGGATCAAGCCGACGAAAAGCCTGCTGGACTACGGCACCTTCGTGTCGTTCTTCCCCCAGCTCGTGGCGGGACCCATCGAAAGGGCCCCGCGCCTGTTGCCCCAGTTCCAGTCCCCTCGCCGCTTCGATGCCGTCGAGGCGCGCGAGGGGTGCCGGTTTATCCTCTGGGGGTGCTTCAAGAAGGTCGTGATCGCCGACAGCCTCGCGACCATCGTCGATCCGATCTATGGATCGCCGGAAGGAGCGGTCGGCCCGCAATTCCTGCTGGCGACGATGTGCTTCGCGTTCCAGATCTACTGCGATTTCAGCGGGTATTCGGACATCGCCATCGGGACGGGGCGGCTGTTCGGCATCCGCCTCGTGCGCAACTTCGCCTATCCCCTCTTCTCCCAGAGCCCCGCGGAGTTTTGGCGCCGCTGGCACATCTCGCTGACGACCTGGTTCCGCGACTATGTGTACATCCCGCTCGGCGGCAGCCGGAAGAGCGGCGCCCGGCGTGCCGCCGCGATCATTGCCACCTTCACGTTGTGCGGCTTTTGGCACGGCGCGTCGTGGACCTTCGTGGTCTGGGGGTTCGTCAACGCCCTCGCGGTCGTGCCGGCGACTCTGCGCCTGCGCCGCCCCAGGGCGCGCGTGACCGAGCGGCCCGCCGGCTCCCGCCTGTTCCCCGGGCCGGGGGTTCTGCTGCGCGTCGTCGCCACGTTTTCCTGGGTCTCCTTGACCTTGGTGCTGTTCCGTTCGCCGACCTTCGCCCAAGCCGGGCACATCTTCGCCGCGATGGCCGGCGCGATGTTCGATCCGGAGACATGGGCGGTCACCGCGCGGTACGTTCTCGGGGGTCACGAGGTGTATCAGCCGTTGTACTACCTCGGCGTGTTCATTTTCGTCGAGTGGGTGCAACGCGGCCGGATGCACGCGCTACAGCTGCCGCGCTGGCCACGTCCGGCGCGCTGGTTGCTCTACTCGCTCCTCATATGGATGATCTTCAAGGAGGGGGCGACCCCCGGTAACGACTTTATCTACTTTCAGTTTTGAACGGACTATGAGGCCTTTTCTCCGGGACGTCTTCTTGTTCACCGCGATTCAGGTCGCTGTTTACGGCGGGCTCATCGCCGCGTTCTACCGACCGCTCCCCAACCACTACCTCGCGGCAACGATAGACAAGCACAAGCGGCTCGAGTCAACCAAGCCACCGCGCATGATCTTCGTCGGCGGCTCGGGCGTCGCCTTCGGCATCCACTCCCCGGCGATCGCGGACGCGTTCCCGGCGTACCGCCCGGTCAACATGGGACTGCATGGCTCTCTCCATCTGGAGTACATGCTCGCGGAGGTCGAGCCCAAGGTGCGGACGGGCGACGTGGTCGTCACCGTCTTGGAATATCCACTGCTCGTGGATCAGCACTCCCAGGTAGTCGACGGGGACTTCTACGCGGAACTGCTCGTCTACCGTCCGGACGCCATCGGCCACTATCGTTGGCCCCACTTCAAGGCCTTGCTCGAGCGCGGGCTCTGGCGGTTCAGCCACCGCGCCTTCACGATCTCCCTGCGAATCATGCGCGGCAAGAACCCCGACCAGGGGCACGCTCCCTACACGCGAGACTCCTTCAACGCCTTCGGCGATGTCGTGGCGCATCTCGAAATGGAGCCGTTGGACATCCGCGCCAGGCCGGCCTTCGGGGGCGCGACTTCGAGAGCCGAGGTCGAGGAAGCGGTCGAGACGATCAACGAGTTCGCTCGTGTTTGCCGCCGGAGAGGCGCCACGGTGCTGCTGGGTTGGGGACCGTACCCCGAGGAGCAGTTCCGTCAGGCACAGACAGCGCTGCGCATGATCGAGAGCGTTGCTCGGGAGAAGCTCACGATACCGGTCCTTTACCGTGTCGAAGACTCGGTGTATCCGACGGACTGCTTTTTCGATACCGCCTACCATCTCAATCGCCGGGGCGGCGCGCTCCACACAGCAAGACTCATCGAGGCCATACGCGCTGCGCTCCGCTAGCCCTCGCTGGAGCGCCTCCTCGGCGTGCTGAGCGCAGCTGATCCGATGGTCGTACTCGCGTCGTCGACTCGCGCTTTAGATCGTCGCAACACAAGGCCGCCACGCGCTTTCGGCGCTGTTGCTGGTGGGGATCCCAAACGGATCGACAACCAGGGGGTCGTTGGCCTGACTGCAGGCGCTAGGGAAGCTGGTCGTCGGAGACCTCGATCGTAACGGGTCCGCCGCCAGCCCAGTGTCGGTTAGTACCGTCCTTCTTGACGCCCGAAATCCAGTACTCGTTCCCGTCCTCGAGGCAGCGAAAGTTGCCGTAGACGCCGCCGCGCTTGATACGCGAAAAGGCCTTCCCCCTGTAGGTGATCCTCCTTCCGTGCTTGGAGACGGTCACTTCTGCGATTACGGCAGGACCACGATCATTCAGGTTCCTTTCACCGTCGGTCTTTTGCTCGATGTACACGACTCGCGTCGGGTGTCCCATGGCGAAACTCCACCGTAAGGTACGCGAA
>JAZFYD010000017.1:0-25968 GCA_036443405.1 Planctomycetota bacterium
TGGAGCGGTCACCGGGGACGCGAGACCCTCACCCGCTGACCAGCGCCACCCCTTGTCCTTGCCCTTGCCCTTGTCCCTTCCTCCTTTCCAAGCCGCAAGGGAAAGTTCGAAGGGAAGACGGACCGCACCAACGCGATTGCGTACCCCGGCTCAGAGCCGCGCCAGCAGCCGAAGGTGCGATCGAATCGTGGACCCGACCCGCATCTTGCTCGATCCCGCCGCGCGCGCACGCAACACCGCCGGGACCTCGACTACGCGCAGTCCCGTTTGCAGCGCGCGGGCCATGAGGTACGCCGCGGCCGTGAAATCGTCCGGCGCGGGCAGCAACGCCTTGGCTTGCGGCAACCGGTACGCGCGCACCGCGCATGTGAAGGTGTGCAGATCGCTCTTGAGTTTGCGACGGTAGAGCATCGACGCGCCTTTACTCAGCAGCAAACGAAACGCGCCGACCCCCTCGACCTCGCCGTCCGGGTGATACGGGCTGAGCGTGCTGACGTCGGCGTGTTCCAGCGCGTCCACCAATTCGGCCAACGTCTCCGGCGGATACGGCGCGTCCGCATCGAACACGATCGCCGCTTCGCCTTCGGCCATGTTGAGACCGGTGTTCATCGCCGCCCCAACGCCGCGATTCTCGGGATGGGTCTCGACCCGCACCCCGTCCAGAGCGGCGAGTCCGTCGGCGGTCTTGTCCGTCGAGCCGTCGTCGACGGCGAGGATCTCGACGTCGTGTTTTGAAAGCGCCGCACGAATCGCGTCGAGGGTGGCGGGCAGGTCCGGAAGGAGCGCCTCCTCGTTGAAAAACGGGAGGATGACCGTCAGCCGCAATCGACGCCGAACACTTCCTCGAGCCAGGGGATCATCTCGCGCAGGTCGTCCACTACGAGATCCGCGTGCTCGGGCTCGAGGCCCAGCGCGTGTTTGCCCGAGCCCTTCCGCCAGCAGGTGTGAAGACCCGCGTCGTGCGCCGAGTCGATGTCCTTTTTTGGATTGTCGCCGATGTACAGCGCGTTTTTCGGATCGACTCCGACGCTCTCGCAAGCCAGAAGGAAGATCTTCGGATGCGGTTTGGCGACACCGATCTCTTCGCTGATGAAGATCGCAGACGATTCGAAATACTTCTCGAGATGCAGACGAAGCAGCTTCTCCGCCTGTTTTACCGTCAGCCCGTTCGAGATCACGCCAAGCAATATCCCCGATTTCGAAAGGGCCTTCAGCGTCGCTTCCGCATCGTCGAACGGCGCCATCTCGTCCTTGGTGCGGTGATAAGCAATCACCCCGGCGGCGACGATCAGCGCGGGGTGGACCCCCGGCCGCAGTGACCGGCTGAGCCGAAGCACGAGCTTGTCGTAGTGGTGGCCGTAGTTGCTCGAAAACTCCCGCACCACGTCGGCGAGTTCGGCCACGCCGGCATCGACCGAAACGTCGAGGCCCGCCGCGACCATCGCTTCCACCGCGTTTCGACGCGCCCGCGCCGCAAACGTCGACGTCGAGTACAGCGTGTCGTCGACATCGAAGAAGATCGCTCCCAATTCCGGCATGCTTCGGCCAAGAGCATACCGTCTGCCTTCCCCGCGTCGTATCGCACCTCACAAAAAAAGGCCCCCGGCATTGTGCCGGGGACCCGATTGCTTCGATTGCGTGGCTACAACGCGGTCACGCGTTGTGCCCCGGCACCACACCGTCAGGTGTGGTCCCATCAACACTGCTAGCCGACGCGCCTTTGCGCCTGCTCCTGCAGGTCCGTGATCGTCGCGGTGACGATGATCATCAGATGCGTGACCTCTTCCGACTTGCCCTGACGGCTGAAGAGGAATCCGAGGATCGGGATGTTGCCCAAGATCGGAGTGCTCGACTTCTTGTCCGCGAACAGGATGTCCTTGAGGCCGCCCATCAGGACCGAACCGCGGTCCGGCATGCGGATGGTGCTCTCCGCCGTGCGGATGTCGAGCTCCGGCAGCTGGATGGTGACCGGCGACTGCGCGCTGAACGCGCCTATCGACGCGCCGAGCAGCGTCTGGAAGGTGGCGATCGGGGTCACGAGGTCCGTAACCGTCGGGCGCAATTCCAGCGTGATGAACTGGCGGTCGTGGCTGACGGTCGGCCGCACGTCGAGGGTGAGGCCGTCCTGGATGACGCCGATGACCGGATCCGCGATGAAGGAGGTCTGCGCGACCTCCACGTCGAAGTCCTGAATGAAGTTGATCTGGTTGACGACGGTGATGTTCGCGCGCTGGGTGTTGTAGACCGTCAGCACGGGAGCCGTGAGCTCGCGGCTGTCGATCTTCTTCTCCGTCGCACGCAGGATGGCCGACAGCTCGACGTCGTCTAGGAAGGTCACCTGGAAGGTGCCGCCGCCGAGGGCGGAGAGCACGCTGCCGAGCGGCTGGACGAAGACGTTTTCGGTACGCGAACGGAAGTCACCGTCGCTTCCGTCGTTGAAGAAAATACCGGACGACGGGTTGGTGGCCGCACCACCGGCACCAAGACCGGGACCCGAGTTATCGAGCGCGGCGCTGGCGTTGTCATCGAGACCGGAGGTCACGTCATCGAGCACCGCGAGGGTGCCGGCGTTCGTGCCGCCCAAGCCTCGGAAGTCGACGCCGACATCCCGCAAGAACGCATCGCCCACGGTCAGGAAGCGCGCCTCGATCGTGACGACCAAGCCCGCGAACGCGCGCAGGTCATCGAGGAAGATCGCGATCTGCTGCTGTACGTCGGGGGTGTTCCAGACGACCAGGTTCTTCGCCTGCGCGCTGATGGTCGCGTTCTCTTCCCAGCTTTCGGGGGCGACCGAGTTGCGAACCAGCTCCATCAACTCGTCGATGGTGCCGTAGGGCTGCTGGGCCTCCTCGGCGGTGCCGCCGAACAGGGGCTCTTCGCTGTCGTCATCCACACCCACCTGTGTGATCTGCGGCGGGATGAAGTCGGTGAGCGGCAGCGTGAGGTCCGCGACCGGGTGCACATGAAGAGTGAGGTTCTTCGCCTGGTTCTCCTTCTTGATGAAGCGAACCACGTTGCCAATGATCTCGTAGACGATCTCGCCCTCGGCGCTGACCTGCCTCATGATGAGCGCGAGCCCATCCTCGACGGTCACGTCCTGCACCTCGATGGTGACCTCGACCGCGTCGAGATCCTCCTTGGCGCGGGCGTCCGTCACGAAGTTGATGCCGCTCGCCGCGTTCAGGTACTGGACCAGCTGCGGGAAGGGCGTCGCTTCGGTGAACGGAAGGTCGATGCGTCGCGTCTTGAGCGTGTTGGCGACGTTCTGCTCTTCCGGCGACAGGTTGGCACCGCCACCGCCACCGGCCGAGACCGCGCGAAGGCGTGTGATGTTGTCCCAGAACTTCTGCGAGGGCCACTGAAGGATGCTGCCCTGCGGAACCTTGGTGCGCTCGATGTCGACCTTCCACTGGCGGAAGTTCTCCTTGAGGTCGCTGAGGTTCTTCTTGTTGTTGTACGTGTGCTGCGCCGCGCGGGCGTTGTCCACGATTTGGCGGGCGACGGTGTTGTCGGGCTCCTCTTGGAGGACCTGACGCGCGTACTCCTCCGCCTGCTCGAAGTCCTCGAGGTTGAAACGGTCGATCGCGGCGCTCAGCAACCTCTGGCGGCGATCCTTGCCCTCCATGAGCGACTTCTCCTCTTGGAGAGCAATGCGCCTCAGTGCTTCGTCCGTGTTCCTCGCGGTCGCTTCCTGCTCCGCGATGTCTTCCGCGCGACCGACGTCGTCGAGACCCTGGCGCGCGCTGGCGCCGAGTGCCGTGAGGTCGTCGCTGCGAACCGGCGCGGTGTTGACGATGAACAGCGCATCTTCGTATCCGCGGCGAGCGGAGCGGAAGTCATTCTGGTTCATCTTCGACTCTGCGATGTCGATGTGCTTGCGAATCTGCGCGACCTGGGCATCGTGCCGCACACGCGCGTCCTGGTCGAGCTCGTCCATCTGGACGGCGACCGATCCGGCGCGACCGCCAAGCTGCGCGCGCATCTCGGCCTGCATCATGATCGCTTCGGCATCGCCGGGCTGGCGGGCCAACGCGTCTTCAACCGCCCTCAGCGCGTCCTCGATGTTGCCGGACTTGCGATGGGCGCGCGCCTGGCTCATGCGCTTTTCGAACAAGACGGCCGCGAACTCACGCTCCAACTTGGCGCGGTCCATGGTTTCGTCGAGACCCGAATCCGCGCCACTGCCGGAAACGGCGGCGGTGTCATCGGTCGTGGGCTCGGCGTCTTCCGTCTTCTTGCCCGCGCATGCGGGAAGAACGATCGCTCCCAGGAGGGCGTAAAGCCAAATCCACTCCAGAGCTGATCGGCGATTCGTCTTCATTCCGTAGCCTTTCTCGTTCCACTCAAATCCCCGCCGTGGCGAGGTGTGGGTCCGGTACCGATGCCCTCGGATGCCGAACTTTTTCAGCCTTCTTGCCCTACTTCGCTTCAACGGCGTCAGCCGTTGAGCCAACAAGACGGTCCGCCCGAGACCGCCAAAGAGTGCGGAAGCCTACAAAAACGGCCACCGCCGTTCAACAGAGTTCAAAACACTTAAGAGCACTTCGATTGCGGGACTACTCCCGCAGTCGAAAAAGCCGGAACTCCAGGTCCCGACAGGCACTTAGAACACCCGGTGGCTGTCACGGCCCGGTCACCAAACCGGTTACCGAAACTCGATTCCGGCAGCGGCGAAACCGGAGCGGATCTCGGCCTCCATTTGCGCCAGGGATGCGGGCGGGATCCGCCCCTTGGCCTTCTGAAGCGCAGCGCGGGCCCGAATCGGTTCGCGAGCCTTCACGAGTGTCAGGAGACGCAGCTTCAGGGCGTCCTCGAAGACGTAGCCGCGATTCCAGGAGATTTCCAGCGCATCGGCGGCCTCGGAAAAGCTGCCCCGGAGACGAAGCGCACGGCCCCGCTCGAAGGCGGGCGCCGGATTCTGCTTGTCGAGATCCTCGACCTTTTTGAGCTCCGGGAGCAGCGCCTCGACTAGGCGCGGGTCACGCATCGCGATGGCCTGGCGCATCCGGTGAATCAGCGAGATGACGGAAAAACCGTCTTCGGCCGCGCGCCGTTTGCGATTTATTGCCGGGGGCTCGAAATCGGAAAGCGGGATGCGGCCCGATCCGTAGATGGTCGGAGCGCCGGCCAAGAGCCCCGTGCCGCTCGAGCTCGCCGAGGCGCGGTACCGCTGCAGCGCAGAATCCAACCCGGCGAATGCCGCGTGGGTGTCCCGGTTTTCGAGCGGCGTCGTCTCGCCCGGGTCCTTGGAGCGGTCGAACAGTGAGAACGTCGGTCCCCCATCCACGAGGCTGTATCGGCCGTCGAACGCCACGGTCTGCTGGGCCCAGTGATAGAGGCGGTAGACATAGAGGCTCTCGCCGCAGATCACGCGCGGAGTTTCACCTTTGTCGGATGCGGACGGCGCCAGGAGGTCCGCGCCGTCGGTGGCGCGCGGGTCGAGCCCGCACAGTTCGCGCAACGTCGGCGCCAGATCGGCCAGCGAGCACGGGCGTGTGTCGGTGCCGGATGCGACCCCGGGACCGGCGACGATCAACGGTACGTCCATCGTTGCGCCGAAACATAGATGCCCGTGCGTCGATTCGCCGTGCTCCCCGAGGGATTCCCCGTGGTCCGACGTGACCACAAAAAGCGTCGTCTCTTGGTCGAAGGCCTGGATCAGCTTCGCGACCGCGGCATCCGCGCGACGAACCTCACCCGCGTATCGCTCCGCGTCGGAGTCCATCTGCGCCGTGCCCGCGCGCTTCGCGTCGCCGTCATACGGCCGATACGGAGCGTGCGGATCGAACAGATGCACCCACAGAAAAAGCGGTTTGCCCTTGGGGCGGCGCTTCAAGAACGCGAGCACGCGCTCGACCTGTTTCTCCGCCGGGTGATACCCGACGCTCGGCCGGCCCCGTTGCGGCGACGGACCGGGTTCGTATCGCGAAAAACCGCTGTCCAATCCGTATCGCGGATCGAGCACCGGGCTCGCCGCGAATCCGGCGGTCTGATATCCGGCGTTCTTGAACTCCTCCGCCAGGAGCGGAAACGGCCGGTCGTTCCCGGTCGGAAGCGGCGGGGACGCGTTGTCGCGGATTCCGTGTCGCGGCGGCAGCAGTCCGGTGAACACCGTCACGTGCGCGGGGAGCGTCAACGGTACGGTCGTGCGGGCCGCCGAGAAGGTACGGCCGCGCGACGCGAGTTCGAGGAGCGCCGGCGTGTCCTCGCCGACGGCGTCCGCGCGCAGCGTGTCGACCGTAATGAGGACGACGACCTCGGGGGCGGCCGGCCCGCGCGATTGCAGAACAAGCACCGCGACCGCGGCCACAAGGGCCACAAAAAAAAGCGGGCGGCCCAATCGGGCCACCCGCGTGCGTTCCGGTTTGCTCAAGGAACCGTGCTAGTAGTTGGTAGCCGGGTAGGGCAGGTAGGCCTTGCCCGTAAGCGACGACACAACCTTGCGTAGCCTCGGCGGCGGAATCTGGGTGCCGAAGAAGTCCACCTTCTCCATGCCCGCCTCCTTGAACTTGTTGAGCACTGCAACGACGAACATGTGCGGCACCTTGTGCGCCGCCTTGATCTCGCCGACGACTTTCATCTCGGTGTCGGCTTCCTTTTGTGCATCGGCGATCCACTTACCGACTTCATCGATGTCCTCGGTGATGCGCTGGTTCCACTTGTATTTCACGAGCGTCGGACGCTCGATCTCCTGTTGCGCATCCGGGGGCCCGAACATGAACGTCTTGTTCTGGCGGGCCAGGATGTGCACCTGAATCGTGAACTGCTCCGGCGGCTCCTCGGGTGTCGGGGCGATGCCCTTGTCCGTCGGCAAAAACGCCGCCAGCTTGCCTTCCAGCGTCTTGAACGGGAGGCACATGAAAAAGATGAGGATGAGGAAACTGATGTCGATCATCGGCGTCATCGACAATTCCGCCTTGTCGTCAATTTCGAGTGCGGAGCGTTTGCGTCTCGCCATGGCTATTCTCCCGGGGTGCCTTCCGGCCACTTGCCACCGAGCTCCTTGACGAGCGTCTCGGGGATGTCGTTGTTATCGGTCCGGCGGTAGTAGCTGTCCGCGTAGATCTTCGTGGCGAACTGAAGCTTGTAGAGCTTCGCTTCGGCCATGATGGTCATCACCCATTGGATGTGCTGCCATGGCGTGTTTCGGTCGGCTCGCAGAAGCACAAAGAGCTTGGACGCCTCGGCGCCGCCCTTGATGATCTCGACACCCGACTTGCCTTGGAGGGCCATCTTCTTCTTGTAGACCGTTCGCAGGTGCTCGAGACGGGTCCCGAGTTCCTGCAGCGTGATGCGAGTGCCCTTGTGCAGGAGCAATCCGTTTTCATCGATGTTGATGATGACTCGGTCGTCAACGTCATTGTCCTTGTCCTGCACGGCCGTGTGGGCCAGAGGCAACACAAGGTTGGCCAACTCTTGTTGGGTCAGATCCGTCACGACCATGAAGAAGATCAACAGGTTGAACACGATGTCGATCATCGGCGTCATGTTCATCTCTTCTTCGTGTTCCATATCTTTTTTGATTGCTTCACTCATGGCATTCCTCCTGGTCGACGGGTTCGCGCAACCATCCGACTATTTGCCGCGGAATCGCTCCACGAGGTCCTCTGCGATCGCGCCGATCTCGAGTGTCACGCGGATGACGCGGTTGCGGAAGAAGAAGTAGGCGATCATCGTCGGAATGGCGACGAACAGCCCGAGGAACGTGGTGACCAGCGCCTGGGAGATACCGCCGGCGAGATCGGACGGGCTGACCGCCGCGCCGAGCGCCGCGATCGTCTTGAACGCCTCGATCATGCCGGACACCGTGCCGAACAGTCCGAGCATCGGTGCGATGTTGGCGATCAGCGACAGCACCGAGATCTTCTGCTGGAGCTTGATCGTCTCCTCCTCGGCCGCGTCTTCCATCGCTGTCTTCATGGTCTCGAAGCCCATGTTGATCTTGGGCAACGCCGCCGCGAGGATGTTCGTCAGGAAGTTGGGCTCGGCCTCACAGAGCTCGAGCGCCTCCTGGTACTCCTCGTTCTCGAACATGCCCTCGATCTCATCGACGAGTTGCGGGGGCACGATCTTGTCGCGCTTGATGTTCACGATGTGCTCGATGATGAGCGCGAGGCTGGCGATCGAGCAGAGCAGGATCACGCCGCCGATCCAGCCGCCTGCCGTGATGTATGTCTCGATCCAGCTTGTGGACTGCGTCTCGGTGCCGCCTTGCGCCATCGCAGGCGTGGCAAAAAATGCCATCAGCAGCAGTCCGAGCGTCCCCAGCAGGGCGATCCGCGTGACCTTCATGGGGTCCGTTCTCCTTTCCAACGTCCGTCTTCTTGACGTCGTTGAATCTAGTTCGTCGTGTGTCGTTCGTGCTCAATCCGGAACGCGAGGTGCCCTCCACATGAAGGCCCGGCCCCGCAAAGCCCCGGGATTCTAATCTGTTTTAGCCTTCTCAGCCCAGGGGCTGCCCGGAAAACGATCCCGGAGGTCAGCCCACCAGCGCTCGCCCGCTTTTCGGACGAAATCACCGTTCGCGCCGCTTCGATCAAGGTCCTTGGCATAGATCGGGGCGGCTTTCCCCAGATAGAACAGGGCGCGCTGCACGTGGTCCGGGTATTCGTAGCCGCGGACCGCCACCTCCAAGAGGGCGTGGTACGCCTTCTCACCCTGTTCATCCTTCACCAGGCAGATGCCATAGCCGGTCTGGGCGCCCATGTAGAGCGCCGCATCCTTGGCTCCGCCGATGTCGCGAAGTTCCTTGTAGCGGGCCATGGGCACCTTCACCGAAACGCCGCCGCCTTTTTCCGCGCTGGCCAGGAGGAGATCCGCGCCATGGAGCAGCGCCCGGTTCCCCGCCCGTCCGAGAAGCTCCTTGCCGAACGCGTCCACCTGGCGGCGGGACTCGCCCTGCATCCAGATGCCGGCATTGCGGTATTCCTTTTCCGCGTCCATGTCCGACTTGCCTTCGGCAGCCATCTCGGCCTGCTCGGTGCGCGCGGCGGCCAAGACCATCGGGCTCAGCTTTTTGTCTTTGACCAGCTTGACGGTCTCTTCGTACGCGGCCGTCGCGGCGGATTTGTCGCCCTTCGCTCGAAGGATGCGCGCCTTGAGGAGCATCACGTGCGGTTTGAGCCACGTCGATCCCCAAGCGTGAATCTTCTTCTCCGCAAACGCCTCCTTGAACGGGACCTTCCACTTGATCGACTTGGACTTGCTGTCCGTGCGCTTCATGAACTGGTCGATCTCCTGGAGGCCGCGATCGAGCGATGAGGCGTCGCCGTCCTTGCCCACCAGGTAGCGCACCTGAATGAGGTGATACAGCGCGTACATCTGGTGCCACGGGAGGACGCGTTCGCTCTTTTCCTGGCCGGGCGTGCCCTTCTCCGTGGAGTAGGTCATGTTCTTCAGGATCTCGTCGGCGCCGATGTTCGTCCCTTTGGTGACGAGCTGGTTGTTCGCGATCATGGCGCGCGCTTTCGCGAGGCGCTTGGACCATTGGTTGACGGCCTCGCTGCTGCCGCGTGTCAATTTGACGATGCGGCGGCTCGGAATGCGCAGGGTCTTGCGGCGGCCGCTGATGCGACCCAACCCGCGAAACTCCTCGAGGCTCTCTTTGCTCACCGACAAGATGTCGGCGGTTCTGACCGTCCCGTCCTCTTCGGCGAACTCGATGCGGTCGGTGGCGCCCGCGGGGACCGCGAGCAGGCCGCCGAGCAAGAGGGTGAAAATCGTCTTTCGGTTCATCGTCTTACCCCTACTTGCCCGCGTGGCGCTTCAAGCTCGCGCCAAGCTTCGCAGCGGTCTTCACGCGTTCAGGTCCGTCCATCTCGGGCAGTTCGACCTTCATCTTGCGCCAGAAGCCGTATCCCTTGCGCGCCGCGCGGCGCTTCTCCACACCGCTGCTGCCCGCCGCGATCGCATCGCACAGGCGCAGCTTCAACTCGAAACCGTCCCACCAGTCCGACAAGTACTGCTTCTGCAGTTTCTGTTTCTCCTCGGGCGCGGTCTCGTCCACGGAGGGTGCCGTGAACTTGTGGAGATAATCGATCAATCGGATCCCGGCCCAACGGCCGTCGAACTGGCCTGTCGGGGCCGATTCGCCCAGCACCTCGGCCGCCGTCAAAAGCGGTTTCACGAATTTCTTCACGTGCGCGAAGGTGTCAGCTTTCGGGTACTGCGTCGAACTTCCGAGTGCGGCGAAGACCTTCGCCTGAACGGCCTTGTCCGGGACGAGCACGTCCATGAACCGGTCGCGTGTAACCGCGACCTTTTGAAGATACCCCTGCGGATCCGACTCCTTGGTTGCCTTGGCCGCGCGGAACTGCATTCCCGCGGCCTGCAGGTTGTAACCCGCAATCTGGCGCGCGTCCTTGCCGGTCTGCTCCTCGATCCCCGCCGCCGTTGCGTAGGCGTCGCCGGCTTCCTGGAACACGCCCGCATCGGTGTAGATGCGGCCGAGCACGGAGTAGTACGACGACTTCGGCTTCTCGTCCGCGTCGATGCGTTCTTTCCAAAGCAGCGCTGTGCGAGCCGCCATCTGCATTCGCGCATCGCCCTCCAGCGTGGGATAGGTCTTCCTCAACGCCTTGTACACGTCGTACGAGGACTTGCGTCCGTAGACGGATGTCGGCAGATCCGCACGCATCTTCGCGAGAGCCGCTTCGGCCTTGTCGATTTGACCGAGTTCGATGTGCGCATCGATCAGGGATTTCAACTCGAGGCCCCGGAGCAAGTACTGCTTCGGGTAGGCCGCCAGGTATTTCTCCATGGCGGTGACCGTCTCTTCCCATCGTTCCAAATAGGCGAGGGATATCGCCGCGTAAAGCCCACCGTACTGCTTCGCTGATTCCGTCCCGCGGACGCCCGGGCTCTTTTCGGCCAAGGCGGACAGCGCCTGGGCTGCGGCCAGACAGGCTTCTCTGTGCTGCTTCGCTTCCGCCGCCACCTTCGTCCTCACTGCGAGCGCGTTCAGGCAGACGGGAATGCGTCGCTGCGCAGTCCAATAGTTCGGCGAAGTCACCACGATGTTCTTGTAGGCCTCAACTGCGGCGAGATAGTTCTTGTCGCCCTCGGCCTCACGCGCCTCTCGATAGGCGCGGTCGCTGTTTTCCGGATGCCCCGGGAACTCATCGCGGAAGATCGCGGAGATGCGCTTGTATTCCTGGGCATCCGCCGGCCGCTTCGTGTTGTCGCTGATGATCTTCCAACACTTGCGGGCGAGGTTGCACGAGTCGCCGGCCGCGAGGCCGAGACGGGAGTTCTCATCCTTGGTCGTGGACTTCGTGTAGTCGTTCACGACCTTCATGGCCGCTGTCGAAGCCGCGTAGTAGCGGCCGTCGCGACGATACTCCGCCGCGATCTTGCGCCATGCCGGGTATGCGTAACGCTCGATGTCATCGTCGGTCATGGAGCTGGCGATCGATTTTTCACACGCCGCGATCGCCTGGGCCCCGCGGCCTTGTGCAGCCTCGGACTCGCCCAACTGGTACAGCATGCCCGGGTCGAGGCGCACGCTGCCCGCGCCCGCCAACCAACCGGTGAGCTTCGCGCTCGCTTCGCGCATCACGGCGCGCAGGTTGGAGAACTTTGCCGTATCCAGGACGTGTCCCACGATCGAGACGGCCTGCTTGACGTCGCCGCGCGCCGCGTGCGCTTCGGCGATGAGCAGGCGGGCGCGCAACGCCGACGGGAGTTTCGCCCCGGCGACGAGTTTGCGGTCCATGATGCTGCCCGACTGGATGGACTTGTCCCAGTACGCGGGGCGAGCCTTCTTGAGGCGGCCTGCCACCGGGCCGGCCTTGGGGCCGAGCGCCATGATGCGGCAGGTGTCCGCGTACCAGTAAAAGCCCTCGGCCATGATCGCGCTCTTCTCCGGAACCTCCGGATCCTCGTTGAGATCCGGACCGAAGAGGAAGTCGAAGTAGTTCAGACCCGTCTCGACGTCGTCGGCGCTGCCGCGCTCGAGGCCGAGTTCGCGATACGCGCGGCCAAGGAACACGATGGCGTAGATACCCCAGATGCGGTTGAAGTACTTGCCGTGGAACTCGTCGAGCAATTCGATGGCTTCTTCGAGCCCGTTGGTGCGCAGCGCGAGGCTGTTCATCGAGAGCGCGCGGCGGAACGAGGCCTGTGCCCGACTGAACTCGGAGCGCATCAGGTTGAACTCCTGCGCGTCCGTCATTTCCCTCGGGTTCTTGATCTTCGCGCGAACCCCCTTGAGGGTCGCATCGAACTCACCCACCGCCGCATCGAACAGCTTGCGGATATCGCCCTTGTTGTCCTCGCGGAGTTTCTTTACATCCGCGTCGAGGCGATCGGGGTAACCCCATCCCGCGAGGAACTCCGCAGCCTCCTGGAGCAGTTCACCGTACTGGGACCGGGCGTCGTAGTCGGTCGCCGCCCGTTCGACGTACGCCTTCACGTCGTCGACCGCTTTGGCGTAGACCTTGTCGATCTCCGCGCGTGTGACGTTCGGCTCGCGACCGTCCTTCAGTGCCGCAAGGAAACGGTTGCGCAGGAGCTGAGCCTGCTGGCGGTCGAGCAGCGCCAATCCGTACCGGCCGGCACGGGCAAGGCTGCTGTCCGAGGAGGCCGCCAACTTCGTGAGGTGCGCTGACGCCATCTCAAGGTGACCCCGCGCCGACAACCGCGCCGCGAACTTGAGTTCGTCCTCGGCACTCTCGCCAAACGCGAGCGCCGGAACAAGAGCGACGAGCGCTGCAACGTGTCCAATCTTCATGGATGCACTACTCCGCTAGGTCTGACAGGCCGGCCCATTCGCAGCCGGGAACCCTCTTACCGAACCAAACTCGCCAAATCTCCGCCGCGATCTCACCATCGCAGGACTCTTGCCCAAGGTCCTCAAAGGACGGAAAGGGCAGAGTTTACGGAGGTTGGGAGCGGAGTCAAACACCAGCGCCGGGCAACCACATCTTTGGGGAGACGTTTTGGGCCGGTGGGTCTTTGCTTCCGCGTTTGCCGCCGGAATGACGCGCGTCCGAATCGGTTCCTTCAATGGATCCCATTGCGGGCGGGTTCGCTTCGCGCCGCGACAAGAGACGATCTCGATCCTATTCCGGGTGCCGGGATTTGCAACGGGGAATTCGCGAAGGAGTGTCCCGCGGGCCCCGCCCCACGATGCCGGAGCGCCCGCTCCTGTTGATCCCAAAAAAAAGCTGCGCCCCCCATCACAGGGGGCGCAGCGTAGATATCGACTCGTGCCGGTTAGTGAATTCCGAAGGTCGGTGCACTCTCCTCGAGGAGAACCACGTCGGCCTTGACGAGAATCAGCAGGTTCCGGCGCTGGACCGTCTTGGCCTTACGCGTGAAGAGGAAGCTGATGATCGGAATCTTGCTCAGGATCGGAATGCCGGACTCGGCCGTGACATCGCGGAAGAACTTGATGCCGCCCAGGAGCAACGTGCCGCCATCGGGCATCGTGACCGTCGTCCGGACACGCGAAATCGCGAGTTCCGGCACCTGGATGGTGACCGGCGGGCCCGTACCGAGCGAAGTCTGGAACGTCGGAATCGGGCGAACCAGTTCGGCGACCGTCGGACGCAGCTCCATGGTTATAAAGCGCCGGTCGGCGCTGACGATCGGGCGCACGTCGAGAATGACGCCGTCACGAATCGTCTGGACGATCGGGTCGCCGATGGCCGCCGCCTGGGCGATCTCGACGTCGAAGTCCTGCACGTAGGAGTTCTGCTTCATAACGGATACGTTCGCGCGCTGCGTGTCGTACACGGTCAGGCGCGGCGCGTTGATGTTTTCGACGCGCTCGCTCTTCTCGACTGCGCGCAGGATGACCTCGAGCTGGGTGTCGTCCAGGAACGCGTGCTGCAGGGTGAAACCACCGCTGTTGTCGCCGCGCTGGTCCTGCTGGGCAGACGCGGTTGCACGACCCGGAATGTCAAAGCCGAGGATGAAGTCGAAGAGGTTCTCGACACGGCCCTTGTACTCGCCATCGCTGCCGTCCGAATAGAACGCACCAGGCGTGCGCGAAGTACCAATCGAGGACGGCTCCGGCTTGACGCCGCCACCGCCGGTACCCTGCGGATCCGCCGGGTTACCCGCGAAGCTGTCGTCCAGGCTCGTCGCCGTTCCGGGGCCGGCCAAGCCGACACCACCGGTCTGATCGCCGAGGCCGCGGATGTCCACGCCGATGTCCCGCAGAAAGCGGTCCTCGGCGAGCAGGAAGCGAACCTCGAGGCTGACGAGAATGCCCGTGTTCTTGCGCAGGTCGGAGAGGAGCGCGCCGATCTTGGCGTGCACCTCGGGGGTCGTGCGAATGACGAGCACGTTGTTCTTGGGCTCGATGGATGCGCCTTCGATCGTGTCCCATGAAGGAGGGTCGACCGTTAGCTGGATGACCTCGATGAGCTGGTCGACCTCAAACGGGCTGACGGGCTCTTCCGGCTCTTCCTCCTCGGGCGGCTGGTACTTCGAGGGAACCAGGTTGATCTCCTGGCCCGGGAAGTCCTGGATCTTCGCGACCAGGTCCTTCACGTCGTAGAAGCGAAGAACCGGCTTCGCGAGCGCCTCCTCTTTGTCGAGGATCATGACGACGCCGCGCTCTACCTTCCAAGCCATCTCGTGCGGCTCGGTGATGAAGTTGAGCACGCGGGCGACACTGACGTTGTCCACCTGCAACTCGACCTCGAGTTCCGCCTTCTCTTCCTTCACCTTTTGGCTCAGGACGAAGTTCTCGCCGGTGACGCTGCGGATGTACGCGATCGCGTTCTGGAACGTGATCTCGCCGGACTGCCAGTTGATGTCACGCAGCCGCTGGCCGCGGAGGTTGTTGAGAATTTGCTGGGTGCGGGGATCGATCTCGTCGGACGTCCGATCGCCGGCGGTGACCGGCTTACGCTGGGAGATCTCCGCCCAACCCTTCGGGAAGCGAACCACGTCGGGCTGCGGGATGGCCGAAGCCTCCAGCTGCTCCATCACGGTGCGCCACTGGTCGCTGAACTGCTCGCGGATCTGGTTGCGATCGTGGACGTACTGCGTCTCCTTCGCGATCCGAATGAGCTTCTTGGCCGCTTGGTTCTGCGGGTCCAGGCTCAGGACCTTCTCGGAGTTGGCCTGCGCGAGGAGGTAGTCGCCACTGTCGAAGGCCTCGCTCGCGAGACGGAGCCAAACCTGCATCTGGCGACGCTCCTCTTCGAGCATCTCCGAGCGACGGCTCTGCTCCTCGCCGAGCAAGCGCTCCTTGGTGCGCTCCATCTGCTCGGCCTGCACCCGGCGCTGACGCTCGCGGGTCTGCTCGATGAGTCCACGGACCGCATCGCTCGTCACCGGGAAGTCGGCCTGGTACGGGTACCACTCGAGAATCGACAGAGCGCGCTCGTAGCGCCGTAGCGACTCGTCGTAGTCGCCGTTGCTTTCGTACTCGCGGGCCTCCGCGATCAGGCGCTGAAGCGTGACCTGCGTCGCCTGGCGGCGTGCCGACTCGCGCTCCTTGGTGGTTTCGAGGGCCTCGGTGACGACCGGGACGCGCTCGCCCAACTCGACGCTCACCTGGCGGAACTTGTCCCGCGCTTCGGCGTCGTTGGGATCGAGGATCAGAATCCGGCGCCAAGCTTCGCGGGCCTCGGTGAGGTTGCCCGCCGCGCGCTGGTCGCGTGCGACGTCGCGAAGCGAAGCCTTGAGCCTATCGATCCGCGCCTGGTTGACGGCGTCGCCGGCAACCACCTCGTCCATCGACGTGCCGCGTGTGGCCGCATCATCCGCGCCTCCGCCATCGCCGCATCCGGCGTCGCAGCCGCCGCCACAGCCGTCGGCGCAACCGCCGCCACAGCCGTCGTCGCAACCACCGCCGCAACCGGCGTCGCAACCACCGCCGCAACCGGCGTCACAGCCACATGCGGTGTCACCGCCACATCCAGCGTCACAGCCGCTTCCGGCGTCACAGCCGCACGCCGCGGCGCAACCGCCGTCCGTGTCGGCCGTTTTGTTCTTGGCGCACCCCCCCGCTAGGAGGAGCCCACTCGTCATGGCGACAAAAAGTGTCAGACCAAGTGCTCTGCGCATGCGTTGCCTCATACCCTGCCCGCTAGGCCGTTGGGTCTTTGCCGAAACTGTCCCGCCGGAGGCTTTTCCCCCGTGGGACTCACGATTCCCGAACCATGCCCTACGGTCCGGGGCCGCTTAGATACCAAAAGCGGTTTCCCGCTCGCAACACCTTTCCCGCTCAAGACCTACGGTTTGTAGGCATTGGGACGGGGAAGGACCGAGAGGGTCATCCCCTGCTGTCACGGGCCGGTCATGGGAGCCGTGATCGAGAGGATTTCTCGCGAGTTCGGAGAGGCGCTCGTCGCCCCAACCGCCTTCCCCGCTGCGTCCGCATCCCAGCGCTCCAAACGGCGTCCCCCGTCGCCCGCTTCGCGTGCCATGGAGAACAAGTCAGCCGCTGGGCCAACCGAAAACCCGGGGTGCACGACCCCGAACGCTCCGCGTCAGCCGTCGCCCGATTCGAGTGCTCTGGAGAACAACTCAGCCGTTGCGCTAACCGAAGTACCGGGCGGCTGGACGCCCATCGCTCCAACGGCATCAGCCGTTGGGCCAAAAACACCTTCTGGGGTTACCCGTCCCGCCGCTTCGGCGCCGGGACGGGTAACCCCAGAAGCCCGAGGATCGTCTTCAGGTCTTCCCAGACCTGACGTTTCGCAGCCGGGTTGCGCAGCAGGTACGCCGGGTGATAGGTCGGAACCACCGTGGTACCCAAAAGCGGAATCGGCTTGCCGCGCAGCTTCGTGATGCCCTGATCGGTGTCCGTCAGGCGCCGGAGCGCGTGATTGCCCAACGCGCAGATGATCTTCGGCCGGATCAACTCGATCTGTTGCTCGAGAAACGGACGGCACGCCTCGACCTCATCCCGCATGGGATCCCGGTTTTTCGGCGGACGGCACTTCAGGACATTGGCGATGAACACGTCTTCGCGTTTGAGCCCCATGCCCACGATCATGTCCGTCAACAGCTTGCCCGCCCGCCCAACAAACGGTCGGCCCTGCTCGTCCTCGTCACGCCCAGGCGCCTCACCGACAAACATGAGATCCGCGTTCGGGTTGCCCTCGCCGAACACGACCTGGGTGCGCGTCTCACAAAGACGGCAGATCTGGCACGAAAGCGCTTCCGCGCGCAGAAGCTCCCAACGGTCGGTGTTGGTGCCCGATTCATTGAAGACGGCGGCCATCGGTTCTCCCAAGGGGGGCTCGCCCACGAGCTCCGGCGGCGCGGATACGCCCGTTTCGCCCGAAAACGCCCTGCGGTAATGCGTTGGCTGGTAGATCGCGCGGGCGGAAAGCGTGGCGGCGAGTTCGCGGGCCAAGTTCGAGGGGTCGTTGAGGTGACCGGGGTCGTTCACGGGGCCAGACTAGCGGGCCGCGGCGACCAGCTCCTCGAGTCCGACCAACATCTTCGAGCGCAACTCGGCCGGCGACACCTCCGCGCTGAAACCCGCGGCGCGCTGGTGGCCCCCACCGCCGTGTTTCGCCGCGAACGCGGCCACATCGGCCGAATCGTGGTTGCTCCGCAAGCTCACCTTGGTGCCGCCGTCCGTGAGGCCGCGGATGAGCACCGCCACCACCACGCCCTCCACGCAATTCACGACATCGATGAGGTCCTTGACGTGCTCCTCGCGAACGCCGAGGTCCTGCCCGATGCCCGCGTCCACGGTGAGCAGGCCGAGTTCCCCGTTCGCGCGCAGCTCGATCCCCTCGACCGCACGGCCCCTGAGCGCGAGCACCGGCAAGGGCGTCGAGTTGTAAAGCGCCTGATGGATCCGATCGGGATTCGCGCCGCGTCGCACCAGCGACGCCGCCACCTCGAACGTGTGCGCGGTCGTGCAGGAGTAACAAAAGCGGCCGGTGTCCGTGACGATCGCCGTAAGCAGCGCCTCGGCCACGTCCGGAGTGATCGGCAACCCCGCCGCCTCCAGCGCGGGCAGCAGCATCTCCCCGGTCGCCGAAGCCTTCGGATCGACCCACGCGATGCCGGCGTCCCCGGAGTTGGAGATGTGGTGGTCGAGGTTCAGAAACGTCTTGCAGTTCGCGCGGCCCGCATACGCCCGCCCGAGGCGATCCGGCCCCGCGTCGAGCCCGACCAGAACGTCGGCTTCGGGCACCGAGGCGGCATCCTCCAGCGTCAACAGCTCATCCGTCCCGGCCAGGAAACGGTACGCGGACGGAATGTAGGCCTCGATCACGACCACGCTCTCTTTGCCCGCAGCGCGCAGCGAATGGTGCAGTGCGAGGCTGCTACCCAGCGCGTCGCCGTCCACGGGGCTGTGCGTCGCAATGACGAACGAACGCCCCTCGCGGAGCGTTTTAGCGACATCCTCGGGCACGTTCACGCGCCGCGCCTCGCGATCGCATCGATTTCGACCAGCGCGTTCTTGGGGAGACCGAGGGCGGCGACGGTGGCCCTCGCGGGACGCGCCTCGCCGAAGGCCTCGGCGTAGATCGCGTTCACCGCGGCAAAATCCGCCATGTCCGCAAGGAAGATCGTCGTTTTCAAAACACGATCGAAACCCGATCCGCCGGCGGCAAGAACCTCGCCCAGGTTCTTGAGCACCTGACGCGCCTGCTCTTCGACGGTCTCACCCACCATCGCGCCGGATTGGGGGTCGAGCGCGATCTGCCCGGAGCAAAACAGCAAACTCCCATCGGCGATGGCTTGCGAGTACGGGCCGATCGCGGCCGGCGCGGAGGACGTTTCGATGCGTTCCATGCAGAGGCGATCTTACGGGACGCTTCTCCCCATTCCCGGTTCTCGCACGCGGCGTGAAACGGCCCGGCTATTCGTGTTCTTCGTGCAGGTGGCAGGCTGCGAAATGGCCGGGCTGATATTCCTTCAGCGCCGGCAGTTCCTCGCCGCAACGGCCGAACGCTTTAGCGCACCGCGGCTTGAACGGGCACCCGACGATCTTCTCGAGCGGGTTGGGCACGTCGCCGGTGAGCATGATGCGCTCGCGCTTGGCTTCCTTCTCCGGGTCCGGAATCGGGACCGCGCTCAAGAGCGCCTCGGTGTACGGATGCAGCGGCTTCTCGTAGAGCTTGGCCGAGGGCGCCGTCTCGACGATGCGCCCCAGATACATCACCGCGATCCGGTCGCTGACGTGGCGCACGACGGAAAGGTCGTGGCTGATGAACAGGAACGCGAGGCCGAACTCGTCCTGCAGATCCTCGAGGAGGTTGATGATCTGCGCCTGGATCGACACGTCGAGCGCGCTGACCGGTTCGTCGCACAGAATCAGCGACGGTTCGACCGCGAGGGCACGGGCCACTCCGATGCGTTGACGCTGTCCTCCGGAGAACTCGTGCGGATACCGCCGCTCGAATTCGGGGTCGAGTCCGACCTTCAGTAGCAGATCACGGACGCGCGCGCGCACGGCCTTCTTCCCACGTGCGATCTTGAAGTTCCGGATCGGCTCGCCCACGATCTGCAACACCGTCATGCGCGGATCGAGAGACGCGTAGGGGTCCTGGAAGACCATCTGCATCCGCTTGCGCGTTTCGCGCAATTCGCGATGGCTGGCCAGACTCAGGTCCTGCCCCTCGAACTCGACGTGGCCCGCCGTAGGCCGGATCAGGTGCGTGATACCGCGCGCCGTTGTGCTCTTGCCGCAGCCGGACTCGCCCACGAGACCCACGGTCTCGCCGGCCGCGATGTCGAGATCGAGGCCGTCCACCGCCTTCACAACCCCCTTGGGAGTCGGGAAGTGCATCTTGAGGCCGCGCACCTTGAGCAGTTGTTCACTCACCGATTCTTCTCCTGTTGGCGTAACAGGCAGGCGTGGGCGCGGTCTCCGGACTCGGCACGCAGTTCGGGGACGCCGTTTAGGCAGATGTCCTCGCGGACGGCGCAGCGCGGTTCGAACGGACATGCCGTGAACGGTACATAGAGCTTGGGCGGCAACCCGTCGATCGCGATGAGGCGCGCGTGTTCGTCCTCGTCCACACGGGGGATCGCGCGCATCAGCGCCTCGGTGTACGGATGGCGCGGCGTCTTGAACAGATCGCCCGTGGGCGCCGTTTCGACAAACCGCCCGCCGTACATCACCGCGATGCGCTCGCACATCCCGGCCACGACGCCGAGGGCGTGCGTGATCAGGATCAGCGCCATGCCGTCCTCGTTGACGAGCTTTTTCATCACGTCGAGAATCTGCGCCTGGATCGTCACGTCGAGCGCCGTCGTCGGTTCGTCGGCGATCAGGAGATCCGGTTCGCATGAAAGCGCCATGGCGATCATGACGCGTTGGCGCATGCCGCCGGAGAACTGGTGCGGGTAGTCGTCGAGCCGCTCCTCGGCCGCGGGGATGCCGACGCGCTCCAGCGACTCGACGGCCCGGCGGCGCGCGGCCTTGCGTCTCAAGTCGGTATGAAGTTCGATCGCCTCGATGAGTTGCGTGCTGATCCGCAGGAACGGATTCAGGCACGTCATCGGGTCCTGGAAGATCATCGCGATCTTGTTGCCGCGCAGGTTGCGCATCTGCGAACCCGACATCTTCAGAACCTCGTCGCCCGCGAAACGGATCGAACCGGTGATCCGCGCGGGCGGCTCGGGCAAAAGGCGCATCAGCGCCATCGTGCTGACGCTCTTGCCCGACCCCGACTCGCCCACGATGCCGAGGGTCTCGCCGCGGTCCAGCTTGTAGCTGACGCCCTGCACCGCCTCGACGATGTGATCGTCGGTGTGGAAAGCCACGCGCAGATCGTTGACTTCCAGGAGCGCCATCAGCTCTTGCCCTTCAGTTTCGGATCCAGCGCGTCGCGCACGCCGTCGCCCAAGAAGTTGAGGCTGAACAGTGTGACCGCCATCACGAGGCTCGGCCAGACGAGCACCCACCAGTTGCCGCCGTCGCTGGTGAGCGCCTGGCGGCCGATGTTGACCAGCGAGCCCCAGCTGTCGACCATCTCGCCGCCCCACTCGACGTTGAGCCCGATGAACGCCAGGAACGACTCCTGCAGGATCACCGCCGGAATCGTCAGGGTCGAGTACACGATCACGACGCCGAGCGTGTTCGGGATCAGGTGGCGCAGGAGGATGGCCATGTGGCTGCTGCCGCACATGTGCGACGCCTCGATGAACTCCTTTTCCTTCAGCGACAACACCTGGCCGCGCACGATGCGCGCGATCATCAGCCACTGCACCGCACCTAGCGCCGCGAACAGCGTGAAGATGTTCCGATCGAACGCAACCATCAGCAGGATCACGAGGAACATGAACGGCAGCGCATTGAGGATGTCCACGATGCGCATCATGAACTCGCCCGTGGTCGTGATCGTTCGAGACAGGAACCGAACGGACGAAAGCCTGCCGACAACGGCCACGAACTTGGGGGCTCCGACCGACAGCACAAGAGCGCCCAGCGCGCTTCCCCACGACAGTCCGGCCGTCCAAAACAGACCCAGCGTGCCCACGGATCCGATCACGAGTCCCGTGGCGTGCCCCGCCGTCAGCGGGCTCTGTGCGGTGTAGCCCGCGATGGCGCCATAGAGCACGCCGATCAGCACCGACACCAGCGTCGCGACCGCACCGACCATCAGAGAGATCTGCCCGCCGTACACGACGCGCGCGAGCATGTCGCGGCCCGAGAGATCGGTGCCGAGCACGTGGTAGAGGACCTGCGGCTCTCCATCCTTGCGGACCTCGTGGATGAAACGGCCCTCGATGCGGAGTTTGTCCAGCGGCTTGCCCGCGCGCTCGATCGCGGCGAGTTTGCCGTCCTTGATCGTCACGCGCACGGTCTCGGGCCGCGGGACGCGCGGACGTGTGTGCTCCAGCAGCAGGATCTTGCCCTCGGCCTGGATGCCGGCGGGCAACGGTTTCCGGCGTTGGAGAACGACGTTCTTGAACTGTTCGCCGCCACCGTCGACGTAGGAGAGGTACTCTTCCTCGCCCTTGACTTCGACGCGCTTCACCGTCCGCGCGCCTTCGACCTTCTTGATCTGGTCGATCTTGCCCTTGCGCAACTTGATGCGGTACTTGATGCGGTCGAATTCCTGGACGTCGTACTCCAGAACACCGTCCGTCGTCATGATCTGGGCGACGAGGTCGGGCACCCTGTCGGGTACTGCGGCGTCATCCCCGAGGTCGTACCGGATCTCCGCGAGAACCGCAGGATGCGAGTAACCCGGCGGGTGCGCGCGAACCCAAGGCTGGCCGTAGGTCGATTCGTACGAGAGCCACAGGTCCGCGCAGATCGTGACGACCGAAACGAAGACCACGATCACGAGGCCCGCCATCGCGAACTTGTTCTTCTTCAGCCGGCGCCATGCGTCGGACCACAGGCTCGCGCCCTTGGGCGCCACCTTCTCGGTCATCACCGGTGCGGTCTGATCGCTCCCACTAGGCATGCCGGATCCTCGGGTCCAGGAACGCGTAGAGAATGTCCACGAGCAGCGTGAAGAAAATCAGAAGCACGCCAAACATCAGCACGAGGCCCAAAACGAGTGTGTAGTCGCGGTTGATCGCGCTGTTGACGAACTCCTTGCCCATGCCGGGGACGCCGAAGATCATCTCGACGACCAGCGAACCGGTCAGCATCTGTGCCACGGCCGGGCCCAGAAACGACACGACCGGAGTCAACGCACCCTTGAGCGTGTGCCGCAACACGATGACGCGTTCGGACAGCCCCTTGGCCCGCGCGGTCCGGATGTAGTCCTGGTGGACCACCTCGAGCATCCCGGCGCGAGTCAGTCGAGCGACACGCGCGGCGAACGGAAGCGCGAGGGTGATTGCCGGCAGGATCAGCTCGCGGAAGCTGCCCCAGCCGGTGACCGGCACCCAGTCGAGTTTCATCGCGAAGACCAGGACGAGCATCGGCCCGACGACGAACGTCGGCAGAGCGAGCCCGATCATCGCGGCGCTCATCGATGTGTAGTCGAAGATTGAGTTGCGTTTGATACCGGAGATGAGCCCCGTCGTCAGACCGATCAAGAGCGCCAGGAAGAGTGCGGCACCGCCCAACACCGCGCTCGTGCCGATGTGGTTCCCGATGATCTCGTTGACCGTGCGGTCCTTCTGTTTGTAGGACGGCCCCATGTCGCCCTTCCAGACGAGTTCGCCGATGAATTTGAGGTATTGCTCGGGAAGCGGAAGGTCTTGCCCGTACTTCTTGTCGATCGCGGCCTGCGTCGCCGCGTCCAACGCCTTCTCCGCGTCGAACGGCCCGCCGGGCGCCGCGCGGATCAGGAAGAAGCTGATCGTGAGCAGAACCAGCAAGACGATCGGCGTGCCGATCAGCCGGCGCTTCACGTACAGGCGCAACTCCGGACCCTGGGTCGAGACGCCGAGCGTCATCAGATAGAGCGTGGCAAAGAGCACGTTCACGCCGATCCCTAGGGCGAACGGGTCGGCCATCCAGACGAAGAGGGAGAACGCCGGCACCAGCCCCCACCACGCGCGGTTCAAGAGCCGGCGCACGATTCCGGCCGTGTCCAGCAGTGCCGCCAGAAAGAACCCGACCGATGCGAGGTAGACCCAGGCCTCGAAATCGTCGACTGGGCCCAGTCCGAACGGACGGAGGCTCAACGAGATCAGCACGAGCGCGGCCAGCCACACTCCGGCGAGGGTTTTCCCGCCAAGTGTTTTTTGCAGCGGGACGCGCAGGGACCCGAGGAGCATCACGGCCACGCCGAACAGCACAAACAAGATCCCGGTGCCCCACGAGGGCTCAGCTGAGCCTTCCGGCACGCCGAGCCAGGCGGCCATGAAACCGGCGGTGGCAAGCACCAGCCCCACCAGGAGCGCGCCGAGCCACCGCGGGCGCTTCGGCGGCGCGAGCAGGCTCAACCCGCCCAGCGCAAGAAACAGCCAGGCGTATTCCGCCAAGCCCAAGGCGGAGACATCGAAGGGAATCAGATCGCGCATGCGAGAGCGGGCGCTTGATACCAGGAATGACGACCAGTGTCAGCCTACGGCTACGGCGTCAGGCAGCGAACGCCGCCTACTCCTCCGGCTCGTAGTACATGTACTGGAACGGGTGGAGGTCGCGGTAGTTCTCGTACCAGCCGCGTAGCGAATCCCGCTTCATCCCCTGGTTCACGTAGATGTAGATCGGGAGGATCGGGAACTCATCGGCGATCAGCATGGCTTCCGCCTCGCGGAAGTACGCGTAGCGTTTTTTGTTGTCAAACTCGATGGCGGCTTTTTGGATGAGTTCGTCGTAGCGTTTGCGCCCCCAACCGGTGTTGTTGTTGCCGCCGCCGGTGAGCCACATGTCCATGAACGTCATGGGGTCGCCGTAATCGCCGATCCAGCCCGCGCGCCCCACGTCATAGTTCTGCGCGCGCACGTCGACGAGATAGACCTTCCACTCCGAGTTTCGCAGCTTGACTCTGATGCCGAGATTCTCGCGCCACATCTGCGCAATGGCTTCCGCGACCTTCTTGTGGTCCTCCTGCGTGTTGTAGAGCAGCATGAGATCGGGGTAGCCCTCACCCTTCGGATAACCTGCTTCCGCGAACAGCCGGCGCGCCTCGTCCGGGTTGTAGTCGAGGCCTTGGGCGGGGTTGTAGCCCGCGACGGCCGGGCAGAACCAGTTGGCCGGGATCTGGCCGCCGCGCATGACATCCTTGGTGATCGTTTCGCGATTGACGGCGAGGGACAACGCTTTGCGGACGCGTTTGTCCTTCAGGTGCGGGCGGTCGACGTTGAAACGGTAGAAGTAGGTTCCGAGATACGGACTCACGTAGTACTCGTCCAGCTTCTCGATCTCGTCGATCTTCGCGGACGGCACCGATTTGATCCAGTCGACCTCTTTCTTGACGAACTTGTTGTAGACCTGGTCGAGGTCCTCGAGCGGCAGCGCGCTGATCTTGGTCAGCTTGACGAAGCCGGCGTCCCAATAGTGCTTGTTGGGCGTCATCACCAAACGCAGGCGCGGCTTGTTCTCCGCGAGAACAAACGGGCCGTTGCCGACGAAGTTCTCCTCGCGCGTCCACTTGTCACCGAATTTCTCCACCGTCGCGCGATGGACCGGCATGTAGGTCTCGAATGCGCACAGATCGAGAAAATACGCGCACGGCGCGTGCAGCCGGATCTTGAGGGTCCGGTCATCGACAACCTCGACGCCGACCTCCTTCTTGAACGCTTCGTAGTCCGTCTTGCCCGCCGTGCGGAACGCAAGCGCGCCGTCGATCGGGTCGAGCATGTAGGCGTACTGCGAGATTGTGGCGGGGTGCAGCACACGGAAGTAACTCCAACGGAAGTCCTCGGCCGTGATGCGCTCGCCGTTGCTCCACTTCGCGTCTGCGCGGAAGTGGAAGGTGTAGGTCTTTCCGTCCGCGGACATGGTCCAGTGCGTCGCGACGCCGGGCCGCGGTTCGAGCGTCTCCGGGTCGTGCGAAACGAGCCCCTCATACAGGGCCAGCGCGAGCGTATGCTCGGGTACACCGGTCATCTTGGCCGGGTCGAGCGTCTCGGGGTCGCCACCGTTGTTGAACACCAACTCCTGCTTGACGCTCTTCCAGGAGTCGTCCTCGGGCTCGAACTCCTTTTTCCACTCGTTATTGCCGCCACCTTTCGAACCGGCGGGTTCGGCTTCGTCCCCGGCATGCGCCGGAAGGTGGCCGAACAGGAATGCGATCAAGGCGACCGCGAACACGAAACGGTGGAGTCTCATTTTTTGTTTCCTTGGGCGGGAAGCTCCAACGGCGTCAGCCGTTGGGCCAAAAACTAGGAGGCCGGCGGCCAGACTACCACAGCGCTTTCGCTGACGGATCGGGCGTCAACCGTTGCGGCCGGCGAGTGCGCGGGCCACGCAATCGGGCACAAACTGCGACGCGTCCCCACCGGCCGCGACGATCTCGCGCACGAGCGTCGACGAGACGATCGCCAGGTCCGGCGGCGGCGTCAGGATCACCGTTTCGATGCCCGGAGAAAGTCGCGTATTGGTGTGCGCCATCGTGTACTCGTAGTCGAAGTCCGTGGCCGTGCGCCCGCCCCGCCACAACACCGTGGCGCCGGGCG
>JAZFYD010000018.1:0-22586 GCA_036443405.1 Planctomycetota bacterium
AGCCTCGACGGAAAGATCGCGACGCGCACCGGCCACTCGAACTGGATCACCGGCCCGGCCGCGCGCGACTGGGCGCACAAAAATCTGCGGGCGCGGGTGGATGCGATCCTCGTGGGCGCCAACACCGTGCGTTCCGACGATCCCGCTCTGACCAACCGCTCCGGCACCGGCGGCGAGTTGCTGCGCGTCGTGGTCGTCGGCGAGGGCGCGCTGCCCAAGAAGGCGCAACTGTTGCGAGACGGCGGACCGACGCTTGTCGCGCTCCCGCGCGAGCGGCGCGTTCCGGGCACGGCGGAGACGCTGGTCTGCGGAAGTCGTGACGCCCGCAGCGTGAGCCTGCCGCGTTTGATGCGCCACCTCCACGATCGCGGCGTGCGCCGGCTGCTGGTCGAAGGCGGCGGGCAGATCCTCGGTGCGTTTTTCGATCGCAAGCTCGTCGATCAGGTCGCCGTGTTCACCGCGCCGGTCGTGATCGGCGGCGAGGAAGCCAGACTCGCGGTCGCCGGCCGCGGCCTTGCGCGCGTGCCCCAGGTACCGCAGATGCGTCACACGAAGACGCGACGTCTGGGCCCCGACACGCTCACTGAGGGTCTATTGGCTTAGGCCGCACGCCGAGCACGATCGCGCCGGTGGTCTTGTGGATCGCGTAGACGCGGTCGCTGCCGGCCAGCATCAGCAAGTATTCGCCGCGCGAGGCGATTTGCACCGGTTCGTTGTTGTAGATCGCGATCGGCTTCTGGATCGGCACGTCATTCAGGATCTTCCCTTCGACACTGAGCTTGGAGAAGAAGCTGACTCCTCGATGCCGGCCGTGGTGGGTGGCGTACATCGCGTCCTCCTGCCCGTCGTAGGTCAGCGAGCTGTAGTCGCGGTTCTCCAGCGACGCGATCGTCTTCCACGCACCGTTGTTCGGGTCGTACGAGCGTAGTTTGCCTTCGCCGCCGCGGGTGATGATCAGGACGCGCTTGCGTTTGGTGTCGAACGCGATGCCGCAGGGCCAGCTCAATCCGGGCGTGCCGATCGGCGGTTTGAGTTCTGTCGCCTTCTTCTCGTGTTTGGCGAACGTGACGAGCGCGTGGCCGCGTAGCGCGTAGAACCGGTTGTGTTGCGCGTCGAACGTCACGTGCGCGGAGGTCGGGATTGCGAGCAACGACGCAGGGTTCGGACCGCGAACGCCAAATCGCGCCCAGAACTCACGTCGCGGATCTTGTTCCCGGTGAACGGCATGAAACTCGAGGTTGCCGAGCTTCTGAAGCCAGTTCTCGCGATCGCGTCTCAGTACGTCGTGTTCAAGGCGATCAAGCCAGAGCCGAAGGTACTCCGATCGCCAGATCATGTCCGTCGGACCGACCGTCAGCACGCCGTTTCGAGGGCGGTAGGCGCCGATAAACGTGCGTATAGGAAGGTCGGTGAGCTTCACGAGTTTCATGCCGGCGTCCACGAACCGCTCGTCCCGAAGGGTATAGACATAAAATCGATCCGGAGAGCGTTTTCCGTCGTACGTGTGGTACTCGATCGGAACCTGATCGACGCCGACGACCTTTTGCTCGTGGTATCCGCCGACGACGATGCGTTTGAGTTTGACTCCCGGCGCCGCTTGCACAGTCCAAAGCACGGAGTCGTAGGCGGAGAGCGCCAGGACGATCGGCGCGGCTGTGTGTGTGACGATGACCTTGATCTTGGCGTCTTTGCCGGTGTAGCAGCCCACGTAGTGCAGTTCCGTGCCCATGTCGTTGGGCGGAACGAACTTGTTCTGCCAACGGGTCGAGAGCCACTCCAGCCGCTTGGCGAAGGCGTCCGCGTCCTGCACGCGACCGGCGGCGCGATGGGCCTCGATGGCCTTGCGCAGTTTCGGGATTTTCTCTTCGAACTGCTTCACCGCAGGTCGAAGGTCCTCGATCACGTAATCGTGTGCCTCGACCTCGTCGGCGACCGCGCCGCGCACCACGACGAACACGAACAGGCAGGAGGCGAGCCTCGCCATCAGATCCGCTCCAACTCCTCGGGGGCTCGCGTGAACTCGCCGCCGGATTGCCCGGTGTTGACCGTCGTGTCCGGTTCGAACAACACAACCCACGCTTCCTGCTCGGCGACGGGCCGATGCTCGACGCCGCGCGGAACGACGCAGAACTCGCCCTCGCCGATCTCGACGGGGCCGTCGCGAAAGTCGATGCGGATCGAGCCCTTCACCACCCAGAAGAGCTCGTCTTCGTTTTCGTGGTGGTGCCAGACGTACTCGCCCTTGAACTTCACGACCTTGACGAACTGGTCATTCAACGCCGCGACAACCTTGGGGACGTAGGTTTCGTCGAAGCTGGCGAATTTTTCCGCGAGGTTGACCTTGTCGACCATGGCAGCCCTCTCTTGGGAGCCAGTCTAGTGGATGGATGCGTTCTAGAGGTCGCGCCAGGCGGTGAAGGTCCGAACGCCTGCGCCTCCGAGCACGAATCCTCCAAGGACTCGCCACGCCGCGCCGCCTTCCGTTTCAACCTGCGTGAGGTCCATGAACCCGTTGAACAGAAGCACGAGTCCCGAGGCCACGAGCACGCCGCCCGCCAGGAGAAGCAGGTTGTGGAGGTATGAGCGGACGTGGTCCGTGGCCGTCGGGGGGAGATGCGTGCTCGGGCGGTCCGGCGCCTCGCCCAGATCGAGGTATGCCGCGTTCTCCGTCCGCCGTATCGAGAGCCAGTCCTCGCCGTCGCAATCGACAAGCCCCTTGCGCAGCATCCACCATCCCGCGGCGCCCCCGACGACGGCGCCGAGGAGATGCAAAAGTTGGCTCGAGGGCATGATCCCGAGAAAGAAGGAATCGAGAACCGACCAACCGATGTACCAACTCCCGATGTGCTGAGTCTGAAACTCGTGCGACTGGACCCACGGCAGATAGATCAGCTGGGTTCGGACGCGCTGCCGGGGCGCCCAGAGGAACGCGACGGCGATCAACGCGAAGACGAGTCCGGAGGCGCCGTAGGACCCGGACCTGGCGCCCGCGAACAGCACGTTTTCGATCAAACCCTGCGTGGCGATCAGCGCGAGGCTGAGCAGCAGGAACCGACCTGTGCCAGCGCGCGCCTCGACGATGCGGCCGAACGTGAGCAGGAACAGCATGTTGATCGCGAGGTGCGCCAGGTTCGCGTGCAGGAACGCGCTCGTGATCCAGGTCCACGGCTTGAATTCGTCATATCGCAGGATCAGACTGTCGGCGCCGCCGAGAACCCCATCGAAGATGCCAAAAAACGGCTGCACGCACCGCGCGAGAATCGCGACTGCCAGGTTGGCAACGGCGAGTCCGGCGGTTCCCCAAGCCGGGTGGGTTTCCCCATCCACATCCCACGGAAAGAACATCGCGCGATCTTACGCGTAGCCGTGGGTTGGATTCTGCGAATCCGGATTTGAGCTACCCGCCTCTGACGCGGGGTTTCACGTTCGAGGTCGTGGAGACCTTGCGGGTCAGGCGGTTCTCTTTGATCTCGTCGCGGATCTCGAGCGCTTCCTCGTGGATCGGGTCGTACCGCAGCACGCTGTGCACGTACTCCCATGCGCGCTTGTAGTTGCGATCCCGCATGTACGCCTTGGTCACGGCGAGATAGACGCCGATCAGCTTGTTGACGATCACGTCCTCGTCTTTTTGCAGCGCCTCGCGCGGCACGATCCGGAAGCGCTGTTTCTCGAGCTTCACGATCTCGCGCAGGTACTTCTGCGCCTGCTTGAGGTGCTTCTCCGCGCCGCGCGGTTTGAGATACGATTTCTTGACCCGGGAGATGACGCCCATCGATGCGGCCTTCTCGCCCGCCTTGATGAACTCGTCGGCGGCCGCCAGGGCCTTGTTCTTCTTCGCGAGGATCGACTCGATCTTCTTGCGCAGTTTTTTCGTCGCGGCGTCTTCCTCGATTGCTTGGCTCTCCTCCGCGCGCATCTTGGCGAGGGCTTCCAGCTTGGCGACCAGCACGGGCACGTGGGTCGCGTACGCCTTCGTCGTGTCGTGGTCCGGGTAGCGTTCTTTCAACCGCTTGATCGCGTCGAGACACGCGGCCGGTTCGTCGCCGCTCTTCAAGAGGGCTTCGATGTGGGCGCCCAGGAACGTCAGCTCCTCCTTCTCGATTTCCTCGGACACCTTCTCGAACGTGTTCTCATCGAGCGCACCCAGAGCCAACGCGATCTCGACCTCCTCGAACGCTTCGGGGAACAGGTCGAGCGATCTGGCGAACGTGGCGAGCGCGAGCCTCGCGCTGCCGTCGTCGAACGGCGTGAGCGCCTTGCGCGCCATGAACGCCGAGGCCGGCGTCAGTTTGGCCCACGGGATCTTCTTCTCGGTGGCCTCCTTGCCGATCGTCAGCTCCGCCTCGTCAAACGAGGAGAGGGTCGCGATCAGGGACTTACCGTCCTTGAAATGGAGCTTTTTCTTCACACCCGCTTGGACGTGCGCGGCCAAAAGGGCAAGGGCGAGGAGAAGCAGAATCGGGCGGGGCATGGGGTGCGTTTCCAAGTATAACCAACGGCTCCGGGCCCGCCTTTTCGTATGTTCCTCGCCGTTTTGTTGACCCTTCTCGGCAGTTGGCCGGTGGTCCACGCCAAGAACCTGCTGGAGCGCCTCCATACCTACGATGTGCTCCATTACGAGCTGGAAGTAGCGCAGGAGGCCGCCGGACTCCGCGTCCGGGGCGAGATCGAACTCCAGATCCGTCGGCAAGCACCGCTTCGCTTCCTCATCTCGCCGTCGATATCCGGTCTTCAGGCCCGCATTTCGGGCCGTCCCGCAACGGTGCGGTTGGGGGCCGGCGATTTGGCCCCGTTCGAAAAACTGATCCGCGGCCTGGGACCCGCGGCCCGACACGCACCGACGCTGATGACGGTCACATCGGAAATCAAGAAGTCTGCCGGCCAACGCCTCACGCTCGAAGTGAGCTACCTGTGGACACCGCCCGAGAACGGGTTTGCGTACGCCGACGAACGCGGAGTGCAAACCCACCTGACGAGCTTCTGGTATCCGCTGATGGCGGATGAGTTGTTCACCTCGACTCTGAAGATCAAGCCGCTGCGCGCCGGCGACACCGTGTTGGCGACCGGATCCCACACCGGCACGTCCGAGGACGGTTGGCACACGTTCGGGGGGAAACAAAAACAACAACTGCTCGCCGTGTTCATCGGCGACGTCGAGCACCACGCCGGCAGCGTTCCCGTGTACGGCAAGACACAAAAGGGCCTGGTCGAGGACGTGGCCGCGGTGACGGCGTTGCTCGAGCGCTGGTTCGGTAGATCCGGTTCCGGATCGTTCGCGCTGGTGGTGGAGCCGCGATCCAGACCTGCCCCGTCGTTTTGCGCCGGTTCGTTCGTCGTCTTGCACCTGCCGCCTTCGTCGGCGCGTTGGGCGCCCGAGTTCCGTTTGTCCTTGCTGGCGCACGAGTGCGCCCATCGTTGGTGGGGCCATCGTGTGCCGACGACCGTGGTCGGTGACGGCGGCACGTGGTTGCGCGAGGGGCTGGCCGAGTGGACGGCGCATCGGATCGTGCGCGAGATGCTCGGTGAGGAGGAGGCGCGCCGCCTGACCGAGCGCATTCGGAAATTCTATTTTCGCAAGGCGGACCTACGTCGAACGGTGCGCGATCCAAATATCGTCTATGCCAACGAACCGTCGTTGATCGATGCGACCTACATCGACCCGCCGCGCTTGCCCTATTACAAGGGCGCGCTCGTGCACGCGTTTTTGGAGTGGCGGTTGGGCGACCGGAAGTTCCTCGAGGGGCTCCGCCGCTTTGCAGGTACGCGCGCCGGGCGGTTCTCGAACCCCGAGGACTTCTACTTCGCGTTCGGCGCTTCCGACCGCGTCCTGGCGCAGGTGCGCTACTTCGCCGGCACCAACCGTCTGCCCGACTTGGTCTTGGAGGATGCCAAGATCGATGACGGCCGCGCCGAGATCACCGTGTCTTGCCTGGATCCGACGTGGCCCGACGGCCCGGTTCTGTGCCGGTTCATCGGCGCGTCGGGTACGGTCGACACGATCGCGACGTTGATAGACGGCAAGGCGCAAGTGAAGTGGAGTGGCGCCGGCCGCGTGCGCCGCATCGTCGTGGATCCCGACCGGATCTTGCTGGACCCGGATCCGACCAACAACGTGTGGCCGCGCGAGTGAGCGACTGCAAGAGCGGCGTTCCGCCTTTGCTTGCGCCTAGCCCGCCGAACCCTGCTCGGCCAGCTTCTTCTTGTACTCGTTGATCAGGCGCTGCACGTTGACGAGATCGTCCGTCTTGCGTGTCAGGTCCTGGGTCTTCCGAAATGCGCGCAGATCGGTGAGCGCGTTCGGGTACTGCTCGAGCTTGCCGTAGGCGCGGCCGCGCACAAGAAGCATGCGGTCCTCGGTGGGATCGAGATTCATGATCTTGACGCACTCGCCGATGATCTGAATGAGCTTTCGTTGCGCGAGGGGGCCGCCCTCGACATCGGTGAGGCTCTGCTTGTAAAACGTCTCGATGAGCACCTTGCGGGCCGCGACCTCCTTTTGGATCGTGCCGAGCACCTTCGTGTCGTAGATCTTCGAGAACTCCCGCGCCGCGAGCGTCTCTTTTTCGTTCCTGTAGGCGTCCGAGGCCATCAGCTGTTCCTGGCGCTGCGACCAGAAGCGACGCGCGAGGCTGGCGATCTTGGCGTACTCCTCGATGGCCGCGATCGCGCGCACGTAGTCGTCTTCGCCCAGGATGATCTCGCAGTGCGCGATGCCGATGTACGCGTGGGGTTTGAGCGACGAGATGCGGTCGTCGCGCTCCAGCACGATCTCGTAGTTCTTGATGGAATCGCGGGCGTATCCCCGGGCGGCGCCTTCGTCCTGCTTGGCCTTGCTGAGGCGGCCCTCCCCCGCATACCGCGAGGCGCGCCGGTCGAAGTGGGTTGCGAGGCCGCGGTAGGCGAACGCGAGGCCGTAGACCCGCTTGGTCTCCTGGACGGGGCTCTTGAGCGTGCCCAGCTTCAGAAATTCCGCCTCAGCCCTGCGCAGGTTGTGAACCCGGTCGGTCATCGCGTAGCTGTAGGCGAGGCCGAGGCGCGTCGAGACGTGGTCCGGACGGAATTTCAGCGCCTTTAGGTACTGCGTGATCGCCCGGTCGAAATGGCCCCCGTCGTAATACTGCGCGGCGCGCTCGCGCGCGGCGGCGAAGCTGTTGATCTCCTGGTCCTCGACGGACGTGCGGTCGCCGAAGTATCCGTGGCACGCCGCGAACAGAAGCAAGGAAAGACAAAGGGTCCTCTGCAACATCCGGTCAGGCTCACACGGAGTTGTCACGGGTGCGTCATTTCTTTGAAGGACCCAATGAGTGGCGCGAAAGGCGAAGGTCCAGGCAGAGGGATGCAGGCCGAGTCACAGGCCAAGGCTAGGGCGGAGGGTCTGCCACCTACTCTCCCGGAGCCGGGGTCCCCAGCAACCGCGCGATGCGATCCGGCTCCCGGCGGAGGCGCAACACCTTTTCCTGTTTCACGGAAACCAGTCCCGCCTTTGCGCCTTTGGGTTTGCTGACGTTGCGCCGCGGCGTGTAGGTCACCTCCACGGCGTTGGCGCTGCGCATCTTCGAGTAGTGCAGCGCGAGCGAGGCGGCATCGAGGAGCGTCTCCTGGAGGACCGATTCTCCACGTTGCAGCGGGACGATCACGTGCGAGCCGGGCGAATTGCGCACGTGTAGGAACAGATCGTGGGGACCAGCGATTTTCATCGTGAGCTTGTCGTTGTCCGCACCGCCCTTGCCGACGAGGATGCGATGGCCGTCCAGGCTCAGAAAGACGCGGAACGGCTTGCGCGGCGTTTCACGGGTGGGTTTGGAACTGGGCAGCTCCCGCTCGTCCACAGGCTCGCCCGCTTCGACGCGCGCGAGGAGGGCGCCCGCGTTTGCGAGCCGCTCTGACAGGATCGGCCGCGCCCGGATCGCCTTGCGCGCAAGTTCGAACGTGCGCTCGATGTTCTCCTGCGGCGAGAGCTTGGGATCCAATCCGATGCCCTGAAAGCTCCGAGCGCCTTTCTTGAGCTGCGCGTAGTGCGTCAGCAGCGTCTCGCCGTCCCGCCGCAGCTTGGTTGCATCGGCCAGGTTTTCGAGTTCGCGCTGAATCGTCCGAACGCTCTTTTTCAGGCGTGCGAGCAGCCGCTCGCGATCGCGCTCCTCGGTCTTTGCGCGCGACTCCTTCCCTTCCGCATGGAACATCGCGTCGAGCGCGTGGTTCGCCGCGAACGGATCAGCCGATTCCAGATCGGGCAGGCAGGACGCGTCATCGGTGAAGTCCGGCGCCGGCGGCGTCTTGTAGTTCGCTCCGACACCGGTTCCGCGCCGTTTGGCCACCGCACCGTCGATGACCCGTTCGACGACGCCGTCGGCGTCGAGCAGCAGAAGGTTTCCCTGTCTCGCAAACGCTTCCACGACGACGCGGCGTGCGCTGTCCCCGCAGTCGAAGTCGAGCGCGACGACGCGGTCCTCGCCCAGCAGCATCGCGCCGAGCAAGCGCGCCCCGCGCAACGCATCACGCAGGATCGCTCCGAACACCGGCGGCGAATCCGGAATCGCGGGCGGATGGTCGGTGACCAGAACACGCGCGCGATCGCGGCCGGTGCTCACGATGAGATGCACCGGCCCCGGGGTGAGCTTGAACAGGAATTCCTGCGCGGAGACCTGATACACGTTGTCAACGTGCAGGCCGCGCAGCGCCGTCAGCTCATCGATTGCACGGCGCAGATCGCAGAGCGGAAGACGCATGGGACCGCGGCTACTGATCGTCGTCCGAGATCAGCCACTTGTCGAGGGAGCGCTCGTACTCGATGAGTTCGTTGTCGCCGAAAAAGAGCGAAAGCTCATGCGCCGCCGAGTCTGCACTGTCCGAACCGTGTACGAGGTTGTAGGCGGTCGAGCTGCCGAAGTCGCCGCGAATCGTGCCGGGCTCGGCTTTCCAACCGAACGTCGCGCCAAGGAGCGTGCGGGTGATCTCGATCGCCCGCGGGCCCTCGATGGCGGCGGCCACGACGGGCGCCGATGTCATGTAGCTGACCAACCCCTCGTAAAAGGGCTTGCCCTTGTGCGGGGCGTAGTGCCGCTCGGCCAGCTCGCGGGTGATTCGCATCACCTTCAATCCGGCCAGTTTCAGGCCCTTTTCCTCAAAACGAGAGAGAATTCGGCCCGCGAGTCCGCGCTGGACGCCGTCGGGTTTGACCAAAAGCAAGGTGCGTTCCATAAGTGGCGAATTGTCCTACCGCGGGATCGAAAATCAAGGTACGCCGATGGACAGATCGGCCAACCGGCTGGACAATTGTTGGTGCTCCGGAAGGACTCGGAACGCCACGGGAGAGACCTGGAAACGACTGACATGCGGGTTCGATTGATGTTGCTGCTCCCCGCCCTGGCTGTGGCTTGCGCCAGCGACAAGACCCGCGAACTCAGCATGCTGGACCGGTCCGCGCTCGAGTTCAAGACGTCCAACGAAAAGGTCCGATCGGACGATCTCGAAGCGCGCTACAAGAAGCTGCGCGCCAAGGCCGACCGCCTGGCCGAGGAAGTCCTGAGACTCGGTGTCGAGCGCGACCGCCTCTATGACGAGTACGACCAGGCCCGAGCCGCGATCGCGCGTTTGAAAAAGCAGCAGTCCGGCGTGCAGAAGGAAAAGGCCGAATTCGGGGAGCTCGTTTCCAAACTGACCAAGGAGAACGCCGCCCGGCGCAAGGAGCTCGACAAACTCCGCAAGGAGTCGGATCAGCTCCGCGCGGACCTGCAGGACGCCGCCGCGAAACAACGCGCGTTGAAAGAGGCGAAGCCGGGCGAGACGGCTCCGGGGTAGATCCCTTGCCCTTGTCCTAGACCCTTTGCACTCGACCCTTTCCCTGTGTCCCTTCGCCCTTGCCCCTCCTTCAGGAAAAGGGCGTAGGGATCAGGAAAAGTGCAAAGGGATACGGGTCGAGGACAAGGGCAAGGACATGAGGCCGGGGATGCGCAGTTACACTGCGCATTGTGCAAGAACTCACGCCGACCCAGGTCGTTTCCTACCTCGATCGCTACATCGTCGGGCAGGACGATGCGAAGCGCGCCGTTGCGGTGGCGCTGCGCAATCGGATCCGCCGGCAGCGACTCGATCCGGACATGGCGCGCGACGTCATGCCCAAGAACATCATCCTCGCGGGTCCGACCGGTGTCGGTAAGACGGAGATCGCGCGGCGGCTCGCGGACCTGGTGCGCGCGCCGATGGTGAAGGTCGAAGCGACGAAGTACACCGAGGTCGGATACTTCGGGCGCGACGTCGAGACGATCGTTCGGGATCTCGTGGAGGCGTCGGTTTCGCTCGTGCGCTCGGAAGAACTGCAGCGCGTGAAGGAGCGGTCCGTGGAGGCGGCGGAGGAGCGATTGCTCGATCTTCTGGCCGAGGCGCCGGACGAATTCACGATCGACGACGACGAGCGCGAGGAGATCGCGCGGCGCCGCGCCGAGGCTGCGGCCAAGCTCGCGGCCGGGGAACTCGAGGACGAGCGCATCACGGTGACGCTGACGGACCGCTCGGGCGGGGGCTCCGAGGTCTTTTCGCAGATGGGCGTCGAGCAGATGGGCATGGATCTCCAGGGGTTCATGGACCGCGTTGCGCCGCCGCGGCCGGTGACGCGGCGCATGACGGTCGCGCAGGCGCGCCTCGCGCTGCAGCAGTCCGAGGCGGATGGCCTCATCGACAACGACGGCATCGTGCGCGAGGCGATCGAGCGCGCCGAACAGGGCGGCATCGTGTTCCTCGATGAACTCGACAAGGTGATCGGCGCCGGCACGACCCACGGGCCCGATGTCAGCCGCGGCGGCGTGCAGCGTGATCTGCTGCCGCTGGTGGAGGGCTGCACGGTGTCCACCCGGTACGGACCGGTCCGGACCGAGCACGTTCTCTTCATCGCCGCGGGCGCGTTCCACGACTCCAAACCCGAGGACCTGATACCGGAACTGCAGGGCCGGTTCCCGCTGCGCGTGAATCTGCACGCGTTGGATTCGGCGCAGTTCCTGCGGATCCTGAGCGAGCCGAAAAACGCGCTGACGCGCCAGTACACCGCGCTGCTCGCCCAGGACGGCGTCGACCTGACCTTCGCCGCCAGCGGCCTCGAGGAGATCGCCGCGCTCGCCCAGCGCTTAAACAACGATCAAGGCGACATCGGAGCGCGTCGCCTGCACATGGTCTTGGAACGCCTCCTGGAACCGATCTCGTTCGCCGCGCCCGAGCAGGCCGGCAAAGTGGAGATCGACGCGGGGTACGTCCTGCAGCGAGTGGGCGAGATCAGCGCGTAGCCGGCGAGGAGTTCCCTTTTCCTCGTTCCCTCCGCCCTTGCCCCTGGGAGAAGGGCGAAGGGTTCAGGAAAAGTGCAAAGGGAAAGGGACCAGGGCAAGGGACGAGGACAACGGCAAGGGCAAGGGATATCCTCTTACCCTTCATGAAAACTGCTTATCGAACTCACACTTGCGGCGAGTTACGTGCCGCGCACGCCGGCGAAACCGTCTCCTTGACCGGGTGGGTGCACCGGCGGCGGGATCAGGGCGGGCTGGTGTTTCTGGATCTGCGAGATCGGTACGGGTTGACCCAGATCCAGGTCAGCAAGGACGAGCAACCCGACGCGCATGCGGCGGCGTCCGGCGTGCGGTCCGAGTTCGTTTTGAAGGTGGACGGCCTCGTGCGCGAGCGGCCCGAGGGGGCGCGCAACGACGCGCTGGCGACGGGCGACATCGAGGTCTCGGTCACCGCGGTCACCGTCCTGTCCGAATCGCCCACGCCGCCGTTTGAGATCTCCGGAACCGATGACGTGTCGGATGAGGTCCGGTTCCGGTACCGGTACCTCGACATGCGCCGCCCGGAGGTGCAGAAGAAGCTCCTGTTGCGCCACCGCATGAACATGGCCGTGCGCGACTTCTTCGAGAGCCAGGGGTTCGTCGAGATCGAGACGCCGGTGCTCGCGAAAGCGACCCCGGAGGGCGCGCGCGACTACCTCGTGCCGAGCCGGTTGCACCACGGAAAGTTCTACGCGTTGCCGCAGGCGCCGCAGATCTACAAGCAGATCCTGATGTGCGCCGGGTTCGACCGGTACTACCAGCTGGCGCGCTGTTTTCGCGACGAGGATCTGCGCGCCGACCGCCAGCCCGAGTTCACGCAACTCGATCTGGAGATGTCGTTTGTCGAGCAGGAGGACGTGCTCCAGCTGATCGAGCGCCTGATCCAACGCCTGGTCAGGGACATCGCGGTGCACCCGGCCGAGTTGGAACTGCCGCTGCGCCGCATTCCGTACTCCGAGGCGATGCTGCGTTACGGAAGCGACAAACCCGACCTGCGTTTCGGCCTCGAGATCGAGGACATCTCGGACCTCGCCGCCAAGACCGAGTTCAAGGTGTTCACCGGGGCGATCGATGCGGGTGGCTGCGTGCGCGGCATCAAGGTGCCCGGAGCGGCGCAGTGGTCGCGCAAGGAGATCGAAGCGTGCCAACCGGTCGCGGCGATTCACGGCGCGAAGGGCGTGGCCTGGGCGAAGGTGACCGACGACGGTCTGAGCGGCCCGGTCGCGAAGTTCTTCACCGACACCGCGTTGCAGGAACGGTTCGCCACCGAAACGGGCGACCTGTTGTTGTTTGTCGCCGACGCGAGCGAGTCGGTGGTGGCCCACAGCCTCGGCGCGGTGCGTCTCGACGCGGCCAAGCGCCGCGACCTGATTCAAAAGAACACGTTCGCCGCGTGCATCGTCGTAGACTTCCCGCTCATGCTGCCCGGTGACAACGAGGGCGAGTGGGTCGCGGCGCACCACCCGTTCACGTCGCCGCACGAAGAGGACATGGATCTTCTGGAAACCGATCCCGGCAAGGTCCGCGCGCTGGCTTACGACCCCGTGTTGAACGGCGTCGAACTCGGCAGCGGCTCCATCCGGATCCACCGGCCCGACGTGCAGGAGCGCGTGCTGAAGGCGCTCGGGCTTCCGATGGAGGTCATCAAGGACCGGTTCAGTTTCCTCCTGGACGCGCTGCAATACGGTGCGCCCCCGCACGGCGGTATCGCCCTCGGACTCGATCGCATCGCGATGCTGTTGAGCGGCGACGATACGATCCGCGAGGTGATCGCGTTCCCGAAGACCACGAGCGCGGTCGACCTGATGAGCGATTCACCCTCGCCGGTCGACACCGAACAGCTCGACGAACTGGGCATCGCGACCAAGGAGTGACGGCCACGCCCGGCCGGCCAAGTGGGGCCCCATCCCAAGCGGCTTCTTTGCTAGAATTCCGCGCTCTCAGGGAGTCTTCAAGGGATGGTGTTGGCTTGAAAGAACTCATCGCAAACGGTGACTTGAACGGGGCCAGGGAAGCGGCCATGGCCGCGGTGAAGAGCAAGCCCGCGGACACATCCGCGCGCGTGGCGCTCCTTCAGGTGTTTTGTTTCACCGGCGAATTGGATCGCGCGGAGAAGCAGCTCGATCCCATCGCCGGAGCCGGCATGGAGCAGGCGCTCTTCGCGAGCGGTCTCCTGGCGCTGATCAAGGCCGAACAGCACCGGCGCAAGGTCCACGAGGGCGAAATGGGGCCCGGATTCATCACGGACAAGCCGGATCAGACGGACGCGTATCTCGATCTGCTGAAGCGCCGTTCCGCAGGGGCGGACGGATTGGGCCAGGAATCCGACGTACTGGAAGCAAACCGTCCGCAAACCAGCGGCACCTGGAACGGCGAGGCGTTCGACGACTTGCGCGATGGCGATGACGGACTTGCGCCGTATCTCGAAGCGGTCGCGGCCCAGGGTTACGTCTGGCTGCCGATTTCGTCCGTGAAGAGCATCAAAGCGAAAGAACCCCGGACGCTCATCGACCTGTTCTGGCTGCCGGTCGAGTTGGTGCTCGACTCCGGCGAGGAGTGCACCGCGCATCTGCCGGCGCTCTACACCGGTAGCCACGACGCCGAGGACCAAAAACTGCGCCTGGGCCATTCGACCGACTGGATCGAATCGTCGGGCTTGGTGCAAGGCGTGGGGCGGCGGGTGCTGTTTGCGGGTGGCGAACCCGTTGACCTGCTGAGTCTTCGCGACGTCACGTTTGCCAACTAACAAGCGCCGACAGGCGCTGACGATTGGACGCCGACTGATGGATTTGGATCGCGAAAAACTGCTCGCTCCGGTCTCACCGGAAGAACCCTCTGGTCCGTGGCTGCGCCGCGATCCCGTGTACGCGGAGATCCAGGAGGCGATGCGGGCCGAGGCGGGGGATCCGGACTACGGGATCCCGGAGAAAAAAGCCGACTGGCACGAGACCCGCGATATCTGCAACTCCGCGTTGGCAGACAAGACGCGCGACTTCTATGTCGCGACCTGTTTGCTCGAAGCCCTCGCCCGCACCGACGGGGTCTCGGGACTCGAGAACGGCCTGTGGGTGCTCGGCACGCTGCACGAGCACTTCTGGGCTGATTTCCATCCGCGCCCGCGCGACGAAGGGACCAACTTCGACGGCCGTCTGAATCAGCTCGAAGCGTTCATCCGCACGTTCCCGCGTGTTCTGGACGCTCTGCCGGCCGGTGACGAGCGCTACGGCATGACGCTGTTCGATTGGAACCACGCGGGCGGCAAACTCCCGGGTGGCCTCGACAGTCCGTTTGGCGAGGACCAAAAGGCCGAGATCGCCAACGGCACGTCGTGGGACTACTTCGACGGCGCGGTGACCGGGATGAACCGGTGCAAAGAGCAACTCACGCGTTTGGATGCCCTGCTCGACACGTGCTACACGGACAACGCGCCCTCGCTGCGCGATCTGTTCGAAGAGCTCGAGACGAAGACATCGGTCTACGAAGGGCTGTTGCGCGACAAGGGTCCGAGCCCGCACGAGGAACAGGCGCGCGAGGTGTTGAACCAGACCGGTTGCGACTTCATCGACGCGGCGTGGCTGGCGGAGCACTTCAAGGGCGGTCTCTCGCTTTCGCGCGCCATCAACTCCGTCGGCGCGGCCACCGGCGATGCGCGCCAGGGAGTGCAGCCCGACAACGGATGGCCCGCGTTGCTGGAAGAGCACTGGGGTCGCGGCGACACCTACGAACGCACGACCACCGATCCCGAGCCGGTCGCGCCGCCGCCGGGTGCCACGCCCGCGCCGGCTTCCGCGCCCGCGGGTGGCGGGCCGGCCGTCCCCGTCGCCGTGAGTGGCGAAGGGCTCGGCCAACTGCTCGGCTCCGCAAACCTGCTGCGTGCGCAGGATCCGGGCAACGCTCTGGGGTTTGTGGTTCCGCGCCTGCACAGTTGGGCCGAACTCGAAGGCAAGGACAGCGAAACGGTCGCCGAGATGCCGTCGCCGGCGTCGGGCCTGCGCGCGAAGCTGGCCGGTCTGTTCGAAAAAGAGGCGTGTGCGGACTTACTGGAAGCGAGCGAGAACGCGATCCTGCAACCCGGCGGCGGCGCCTGGTTGGATCTGCAGCGCTACTCGTGCGCAGCGATGGGGCAGATCGGGCAACCTTACGGACCGGCACGGCGCGAGGTGTTGCGACAGCTCTCCGGAATGATGGGGCGTTACCCGTGGTTGCTCGGAGCGCAACTCGGAGACGGGGAACCCTCGGCCGACGAGATCACCCAGAACTGGATCGCATCGGAAGCGCCCGCAGCGCGTCCGGGCGGCGGCGGCAGCGGACCGAGCGAGCCGGCGGACGAAAACCTCACGCGGGCCGAGTCCTTGCTCTCCAGTGACGGGCTCGAGGCGGCGGTTGCGTTCCTACAGACCGCTGCGCGCTCGGCCCCCTCGGATCGGGCGCGCGCGCGGCTGCGTCGCGACCTTGCCGAGCTCTGCCTGGGCGCCGAGCGGCCGGAGCTGGCTGCGCCCGTGCTGGAGGGTTTGCGTGATGAGCTGAACAGCCGCGCCAACGGCTGGGAGGACCCCGCTTTCGTCGGTTCTGTCTTGGAAGCGCTACACAAAAGTTATACGCTCCTAGCCGTCTCCGCTCCGTCGGAGGAGGTGGATGCGAAGAGGCGATCCGTCGCGGATGATCTGGCGCGAGTGGATTTGGAACGGCGCCTGCGCCTGGAGTGAATACAAGGGAGGTCACAATGGCCGAAAGCTCACAACACAAGCTCGATCGGACCCGGAAGCCCCGCGTCCACATCACCTACGACGTCGAGATCGGTGATGCCCAGGAAATGAAGGAACTGCCGTTCGTGGTTGGCGTCATGGCCGACCTGTCCGGCAATCCGACGGAACCGCTGCCCAAGCTCAAGGAGCGCAAGTTCGTCGAGGTGGATCGCGACAACTTCGGCGATTTCATGAAGAAACAGAACGTACGCGCTGCGTTCAAGGTCGACAGCAAGCTCAGCGACGACCCCGACGCGCAGTTGGCGATCGATCTCGACTTCAAGAGCATGAAGGATTTCGAGCCCGAGGGTGTGGTCAAACAGGTGCCCGCGCTCAACGAGCTGATGGAGATCCGCAACCGCCTCAAGTCGCTCCAGTCGCGTGTGACCAGCAGCGACGAGGTGACGGACTTCCTGAAGGAAATCCTGTCCGACGACGCGAAGCGCGATGCGCTCGCGGGCGAGCTCGGCCTCGGCGGCTCATCGGAACCGGAAGCGCCGGCCGCGGATGACGCGCCCGCACCCGGGGGAGGCGAATAAAGATGCCCGAAGAACAGGCAGCCGGATCGGCCGGCAAGACCACAACGTCGCTTCTCGACGCGGTTCTCACCAAGGGATTCCGCGCCAAGACCAAGGACCAGAAGACCGAAGCCAAAAAGGACATCGAAGCTCTCGTCAGCGAGGTGCTCAAGGGTGTCAAGTTCGGCTCCAAAAAGGTGGACAAGTCGCTCGAGGCGCGCATCGCCGAGATCGACGGCGTCTTGTCTTCGCAGCTCAGCGCGATCATGCACCACGAGGACTTCCAGAAGCTCGAGGGCTCCTGGCGCGGCCTCAGCTACTTCGTGCACGGCACCAACACGTCCACGAGCTTGAAGATCCGGGTGCTGAATGCCTCCAAGGAGGAGTTGCAGCAGGATCAGGAGGACGCCTCCGAATTCGACCAGACCGCTTTGTGGAAGGCGATCTACGAGGAGGAGTTCGGCACGTTCGGTGGTGCGCCGTATGGCGCGCTGGTCGGCGACTACTACTGGGGCAAGGGCCCCGAGGATGTCGACCTGCTGAGCCGCCTCTCCAGTGTCGCCGCGGCGGCGCACGCGCCGCTCCTGAGTGCGGCCTCGGAGGATCTCTTCGATCTCGAGAGCTACACGGACATCGGCAAGCCCCGCGATCTCACCAAGATCTTCGACCGGGCGGACTACACGGCATGGAACGCCTTCCGCGACTCCGATGACTCGCGGTACGTGGCTCTTTCGCTGCCGCGTTTCCTGTCGCGCCTGCCGTACGGCGAAGCGACCAAGAAGATCAAGGCGTTCAACTACGAAGAGGGTGTGGACGGTAAGAACCACCAGAACTACTGCTGGAGCAACGCCGCGTACACGGCGGCGACGCGCATGACCGACGCATTCGACAAACACGGCTGGTGCGTTGCGATCCGCGGCGTGCAGGGCGGTGGACTCGTCGAAGGCCTGCCCACGCACAACTTCAAGACGGATGAGGGCGAGGTCGCGATGCAGTGTCCGACCGAGATCCAGATCACGGATCGCCGGGAAGCGGAACTCTACAAGCTCGGATTCATGCCGCTCCTGCACTGCAAGGGCAAGGACTACGCCGCGTTCTTCGGCGCGCAGTCGGTGCACCGTCCCAAGAAGTGGGACACCGATGCGGCCAACGCGAACGAGCAGCTTTCGTCCCAGATCCCGTATCTGATGGCGACGAGCCGTTTCGCGCATTATCTGAAAGCGATCTGCCGCGACTGGGTCGGCGGATTCGCCGAGCGCGACGAGGTCGAGAATCGCCTCAACCGTTGGATCTCCAACTACGTGCTGCTCAACGACTCGGCGGGCCAGGACACCAAGGCCAAGTACCCGTTGCGCGAGGCGCGCATCGACGTCAAGGAGATCCCGGGCAAGCCCGGCCACTACCAGGCGATCGCGTACCTGCGGCCGCACTTCCAGCTCGAGGAGATCGGTGTCTCCCTGAGGCTGGTGGCCGAGCTGCCCCAACCCGTGAGTTAGGTCGCGCGTGGTTCAAGAAGGACTAACAACCGCTCCGTCTCCGAATCGAGGCGGAGCGGTTTTCTCGTACGTGCGCAATGCGCTCGGTCGCGGCGAAACCGAACCGCGCGAGATCTCCATCTCGATTTCGGAGGCGATCGCGGAGATCGACCGCCGCGTGCACGCGCAGGTCAACGAGATCCTGCACGCCGCGAAGTTCCGGGCGCTCGAGGCCTCCTGGAGTTCGCTGGAGTATCTCGTCGCGCAGATGCCCGTCGATCCCGGCATCCAACTCCGCGTGCTGAACGTGAAGCGCGACGAGCTGCTGGGAGACTTCGAGGACTCGATCGAGTTCGACCGCACCGCGATGTTCCAGCTCGTGTACGAACAGGAGTTCGGGAAGTTCGGCGGCGACCCGTACACGGTGCTCGTGGCCGATTACCACTTCTCCCAAAGCGGCGAGGACGTCGAACTGTTGCAGGGTCTGGCGGAGGTCGGCGCCGCCGCGCACTGCGTGGTTGCAGCCGGCGCGTCCCCGGAGCTGCTCGGATACGACCACTGGGGCGAGTTCTCGCTGCGCGGGGTTCCGGAGGAGGTGTACGGCGGCCCCGCCACGATCCCGTGGATGAGCTTCCGTCGCCGCGACGACGCGCGCTACGTGGCGCTGTGCATGCCGCGTTTTCTGTTGCGCCGTCCGTACCGTCCCGATGACCCCGACCGCCAGTTGCGTTTGCGGGAGGGAGTGCCGGCCTCCGGTGACGCCAGGCTGTGGGGCAACAGCGCCTACCTGCTCGCGGAGCGCGCGATGCAGGCGTTCCACCGCTACGGGTGGTGCACCGCGTTGCGCGGCCTCTACGACGAGCAGGGCGTGCCCGGCGGGTTGGTGCGCGAGTCGGCTTCCACCGATGCCGAGGGGCTCGTGCCGCTCGCGCCGGTCGAGGTGCGGGTGACCGAGTCGCAGGAAAAGGGCCTGCTCGAGTTGGGGCTCGTGCCTTTGTGCGCGGTTTCCGGCACCGCGACGGTTTCGTTCTTCGGAGTGCCGAGCGTGCACCTACCGCGGAACACCGACGACGAAGCGGTGAACAGCAACCTGAAACTGTCGGCGCAGATTCCCTACATGTTCGCGGCCTCGCGGTTCGCGCACTACATGAAGGTGATGTTGCGCGACAAGGTCGGCGCGTACACCGACGCCGACGGCGTGCAGCGCGAGCTGAGCCAGTGGCTCGCGAAGTACACCCTCGACGACGACGACGCCCCGGACGAGCGCAAGGCGCAGTACCCGCTGCGCGAATACAACGTGATGGTGCGCGAAAAGGCCGGCCGCCCCGGCGAGCTCGAGTGCATCGCACAGCTAAAGCCGCACTATCAGATCGAAGACCCGGGTGTCGCGTTGCGACTTGCCGTGGATTTGCCGAACCCGGAGGACACCAAGAGATGAGTGAGTCGGGAGCTTCAACGAATCCGCAACTCGTGTGTTGCGGCGGGCTTGCTGCGCCTCCGGTCATCGTTCGCGGTGTGGCGACGTACGCCAAGTGGGACTCGGACTTGCAACGATCCGTGTGGGACTTGCTCTACGCGTCCATGACTGAGGGGCCGCATCCGGGCCATGACGACCGAGGTCGGGCCCTCGCGGAAACCCATTCGATTCCGGGCGACGATCTTGTCGCGACGGTGCAGGGCCTTGCGTTGTTGGTCGGACAATCCGCTGCACACGATCTGACCGTGGAGCAATTCCAGCAGGACCTCGCGAAACTCGTCGCGGACGGTGAAATGACAATCGAGTTTCTTGTTTCACGCTACGCTTCCGTCAAGCCTGAGTTACGGAGAGGTATCCAGCATGCCGCGCTCGAAGATCACGGCAATGTGTTCACGGGCCTGAACTGGCGAGTCCAAAAGATCACGTCCGCGGATCGAGGGGTGCGGCTGGATTCGGACATCGTCGTGCTGACGCTCAGTTACTCCGACGGCGGAGAGCATCGGCGCCTAACGCTCCAGTTCACACCGGAGTCGATTGGCGAGCTGCGAACATTCGTCGCGCGCCTCAGCGGGTGATTGGACGCCGGGGCGTCAGCTCATCAGGATGACCTTGACCTGACTCGGGGCGATTTGCTGGCCCGCCGGCATGTTCGCGTTCATCCCGTTGTGGCCGGTGATCGACATCAAATGCACCGCAGGTTTGCCCTCGATGAACACGTTCGCGCTTCCCTTTTTATAGGTGATTTTCTGCATGTTGGCGCCGGACACGACTCCGCCGGCGACTCCTGCTTCGTCTCCCTGCGACATGGGAATCTCGGACATGAGGTTCAGCGCGGGCATGTTGCAGATGAAGATCTTCTGAGCCATTTTCATCGCGGTCGCGCACATCCCCATGTTCGGGTAAGGGATCGGCACCGGCGGGGCCGGCGGCGCGGGAGTCTTGCAAGTGTCGGGGACGCCGAGGCAATTGCCCGACTGTTTGGAGGATGCGGGGAACATGATCTTGTTAGCCCAAGTGGATCTTACTGCCGTCGATCTGTACTTCTTTGTCCGACTTCAGACTGGCCCGATCGGAGTGGACTGACCAGTCTCCGCGAACCAGCGTGCGCACACGGCCGGCAAAAGTCTCGGCCAGTTCTTCGATTCGCCGATAGATGTTCTGCGCTCGAAGTCGCAGTGTGCCGACTCGGACCTCTGCGTGCTCCGCCTCCACACTGGCCCGTTTGGAGCGGACTCTCAGTCCGGAAGCTGCGATCGTGGTGTCGCCCAATTCGAGAGTGGATTGTTTCGCATGGAGTCGGAGTTGCCGTCCAAGAAGTTGGATACCGCGGCTACTGACCAAGAGAGCCGTTCGGCAGCTCTCGGTGAGTTGGCCTTGAATGATCCCGGCCCAACTTCGCCCGTGCAGCGTCGTTCGTTCGCCCTCGATGTGTACGTTCTCTCCCGCGCAAAGGCGAATCGTCCCGCGGGCCGCAAGTTCGAGGTCGGTCCCGTTCGGGCGGACGGTCGTTTTCCCGTTCTTTGAGTCATACTCGAAGATGAGTACGCCACGTTCATCGTGAACAGCGAGTATGTCGCCGTTCGCAACTGCTGTGGTTCCGCTGTTGGTTCGAATGACGGCAGGTGCGGAGTTCGTGAGTACACCAACGACGAAGCGACTCGGAACTCGGCCGATCATGACCACCGAATCTCCCGGCTCGAGTCGGCCGCCCGGAATCGCAACTCGTGCGCGCGCGATTTCGCCATCGGGTCCCTGGACCTGGACTGTGCCGTCAGCGATAGACACGACGCGTCCCTGAGAGATGAGTTCATCGGTGTCGCAATAGGCGGGAGGCGTGTAGTTCATCCTTGGTTCCTCATCTGTTTGGGCTCCGGCGGCTGGTAGTCCTCCGCCTTTGCTTTCTCTTCGTCCGTGCCCCGGACTCGTTTCTTGTTGGCGTCTTTCCAGTTGGCGCCAGAATCTTCGATGCGATGCATATCAGCTTGGCGGAGATCTGCTCGCGAGAAATCCGCGTTTTGTACGACGGCCCTCACCAGCAACGCGTAGCGCAGGTGTGCACCCGCAAAATTCGTGTGCTCCGCCACGACGGACGTCAGGTTGGCCCTTTCCATCCGCGCTCCCGAGAAGTTCGCCCGATCCAGGCGCGCATCGCAGAGGTTCACCATGCGCAGATCCGCGCCGCGCAGATCCGCGTCGGAGAGGTTGGCCTCCGGAAATTCCGACAGGCGTCCGACAATGTCGCGCAACCTGGCACCCGAGAGGTTCGCGCCCTTGAAGGAGGCTTGGCTGAGATCGGCTCCCTCCAAACGTGCATTAGCCAGGTTTGCACCATGAAAGTGGCAACACCGAAACGAACTGCGTGAGAGGTCCCGTCCGGCGAGTGTTGTCTCGGAGAGGATGCACCTCTCCATACGTATCTGAGCAAGCTCCACGTCCGTGAAGTCGATGCGTGAGAAGTCGCAATCGACGGCCTCGACGCCGGCCAGGTTCGCATTCGGCATCCGGGCGTCGGCTAGGCCGCACTTGTTGAGCCGAGCGTTTCCGAACTGTGCACCGCTGAGGTCGGCGCCGTAGAAATTCGTGTTCTCCAGTTCCGCGCCTTGGAAGTCGACCGAACGAAGCTGTGCGCCGTCGAACACGGTGAATCGGAGCGAGGTGCCACGAAAGGAAGCCCCCTCCAGATTCGTATCCGCAAATTCCGCTTCATCCAGGTTGAGTTTCGCCAGGTTGGCCGCGGGGAAATTGCATTGGCGAATTCTCGTCCGCTCCAAGGTCGTGTTGGCGAAGTTAGCGTTCGCGAGCTCGCACTTCTCAAACACGGTTTCACGCAGATCCGTGTGTGAGAAGTCGCCTGCGCTGAGTTCGCACTCATCGAAGAGTGCTTGGCGAAGCGCCGCGCCTCGGAGAACGACATTGGGCATGTTGCATGCGCGAAACTTCGCTTCGTCGAGCTCCGCGTTTTGCCATTCCATACCGGAAAGGTCACAGCCTGAAAACTGCGCGCCCGTCAACGTTCGCGTCGTTTCGCTGGCCTCGGAAAAGTTGAGGTCGACGAGACGGGT
>JAZFYD010000019.1:0-15329 GCA_036443405.1 Planctomycetota bacterium
TAGGTGTTGACCTTGTTGAACGTCACGCACGGGCTGAACACGTCGATGAACGAGAAGCCGCGGTGGCTGATTGCCTCGGTCATGAGCTGTGTGAGCTGCTTCGGCTGTCCCGTGAAACCGCGCGCGACATAGGTGGCGCCGCTCGTGATCGCAAGCGAGAGCGGCTGGAGCGGCCGCTCGACGTTGCCGCGCGGGGTGCTCTTGGTCTTGTGCCCCTCCGTCGTCGTCGGCGAGGTCTGTCCGGTCGTCAGGCCGTAGATCTCGTTGTCCATCACGATGTACGTGAGATTCAGGTTGCGGCGCATCGCGTGCAGGAAGTGGCCGACGCCGATGCCGAAGCCGTCGCCGTCGCCGCCGACCGCGATGACGTTCAGCTCGTGGTTCGCGAGCAGCGCGCCGGTCGCGACGGGCAACGAGCGCCCGTGCAGGCTGTGCACGCCGTACGCGTTGATGTACCCGGGGAGGTTGGACGAACAACCGATGCCGGAAACGACCAGCGTGCGGTGGCTGGGAATGTCGAGATGGAGGATCGCCTCCTTCAAGGACTTCAACACACCGAAGTCGCCGCAGCCGGGGCACCAGTCCGGGTGGACCTCGCCGGCCATGTCGTGGATGGTGCGCGTAGCGGTGTCCATGGCTAGTTCTCCACCGGCTGATACTTGAGCATCGAACCGGAGTCCTTCCCGATGATGAGCGTGCCCTGGGTGCCGGCGCCGCCGCGATCGACGATCTCGACCTTCCAAACCGGTTCGGCGTGTTCGCCGTTCGTGACGACCTCGCACGCAGCCGGACGCGCCTTGTCCTTCAACCGGATGCGGATGTAGTGATACGCCATCTCGCGCGCCTCGCTCTCGGACACGCTGAGGTCCTCGACCTCGCCGGAGAGTTTGCGGGCGACGCGCGTCGCGAGCCACGCGGGCTCGATCAACTCGCCGTCATAGCGTGTGATGAGGTCGTCGACGTTGAAACCGCACTCCGCGCGCATGTGCCGCGCGAACTGCCCGCTGAAGTTGTTCTCGACCATGATCGTGCGCTTGCAGTTGTCGAGGATCGCGAGCGCCTGCTCCGACTGGAACGGAATGATGTAGCGGAAGTGCAGCTGGTTCGTCGTCGTGCCGGCGGCGTTGAGTTGCTCGGCGGCTTCGTGGATGGCGCCCCACGTGGAGCCCCAACCGACCAGGGTGACATCCGCGTCCGCGGGCCCCTCGAGCTCGAGCGGCGCGAGGGAGGCGAGCACGCCGTCCATCTTGCGCATGCGCTTTTCGTGCATCTTGCGGCGGATCGCCGGGTTGGTGTGCTCGTCGCTGAGCAGGACACCCTTCTCGTCGTGTTCGTCCGTGCCGGACACATACACCATGCCGGGTTGGCCGGGGATGCCGCGCGGGGACACGCCGGACTCCGTGATCTTGTAGCGCAGGTATCCGCCGTTGTTCGCTTGCTCGGGCGAAATCTCGGTCACGAACTCGCCGCGTTCGATGTTGACGTCGGGACGGATCGCGTCCGGGTCGATGGTCGTACGATGCTCGGCGAGCAAGAGATCCGAGAGGATGATCACGGGAAGCTGATACGCCTCCGCGAGGTTGAGCGACTCGACAGACACCCAGTAACAGTCGGTGGCGTCCTTCGGCGCCACGATGACGCGAGGAAAGTCGCCCGCCGATGCGCCGAACGCCTGATTGAGATCACCCTGCTCATTCTTGGTCGGCAATCCCGTCGAGGGGCCGCCGCGCATGACGTTCACGCAAACCACCGGCGCTTCGATCATCGCCGCCATTCCGAGCGCCTCGGTCATGAGCGCGAAGCCGCCGCCGGATGTCGCGCACATCGAACGCACGCCGGCGTGTCCCGCGCCGATCGCGATGTTCATCACCGCCAACTCGTCCTCCGCCTGTTTCACGAGCACGCCGACCTGTTCGGAATGCGACGCGAACCAATGCAGGATCGACGTGGCCGGGCTCATCGGGTACGCGGAATAGAGTTTGAGGCCGCCCGCGACGGCACCCATCGCCGTCATCGTGTTGCCGGTGACCACCGGCCGGCTCTTCCGCGAGAACTCCCAACCCGAGATGCGCGGCTCGATCTCCTTGCTCGCGTGCTCGTATCCGGCGCGCAGGACGTTGACGTTCTGCTCGACGACCTGCTCGCCCTTGTGGCCGAACGTCTCGGCGAGCAACTCGCGCGCGATATCCACTTCCAGCCCGGAAATGTGCAACAGCGCACCGAGCGCCACCGTGTTTTGCATCACGGGCAGCAGCTTGCCGAAATCCGACGTCAGCTCCTTGATCGAAAGCGGCAGCATCGCGACGTTCTCGCGTACCAGCGACTCGTCGCAACTGAGTTTGTCTGAGTTGAACAGGATCGCGCCGCCGCCCTCGACCTCGGGCGCGTGGCGCTCCAGGCTGTCCTGGTTGAGCGCGATCAGGAAGTTCAGATGGTCGCCGTGATTGTCGACCTTCCGCTCGGAAATCCGCAGCCGGAGCCAGGTATGGCCGCCGCGGATCAGCGATTGGTAGCTGTTGTAGGTGTAGACGTGCAGCCCGAGCCGGGCTGCGACGCGCGCAAGGGTCTCCCCCACGCGGTCAAGTCCGTCACCGGCCGCGCCGGCGATGCCGACGGTCATTTCTCTCGCCATGCTGCCTCCTCCCGTCGTTAAACGAGCACGAGCGGAGGATTGTAACGGCTCGCAAGGTAGCGCGCGACGGCGGGGCCGCGATGCGCGTCAAGCACTCGGCGCGGCGCGCCCGGCCGGCCGGTGTTTCACCCACCAAGCCGACGCCTGGTCCTCGTCCCAGGAATTCGCGTCCGCGCACGCCCCGAAGGCCCGCCCAAGGTCGGCCGCCGTCGCGGGACGCGCGGCGGGGTCCTTCCTGAGACACGAGAGCAGCGCGTGCTCGAGGTCGTCAGGGATGTTCTTGTCGTGCGTGGATGGCGCGACCGGTTCCGTCTGCATGTGAGCGATGATGAACTCGGCAGGCGTCGTGGCCTCGAAGATCGGTTTGCCGGTGAGGAGGTAGCAACCGAGCACGCCGAGCGCATAGAGATCCGACTGCGGCGAGGCCTGATCGCCTTGCAACAGTTCCGGCGCAAGCGCTTCGGGGGTGCCGCAGACCGCGCCGACCTGCGTCAGCGACGGGGACGTTTGCTCGAGGTCCTTGACGAGGCCGAAGTCGACGACCTTGACCACGTCGTGCATGCCGCCGCGGTCGCAGAGGATCACGTTGCCGGGTTTGATGTCTCGATGCACGAGGCCGAGCGTGTGCGCCTCGGAGAGCGCGCCGCAGATCTGCTTCAGGACGAACAGGGCGCGCGCGGGCCCGATCGGCCCGAAGGTATCGACGAGCACGCGCAGATCCAACCCGTCCAGGTACTCCATCACGTAATAAAAGACGCCGTCGCCGGAGCGGCCGTAGTCGTAGATCGCGACCGTGTTTGGGTGGCTGAGCCTGGATGTCTGTTGCACCTCGCGTTCGAATCGCTCGATGGATTCGGCGCTGGTGATCTCGGGGCGCAACAGTTTGACGGCGGCCGGGCGCTTGAGTAGCGCGTGGGTCGCACGGAAAACCTCGCCCATGCCACCCGCGCCGATTCGTTGGTCGAGGTGGTACTGGCCGAGCCGGCGAGCCTGGTGCACCGCGCGGCGCAACGCGAAGTTGACGTGGGAGGCGACGGCGGCGATCGCGACCGTGAGCAACATCATCGTCTGGTCCCACATGACCATCGACTGGAAAAGCTCGGGACGGTCGAACGGCACACCGACATCGAAATAGCCGTTGCCGTTGGCGAGTTGGATCGCCAGCAGCGCGATCGGCGCGGGCGCACTGACCGCGAGGGTGCGGCGCACCGTGCTCGGGACGATGACTGCTCGCAGGAAGATGAAAATGTTGACGACGCCGGGGATGCCTTGCGCGCCGGGCTCTTGATAGACCAACGCGTAGATCGAGAGGCACGTGACGAACGCGACCTGGAGGTTCAGGATGTCGAGCGCCTGCAGCGTGCGCAGCGTGAGTCGACGTCGCACGATCAACCAGAACATGCCCCAGTCCAACGCGAGCGAAACGATGTGAACGATCCGTTGGGGTGTTACGAGCCACGCCGGGGTCCAGTTGCCGGTGATGATCTGGAACGAGAGACGGACGCAGAAGAACAGGCTGATCGCGAGCGCGGAGACCAGCACGACCAGGTGCAATCTGCGCTGGAGGTACGCGCGGCTCTCCTCCTCGTGGCCGCTGGTCCCCAGCGACAGCGCAGCGCGCGCGGTCGTTCGGCTCGCCATGCGGCGTTAGTTCTCGCTCACGCGCATGGCGGGCGGACCCTTGGGCGGCAGGTTTGTGATCTTGATCCAGTAGTTGCCACCGGCTTTGGCGTCGATCTGAAACGTCTCGCGGCCCTCCTCGCGTTTGAGCCACTGGCCGTATCCCATCGCGCCCATCGGATCACCCTCGAACCGGCGCCACAGGACGACGATCTCGCGCTTGCCCGGCAACACGTCGAGTTGGCGCGTGATGTTTCGCTCGGCACCGTCGACCGCGACGATGAAGGAGTCGTACCTCGTGCCCTTGGGTATCGGGTCGCGCGGGCCCTTGTCTCCCGTCGTGATGCGGGCGACCTCGGATCGCGGGCGCTTGCCGCCCTCATAGGCCCGTGGCGGCGACCCCGCACAGGAAAGCGCGAGGCCGAGAGTGACGAACAACACCGTGACGGGAAGACGACCAGCACACCGCATGCACCAAATTGTGCCAACCGGTGAACCGTTGGCAAAGCGGGTTATTCACAGATCGCCCCCAATCGTTCAATCCATACCTGGCACCGATTTGACGGTTTTGGCATCCAATGGGGCATGCGCTTGCTTGCGTTTTTGGTTTTCACCCTTGTCGCGGCCCGCTCCTCGGAGGCGGGCACGCCGGAGACGGTCACGCCGGCGGCGGAGACGCCCGCGACCGACTTCGACCACTCGCGACTGGACACGCTGCTTCGCAAGCGCGTCTCCGAGACGGGCGCCGTTGACTACCGCGGCCTGCGCAAGGACGTCGCCGAACTCGACCGCTACATCGCGGACCTCGGCCGGGCGTCGTTCGCCAAACTGCCGACGAACGCGCGGCTCGCGTTTTGGATCAACGCCTACAACGCGTTCACGCTCAAACTGATCGTCGATCATCCCGGCATCAAATCGATCAAGGACATTCCGTCCAACAAGCGCTGGAAGGGCCGCAAGTGGAGGTTGCCGACCGGCAATTTCACCCTCGACGAGATCGAGCACAGACTCATCCGCAAGAACTTCCGCGAACCGCGCATCCACTTCGCCCTCAACTGCGCCAGCATCAGCTGCCCGATCCTGCGCCGCGAGGCCTACACGGCCGCGAAACTCGATCGGCAGCTCGACGACCAGACGCGCCGCGCGCACACCGACAAACGCTGGTTCACGTTCGACGCCAAGAACAACCGCGTCCGGCTGAGCAAACTCTTCGACTGGTTCGCGGACGACTTCGAACACGCCGGCGGCGTCGTTGTGTTCGCCGCGCGGTACTCACCCGAACTCGCCAAGGCCGTGGCCCGGCGCTCCAACCCGCGCGTCTCCTTCATCGACTGGGACTGGTCGCTCAACGGCGCGAACTGACGCGATCGATCCACGCGGGCGCCCCCTCGAATCCCGTCCCGCCCACCGTGCATGATGGCCCGGGACCTGCCCCGCTGCATCCGATGTCCTTCCGGTCGTTTTTTTCCCCGCTCCCCCTCGTGGTCGCGGGCGCCGTGGTCGCGCTCCTCTTGACCACACTGGCTCTCGCGCGCGACTCGCTGAAGCGGACCGAACCCTTCGCGTCGCTCTACCTCGACTTTCGCGCGGCGCGCGACAACTGGCCACGCCCCGACGACTTGGGCGACGGTGCCGCGACCTCCGGCCTGACTCTGGTCGAACCGACCGGCATCGCCGTCGATGACAATGGGAACCTGTACATCGGCGACCGCGGCACTCATCTCGTGTGGCGGATCACACGGGCCGGCCACGCCGAGGTGTTTGCGGGCACCGGCGGCACCTGGTCGCTGACCGAGGGCCCGGCACTGCTCTGCGACCTCGACGAACCCGAAGGACTTGCACTCGCGCCCGACGAATCGCTCCTTGTTGCACTCGAGCAGAAACACATGGTCGTACGAATCGACACCGACGGGGTGCTTCACAAACTCGCTGGTCTCGGTCGCAACGAAACATCCGGCGATGGCGGCCCGGCGAAGGACGCCGGCCTCGACTATCCGACCGACGTCGCGTGTGCTCCGGACGGCACGGTCTACATCGCCACGGCGGACGGTGCGCGCATCCGCGCGGTCGGGCACGATGGAATCATCCGCACCGTCGCCGGCGGCGGCGAGGGCGAGTTCGTCGAGGGCATGCCGGCCACGGAGATCGCGCTTCGCGAACCCTATGGCGTGCTGGTGGACAAGCACGGCCACCTTCTCCTGACGGACAGCGGCCACCACCGGGTCCTGCGCCTCATCGACGGCCACCTCCACCTCGTCGCGGGCACCGGCGAGGCCGGCCACTCGGGCGACGGCGGCGACGCCAAGTTCGCGCGGCTCGACTCCCCCCAGTCCCTGGTTCAAGACGCGCAAGGCCGTCTGGTCATCAACGACGAGCACAACAAGTGCGTGCGCCGCATCGAACTCGACGGAACAATCCGGACGATCCTCGGCCGCGGCCACCCGGTCGGCGCCCCCGTCGAGCTCGCGGGCCCGGAGCACCTGGCCCTTGCGAAGAATGGTTCGATCTACGTCACCGACGGGCTCAACGGCCGCGTTTGGCGCATCGCCCCGAGCGGATCGGCGACGGTGTACGCCGGCCAATCGCTGGATTGAGACACGGCGCCGCCGCGCGGCAAGAGAGTTACAGCCCCCATTTCCGGGCGAGCCGCGTATTCATGATTGGACCCATGCCGCAAACCGAGATCAGCCTTCACACGCTCCTGCAGGAGGACCTCTGGGCCCGCCGCCTCGCCGCGCGCCTCGTCGGCGCACACCGCGCGGACGATCTCGTCCAGGAACTCTGGCTCGCGGTGCTGACCACCGGCCGGCGCCCGACCGGCTGCGTGCGCGCGTGGCTGGCCGGCATCCTGCGCAATCTCGCGCGTCAGCAAAAGCGCGGCGACGGACGCCGCGACCGGCGCGAGCGGGCAGCCGCGCGGCCGGAGCCGGTGGCTGCTACGGGCGCGCAGGCTGAAGAGGCGGAGATCGCGCGCGAGCTTTCCGACGCCATCGGCCATTTGGCGGAACCTTATCGCACCGCGGTCTTGGGGCGCTACATGGACGGCATGCGCGCGGACGAAATCGCAACCGCAAACGCGATTCCCGCGTCCACCGTCCGCAACCGCGTGCGCCGCGCGCTGCTGCGCATGAAGGAGCGGATCGCGAACCGCTACGGCGGTGACCCGCGAGCGTTTTTCCCGTTGGGTTTGTTGCTGCCGCGCCGCAACCCCAGCTCCCCCGCGGCCGGCCGGATGCCGTGGGCCGCGGCGGCCTGCGCCGTCGTTGCGTTCAGTTGCTTCGCGGCGGCGGACAGCACAACGGAGCCGCCCGCGGCCACACCGGCCCCGAACACGCCGCCCGCACCGCGAGCGGTGCCGGACGAAACGCCGCGAGCCGGGCGCGATGTGGCCCCGACGCAGGAACAGAAGCCCACCGCGACGCGCCGCCCGGAATTCCGGCTTTAGGCTCCCGGGCTTCAGGCTCCACCGGCGGCCACCGATAGGGAACCGGGAGGCGATGCCATGCGAATCCTGGTGGGTATGTTCCTGTTCTTGTTTGTTGCAACCGAGTTCGCGCTCGCGGAACGGACGACGACCGATTGCGAAATCTGCGGCGGCACCGTGTATCAGACCGACAAGGAGTACGTGGTCGGCAACACCAAGTACGTGTGGATCGGCGACCCTCCGAAGAAACGCCATTGCAACCGTTGCCAAAACGACATCAACACGGGAAAGATCGACGCCAACAACCCGCCCAATCTCTTCAACCGCGACGATGAAGAGGCCGGCGACAATCCGCACAACAACCGCTGGGCCGTCGACAAACTCGACCTCGGCGAAACCAAATACAAAAAGGACGCCGACACGCTGGAAGCCGAGAGCGGATTTGGCGTGGGGCCGTGGGTCCTCGGCATGATTGTCGCTGTCGGGCTCCTCATCCGTTTCATGACGAAATAGCGCCCGCACCCGCCCGAATCCGCCGACGGTCCAAGACCAGCGAAGGCCGGCGCCACCGCCTGCCAAAATTCCCGGCAAATCCCGTTGCGTGTTGGCGGATGGAGCGCAACGATAGCGTGGACCTACCGGGAGCGACCATGCAGGCCACAGCCGAATACGCACCGGGGAACCGGGCTGCTTCATTGGAGCAACAGCCTCGCCGACGGCGAGCATCCGCGCGCGCCACACGCCTGTGCGCACTCCCTCGATCCCTTTGATCCCCATCACCGCGATGTTGCGGTGAGAAAACGATAGAGGAGAACGAGATGTCGTACTTCGAATGCAGATTGCGCATCGGATACAAGGCGAAGGACAACAAGACGCCGATCCTGAATGACGCGAGCGACGAGGTCAATTGGATCGACTTGACGGCAACGCAACGCACAAACCTGCTCGATGCGTTGCAAACCAAAGTCAAGGACGCGTTCCCGATGCTGGACCCCAACAACGATAATGCCCCGTTTTTCGATCTTTGGCAGAATCGAATGATCTCGATCGGGGGCAACCTGTCGAACCAGGAGGTCGAGGGTGTGTTGAGTTCCTACCTCAACAAGCGCCTCGACGAGGCCGCGGGCAATGACGTCTACAAGGTCGGACCGAATGCCAGCCACGTCGAGTACACGCATTACGACAACAAGGTCATTTGCGAGCACTACTTCAAGGTGCTCAACGAAGCGGATGCATCGGACTGGAAGATCGAGAACGTCCCCTTCGATTCCGACGGCGGCGGAACCATGTGGTCGGTCAGCGCCAACCTGCTGGAGCTCGCCATCCGCTACAACCCGGTTTGAAGTGCGCGCACCCGGCGCCGGGGGTAACCCGGCGCTGTGGTGACTCGGCGCCGGGGCGACTCGGCGCCGGCTTTTGAGCCGGTGTGGGATCATGGCCGCATGCGCACGCTGATCCTCGGCGGAACGATCTTCCTCGGCCGCCACATCGTGGAAGCTGCACTTGCGCGCGGACACGAGGTCGTCCTCTTCAACCGCGGACGCCACAACCCCGAGTTCTTTCCGGAGCTCGAGCGCCTGCGGGGCGACCGTGACGGCGACCTCCGCGCGCTGGAGGGCCGCCGATTCGACGCGGTGATCGACACCTGCGGATTCGTTCCGCGCATCGTGCGCGCATCGGCCGAACTCCTCGGGGACGCGTGCGAACACTACACCTTCGTATCGAGCCTGTCCGTGTTCCCCGATGCCAAAAAGACGTTTCAGGACGAGCAGGCTCCCCTAGCGCAACTCGAGGACGAAACGGTCGAGGAGGTCACCGGCGAAACCTACGGCGGCCTCAAGGCATTGTGTGAAGCAGCCGTGGAACGCGCGCTGCCCGGCCGCGCGCTCAACGTGCGACCGGGACTGATCGTCGGACCGCACGATCCGACGGACCGCTTCACGTACTGGGTCGAACGCGTCGCGCGCGGCGGCGCGGTCCTCGCACCGGCGCCGGAGAATTGGAAAGTCGAATTCACCGACGTACGCGATCTCTCGAAGTGGATCGTTCACGCTGCAGAGGAGCGCTTCACCGGTCCTTTCAACGCATCCGGCCCGGCGCCCGAGAAGGTCGCCTTCGGCGAGTTCCTGAACTGTTGCCGCGAAGTTGCCTCGTCCGACGCGAGCTTCCAGTGGGCCGACGAGCAATGGCTCACGGAACAGGGCGTCGAGATGTGGACCGACCTCCCGCTGCGCACGCTGGGCGACTCACCCGGGTTCAGCACGCGCTCGACACAAAAAGCCGTCGACGCCGGCCTGCGCTTTCGCCCGATGTCCGAGACGATTGCCGACACACTCGCGTGGTGGCGAACACGAGACCCCGCCCCCTTGAAAGCCGGTCTCACCCCCGATCGTGAATCGGAGTTGCTCGCGAAACTCCAGCTTTCTTGACGGCCCCCGCTTTCTTGGTGGCGACATCAAGCCACGTGGTGGAGACTCGTGCCCCGAAAGTCAGAGCGCCAACTCGACCCGGCAAAACGGTCCATCGATCCGGCGCACCTCTTCGAACCCAAGTTCGCGGAAAACCGTGTAGGGCCCGAAAAAAGAGAACACCGCATCCGCCGGTTCGGGCGGAGACGGGAAACCGACAACACGCGACACCCCGCGACCGCGAGCAACATCCACCGCGCCGGCCAGCAACGCCTTGGCCACACCGCGCCCGCGAAACTCGGACGAAACAAAAAAGCAGTGCGCGACGAGCGCCGTGTCGTCGTCGTCGCGAAGGTCGGTAGCGCAATCGTGATCCGGAATCGCACTTGGAACATCCAGCGCGCACCAACCCACGACGCTGGCACCGACATACGCCAGCACGCCCCCAGCCGCTTGCGCGGCCACCAGATCATGGAGCGCGCGCTTGCCGGCCTCACCTCGAACGGTCTCATCACGGTGATTCATGCACCAACAACCGTCACAACCACCGGCCGCGCCGAGCAGCGCGTCCAAGTCGGGCCATGCGGCCGGATCGATTTCGTGCGTTCGGATTTCCGTCATCGCGTCGAGGATAGCGTCGGTTGCGGCGCCGTCCTTGATAGAAGTGACACGTCCCATGGAAATTGCCTAGGCGCCCGGCCGATGGAACAGGCCGAGGCCGAAGCGGTGCGACGTGGCTGCACGCTCGCGTATCTCGACACGTTCAACATTCAGCGCCGGTGTTCGACGAACGCCTCGGCTAAGCTCCGGACGCCGCGCACCGCCACGCGATCGGGCATCCCCTTCTGGGGCACTCCCGTTCGAGTTTGGGACCACTCGCGTCGCGTCGTATCGACCTGACGCACGTCGCGCGTTTCGCGGAATTCGGTGCGTCAAGCACCCGTGCGGGACCTCCGATAGGCGGTGCGGGGCTTCCGTGCGGCGATTTCGTCGCGCGGACCCGAACAAGGAAACACGATGTTCCATTCCAAAACCACAACGCTCGCGATCGCCGCGACGCTCCTGTTTTTGCCGGCATGCTCTCTGATGGAAAAGATCCTGCCCGACGACGACGGCGGAATCGGTGAAGTGTCCGAACTCAGCGCCGCTATCGAGCGCGTCTACGTCGACTCCGAACTCGCCAAGAAGCGCGCGCAGACCGCCGTCGAATCGGTCGAAGCGATCGTCGCGTCGAATTTTCCAGGTGAAGCCTCGTTGGCGTACACCCAGTTCGTCGAACTGGTCGAACGCTCCGAGGATCAGTCCGAACAGCTCGAGGACAGCGTCGAAGAAATGAAAGATGCGGCCGAAGAGGTGTTCGACGAGTGGGCCGACCAGCTCAAGATGATCGTCAACGTCCGGATGCGCCAGCAGAGTCGCAGGCGGATGCTGGACACTCGCGATCGCTACGACGCCATCGTGCGGGCCGTCGAGCCCGTGCAGGCCTCCTATGTTTCGGTGAACCAGTCGCTCAAGGACCACGTGCTCTTCCTCGGCCACGACTTCAATCCGGCGGCGGTCGAACAGGTTCGTGGCGCTGTGCGCGACCTGGCCCGCCAGACGGCGGATTTCGATCGCGAGGTCGACACTTGCCTGCGCGCCGCTCGCGCGTACGTGGACGCTTCGACGCTTCCGGTGGGAGCGAACAGCCAGGGCGAGCCGCGCGCGGTGCCGGTGTCCGGCGAGCGCGAGTCTGCGAAGACGGTCGGTTCGGGCGCGCCCGCCGGCATAGCAGCCCAGCACGTGGTCAACGGATCCGACGACTAGTCGTTTCTGGCGGTGGACCACACACGCGGAATCCCGGGGCCGTCCCCGGGTGACCGCGCGCACGTGCGGCGCCGCGGATCGATCATGTTGTTATCGGAGGGAAACCGCCACGGCGCGGGACGGAGGTCCCGTTTGCGTCCCACAACGCGTTTGGCCGAGCGACCGCGCAACACGGCGAGTCCGATCGGAGTCCGCGCACGATGACGTGGACGCTGCTCATCGTTCTCGCCGCAGGACTCGGCGTCGCCCTTGCCGCGGCGGTCGCGCGCGACCATCAACTGCGCCGGATGCGCGAGACGTTGGGAGAACGCGAAGAGGCCACACGCTCGGGCCGCAACAAGGCGCAACTTCAACACCCCGTCGTCGACCTCACCCGCTGCCTCGGCTGCGCGACCTGCATCGCGGTTTGCCCCGAGGACGAGGTTCTCGAACTCGTGCATGGCCAAGCCGTCGTGCTCAACCCATCGCGTTGCGTCGGCGTCGCCGCGTGCGAACGCGAGTGCCCCGTCGGCGCGATCACGGTCACGATCGCGAATCTCGAGGAGCGGGAGGACATCCCCGCGTTCGAATCGAACCTGGAGGCGGTCGGTTCGCCCGGCCTATTCCTCGCCGGCGAGGTGACCGCCCACGCACTGATCAAGACGGCGGTGGAGCACGGCACCGCGGTCGCCGCGGAGGTGGCGCAACGGGTCAAGAAGCCCGTCACCGTTCCTGCAACCGACGGCGCAACGGACGCGGCCGCCGATCGCGCGCTCGATCTCTGCATCGTCGGCGCCGGTCCGGCAGGGCTCGCGTGCTCGCTGGAAGCCAAACGCCAGGGCCTGTCGTTCGTGACGCTCGACAAGGAGTCCGCACTCGGCGGCACCGTCGCAAAGTACCCGCGGCGCAAGCTGGTGATGAGCGAGCCCGTTCATCTGCCGCTGCACGGCCGGATGCGGCGTTCGACCTACGAGAAAGAGGAACTGATCGACCTCTGGAACGAGGTTGCGACAAAGTACGAACTACCCATCGTGCACGGCGCGTTGTTTCAAGGCCTCGACCGCAACGCCGACGGCCACTTCGTCGTGCGCACGGACTCCGGGAATCACGTCGCACGTCACGTCTGCCTCGCGATCGGCCGGCGCGGCGTGCCGCGCGAACTCGGCGTACCCGGCGAGTCCCTGCCGAAGACCGCGTATTCGCTGCTCGATGCCGGCTCGTACCGGGGTCGACGCGTCCTGGTCGTCGGCGGCGGCGACAGTGCGGTGGAGGCCGCGTTGGGCCTCGCGGAGCAGCCGGGCAACGAGGTCACGCTCTCCTACCGCGGCGAGTCCTTCCACCGGATCCGCAAGAAGAACGAAACGCGTCTCGACGCGCAGATCGCGGCGGGGAAGATCGAGGTCGTCTTCCAAAGCGAGGTCGTGCGAATCGAAAGCGACCGGGTGGAGTTGTCCGTGCGAAACGGCGCGGCGCAACCGCTGTCGATTCCCAACGACGATGTCTTCGTCATGGCCGGCGGGACGCCGCCGGTGGAGCTTCTGGCTAGCGCCGGCGTATCGTTCGATCACTCCGCGCGACCCGCAGCGGCGACCGTCACGGAACAGGGCGGCGGCCTGGTGCGCGCGCTCGCGATCGGATTCGCGCTGTCGCTGGGCGCGCTGGCGTGGGCGTGGTGGCACGCGGACTACTACCTCCTGACCGCGGCCGAGCGTGCCCTGCACGACAAACACGCGCTGCTGCGCCCGGGGCAAAGCGTCGGCCTTGCGCTCGGCGTCACCGCCGCATCGCTCATCGCCGTCAACCTGCTGTACCTTCTGCGCCGCTCCGGCCGCCTCGGGTTCCGTTTCGGTTCCCTGCGCGGCTGGATGACCAGTCACGTCGCGACGGGCATCCTCGCGCTACTCCTCGCCGCGCTGCACGGCGCGATGGCGCCCGGCGACACCGCGGCCGGCCACTCGCTCTGGGCGCTCGCGATCCTGCTCGTCACCGGCGCGATCGGACGCTACTTCTACGCGTATGTCCCGCGCGCCGCCAACGGTCGCGAGTTGGCATTGGCCGAGGTGCGGTCGCAACTCGATGCGCTGACGGCGATGCGCGACGACGCGGAGTTTGCGCAGGCGGCCCGCGAAGAAGTGCGCACGCTGGCCAAGTCGCGCCAGTGGAAGGGATCGTTCTTCGGACGCGTGATCGCGCTGCTCGGAGTGCAGCGGGAGTTGCGCCGCGCCCTCGCAACGATCGAAATGCGCGGTCGGGAAGAAGGCGTGCCCGAGGACCTGATCTCCGACACGCTTCGACTCGCCCGCGACGCCCACCGACACGCGCTGATGGCGGCGCACTACGAAGACCTGCGCGCACTGCTTTCCAGCTGGCGCTACCTCCACCGCTGGGTGGCGGCCCTGATGCTCCTGTTGCTGGCTGTGCACATCTTCTCCGCGCTCTTTTACGGCGCGGCCGAATGGGCGGGCTAGCATGACCCTGCGCAGCCCTTCATTCTGGATCGCGGTGCTCTCCACCGGCGTCGTGCTGTTCGTCGCCTACGGCTACCTGAACCGCACCTCCCCCGGCCCGCTCACGACCGTGCACGCGCGCATCGACTCGTTAGGCGGCGCCGGCAGCTGTTCGAACTGCCACGGCGGCTGGTTCGAAAGCATGACCGACGCGTGCCTCGAGTGCCACCAGCCGATCGGAGACCAGATCGAGGAACGCATCGGATTGCACGGCGCCCTTCCGCCGAAGCAAGCCAAGCAGTGCGCGGCGTGCCACAGCGATCATCGCGGCGGGAGCTTCGCGATCGTCAACCGCGTCAGCTTCCAGCTCGCGGGCATCGACGATCCGCAGAAGTTCGATCACCAACTCGTCGGCTTCGCGATGGCGGGTCGCCATACCGAGTTGTCGTGCGAGAAGTGCCACGAACACGCCGACGTCCAACCGCTGCCCGAGGGCGCGGGGCGCTTCGTCGGCCTCGACAAGGATTGCTCGAACTGCCACGAGGACGCGCACGAAGGCCGGATGAAACTCGCCTGCGCAAGCTGCCACGGGCAGGTCGCGTTCGACCAGTTCGACTCGCTTGGCCACGAGAAGTTCCTGCCGCTGACCGGCGGGCACGCCGCGCTGGAATGCCGCGAGTGCCACGCCAAGGACAACACCCATTCCCTCGAAGCGCTCGGCCGCGGCCGCCGCAAGAACGCCCGCCGATGCCTCGACTGCCACGAGTCACCGCACGACGAGGGGTTCGTGACGCGCGTGGCCGTCAGCGCGCGCGAGGATCGCGGCGCGAGCTGCGCGGTGTGCCACCGGGCGGAACACGAGACGTTCCGCGATGGCGTCACGACGACGGCCGCGCAGCACGCCCAGTCGGGTTTCTCCCTCGCACTCCCGCACGACGTCGCGAAGTGCGAGGAGTGCCACTCGGCCGAGCTGGAAACGTTCGCCGAGCGCTACCCGGGGCGCACGGCCGACG
>JAZFYD010000020.1:0-4496 GCA_036443405.1 Planctomycetota bacterium
GAGTGGTCCAATGCGCAGTCGCTCACGCCCGAAAAGCTCAAGCGGTTTACTCCCGACGTCGGCTGGCAGGTCAGCTACGACGTGTTGCGGCATTCGCGCGGGAGCCGCGCCGACGTAAACGCCCACGCGCGCTTTCGTAAGACGGGGTGGGTCCTCGAAATGACTCGCGAGCTGTCCACCGGACACGGCGACGACCTTCCGCTCGACGATCCGAGCATCCCGTACTTCTTCGGCGTCGCGATCCACGACGGTTCCGCGGGTTCGGGCCACGCGGTCTCCGGCCCCGTGCGTCTCGAGTTCCTGAAGTCGCGGTGATCACCTGCTGTCGTCGGAAACGACAGTGGCGAGGAAGCAATTCGTCCGCGCATCGATGTGAGATCTGGCGGCCGTGCCATCAGAGCGGAAAATATGAACCGGCACACACCGTGCTCCGTCAGAAGGATCAGACCCGTGCCCCAAGGAAACGCACCATGACCAAGAACCGCCTCCTCACGACCTGTCTCTTTTGCGCCGCGCTGTTCCTTCCCGTTGCGCCGCATTCGTCCGCATCGGCGGACGACGCGGGCTCCGCGGCCGAAGCGACGGCCATGCGTGGCGTGGCGTGGCTGCGCCTGCAAGCCGATGAAGCAGGTCGCTTCAGCATGATGATTGGCGACAAGAAGTTGCCGAACCCGGGCTACACCGCGATCGCGCTTGCGCCGATTGTTGCCGCGTTGCCGCACGACAAACGCGCGAGCGACGCGCTCGTGAAGAAGTCCCTTGCATACCTGCTCGCGAGCCTCAAGGACAACGGAGCGATCTCTTCGGACATGTTCCGCGGTTATGAGAACTACCTCACCTCCGCGACGTTGATGGCGACGACGCGCATCGACGACCCGGCGCTCGCCGCCGTGAACAAGAAGATGGCGGACTACCTGCTCACGTTGCAGCGCACCGAGGAGGGACGCAACGAGGGCTGGTTCGGCTACAACAAGCGCCGCGGCGCCGATCTCTCCAACGCGCAGTTCACGATCGAGGCCCTGCGCAGCGCCGGCATTCCCGAGGACCATCCGGCGATGGTGCGCGCGCGCGCGTATCTGTCGCGCGTGCAGAACCGGAGCGAGAACGAGGAGAACGACGGCAAGGTCTGGGAGACCGACGAGGCCGAGCGCGGCGAGGACGGCCTCGGTAAGGTCAAGGTGCGGCCGGGCAACGACGGCTCCGCCGGCTACGAGCCCGGTGTTTCGAAGGCTGGCATGGTCAAGCTGCCCGACGGGACGTTCATCGCGCGCGGCTACGGGTCGATGACCTACGCGCTGTTGAAGAGCTACGTGTTGACCAGCCTCAAAGCGGACGACCCCCGGCTCAAGGCGTGCATCGACTGGCTCGGCAAGAACACGACCTGGGACGAGAACCCGGGCTTTCGCGAGTTGGCGAAGGAGACCGGCAAGAAGGACCTGCCGTACCAGGGCCTTTACTACTACTACATGACCGCAGCGCGTGCGCTCGACCTCGCGGAGAAAAAGGGCGCGGTGTTGCCGGAGTCGTTGAAGACCTGGCGCGTCGATCTCAGCACAGCGATCGAGAAGCGGCAGAAGGACGACGGACACTGGGTCAACGACATGCACCCGCGCTGGGACGAGTCGAACCCCGTGTTGACGACGTCGTACGCGTTGCTCGCGCTGCAGGCGATCCACGGCTGATGCGCCAGTCCGGATCCGCGACGTTTGGGTTCGCGGTTGCTGCTCTCGGCCTCGCAGCGGCGATCGCGTTCCTGTTCGTAGTTCTGGAACCGGCCGACGCGAAAGAGGCTTGCTTTGCGACGGTGTTCCTCGGTCTCGTGGCCGGCGCCGCGGTTGCGCCGTTTCTCGGTCCGCCCGCTCGAACGCAGTTCGCGATCTGTCTCGGCATCGGTTTGGCGACGGCAGCGATCGCGCTGTTTGCCGCGCGTGGCGGCCACGGTCTGTGGTGGCGCGCGGTTCTTGCGGGATGGTTCTGCGCGCTGTTTGCGCTGGCGGCGTCGCACGGTGGCGCGGTCATGGAGAGACTCCTGCCCGGCCGCCTCGGACCCATTCTCGTCGCGGGGTGCGCGCTCGCCCTGCTCTTCACGCTTCACGTTTGGGACGACGCGGTGTTCGACGGTGTGACGGACCGAAAGGGAAGCGCTTCGTTGGCGTTTGCGTTGAATCCCGCGGCCGCCGCGTCGGTCACGCTCGAGTTCGATTGGATTCACGCGACGGAGCTCTACCGTCACAACGAGACCGCGGAATCGATGGCCGGGGTTCCCCGCGCGGGTTTGGGCAGCTACGCGTGGAAGACGGCGATGATCGCGTTGGTGGCGGGAGCCATCGCGATGATTTTGGAACGTCGTCGCCGCGGGGGGCGTGTGTGAGTGTCCTGATTGTCGGAGCCGGTGGGCTCGGGTCGCCCGTGGCCGCGATCCTGAAAACCGCGGGCGTGGCGGACCTGACGGTCGTCGATCCCGACGCCGTGGAACTCGAAAACCTGCATCGGCAGATCCTGTTTCACGACGCGGACATCGGCCGGGCGAAGGCCGATGTGGTCGCCCAGCGACTCGCCGTCACGACGCGCCGGATGCGCGTGGATGCGGCAAACGGGCGCGAACTGCTCGCCGGTTTCGACTGTGTCGTCGACGGAACGGACAGCTTCGCGACCAAGTTCCTGCTCAACGACCTCGCGCTGGATGTCGGTGTCCCGCTCGTGCACGCCGCGGCGGCGGCGTTTCGCGGCCAGGTGCTCGTGGTGCGCCGAGGGGGCCCCTGCCTGCGGTGCCTCCTGCCGATTCCGCCCGATGCGGCGACGGACGAGTGCAGCACGACCGGGATCCTTGGCCCCGCCGCAGGAACAGTTGCGGCGCTCGCTGCAGCACAGGTATTGCGCGTGCTCGGCGACGAACCCGTGGGTGGGGCGGTGTTGTTCGCCGATTTGGCGACCGGGCGCCTGCACGAGAGCCGCTTGGACCCGCGACCCGATTGCCGCTGCCGTGTCAGGCACGGACGGGCGTGACCTGAGCGCACGGATCCCGCGGATCTCCGGTCGGTTTCGCGTTCGGCGCGCACCTGCTAGCCTAGGGTCGAGAAGCAGCCGAGAGGAAACTGAAGCGTGAAACGCAAGTTCATCATCACATTCCCCAAGGATCTCGTGAAAGAGCCTTGGAACTACAACCTCATCACGCGCTTCGAAATCATCCCGAACATCGTCGCCGGCACGATCAGTGAGGACAGCGCGATCCTCGGGTACGAGTTCGACGGCGAAGAACCCAACGTCGAGCGCGCGATCGTTTACCTCCGCGAAAAGGGCGTCCAGGTCGAGGCTGTCGACGAGATTCGCCTGTAGCGTGACGCTCACGGCGGATCAGGTCCGGCGGTTCGCCAGACAGATCCTCCTTCCGCCGATCGGCGGGCCGGGCCAGATCAGGATCGGAGCCGCGACCGTCCTGCTCCACGGGGACGCGCCGCTGCTTGCGACCTACTTGGCGGCCGGCGGGCTTGGCCGGTTGTTGCACACCGGCCCTGCGCCCGAAATCGCGGCCCACGAGCCGACGTTTTGCCTGGAATCGGCCGAGCCCGGCGCCCCCTCGGACCTTGTGATCGATCTCGCGGACGGCGCGGCGTTCAAGGCGGCGACGGGTCCCGCGCTGTTTGGGGCGGTTGGCCCGGACGGGCGGGTTCGCCTCGGCTCGGTTGCGCTTAGCGAATCGAATCGGTCCATCGATCCGAATGTCGCGAGCCAACCCCCGTTTGCGTTGCTGCAGACCCTCGCGGCGGGTGAGGCGCTCCGCGTGCTGGCGGGCGGCGAAGCCCACTCGTACGAGTACGCGGTCTAGCGCACCGCGCGGAACAGCCGGTCGAAGTAGCTCATGTAGATCATGGCCGCGTAGCCCAGGACCGCGACCGCGATCACCGCGAACATCAGTTTCTTCAGCACCATCACCGAGCGTTCGAAGATCGCCTCGGCGATGAGGAACTCCTCTTTGGCGACCGCGTCCAGTTCCCTCGAAAGTTCGCCCGAGGTTTCGCCGGTCGAGATGCGCGCGATCGTGTCCGCGTCGTAGAGGCCTTGCGCCGCGACGGCATCCGACAACGACTGGCCCGCCTGCAGGACGGTCACCATGGCTTCGTGCGGCACGCCCGCGGCGTTGGCGGCGAGCACGACGGCGCGCTCGATCGGCACCGCGCTTTCATACGCCGCGCCCAACACCGTGGTGAATCGTGCGCGCCGCGCGTGCAGGGCCGCCCGGCCGAATCCCGGGAGCTTGCCGACGATGTCGCGGCAGCGAACGCGCCAAGCCTGGTTGTGCCGCAGCACACTGAAACCGATGACTGCGATGTACAGCGGAGCGAGGATCCCGAGGATGCCCGTGATCCAACCATCCACGCTGAGCCGGCCTTTGATGCCCATGAAACCGAGCGGCATGCAGATCGCCGCGGCGTGCCACATGATGACGGGGTAGTAGCTCGCCGTCTTGAACTTGCGCACCTGTTCCGCGCGCAGGG
>JAZFYD010000021.1:0-62670 GCA_036443405.1 Planctomycetota bacterium
TTCGAGTTCACGTTCACGAAAACCGAGCTCCGCATCAAGGTCGCGGGCGGCGGCCAGGGCGAGAGCGAACAGCGCCACCTCTACGTCATCGCGAAAAAAGAGGGCCGACGGCTCTGGCTCGAGCAGCCGGAGGGCCAGCTCAAATTCGAGATGGTCGTCGAGGTCAACGGCGACGAACTGATCGGCATTCTCGGCAACGACCGGTTCCGCCTCACGCGGAAGTGAGAAACGCGTCGACCTCGGCCGTGAACGCGTCGGGCTGGTCGAGCCACGAGAAGTGGCGCGCGCGATCGAGCAGCACAAAGCGCGCGTCCTGTAATCGGTCCGCAAGATTGCGCGCGGGCCAGTTCGGACGGGTGTCGTCGGCACTCTGCAGGACCAGCGTCGGCACCGAGCACTGCGCCGCGCGGTCCGCGAGCGTCCCTCCCGACGCCAACGCCGCCCACTCGGCGTGCAGCCGCTCGTTCACCTTCAGATTCACGCCGCGTTCCCCAAACGGCGGAAGCCGCGGGTCGGTGCTGTCCAACGCGATGATCCGCTGAAACAACGCGCCCGCGAGCCGGTTGCGCTCCCCGACATCCTTCGCCGCGTCCCGCTCCACGCGCAGCGATTCGATTTTCTCGCGCTCGTCGGGAGGCAAACGCCGGCGAACCTCCGCCGCGTGCTCCTCCTCCCAACCCATCTCGATCCCCATGCCGTTCAGATAGAGCAGCCGGGAAACGCGCTCGGGATGATCCAACGCATAAAGCAGCGCCAACGCCGCTCCCCACGAGTGCCCCGCCACCACCCACCGATCGACACCCCAGTGCTCGCGGAGCGCCTCCATGTCGTGAAGCAACGCCGCGATGTCGTTGTTTTCCGTGTCCTCGCTCGCCCCGCAACCGCGTTGCTCGAACCGAAACACGCGTCCAGGCAACATCGCCGCGAGGGAATCGAGATAGTCGGGAACGCCCGGACCGCCGTGGAGCAGCAGCATCGGTGCGCCCTCGCCGGTTTCCCGTAGCGCGAGCCGCGCACCGCGAATCATGACGCGAGCGGTCACGCGTGCGCCTCCCCGGCCTGACGATCCAGCAGCGGGAACCCGCCGGGCGTCTCCCGCGACGGCCGAACCGCATCGCGATCTTCGTTGAGCGCACACAAGCGCGCGAGCGTTCGCTCCCAACAGCGCCCCGACAGCGTGAACCGCACGCCGACACGGGTTTCGTGAAACGCCGCATCCTCTAGGTCGTGCCACGAATATGCCGCGGCCGTGGCGCGATTGATGTCGGACAGCGCCCCGCGCATCGCCGCGATCTCGGGCGAGACGTCGTCGGGATCGTGAAACGCGGCGGAGAACGTAGTGAGTCCCGTTCGCCGTTTCGCAATCCACCGCTCGCGCTGTTGGCGAAACTCGGTTCCGGCGCGTGCGAGATCCGGTCCGCATTCCAACGGGCGCGGGAACGTCGTGAAACAGTCCGCCGCGATGTACCGCGGCGCCGCGCCGAGCGTCGACGCGAACTCGAGCGCCCACAGCTCGTGAATCGAGGACTGTAAGACGGCGAAGTCGGATTCGCTCTCCAATCGGAACAGCAACACGCCGTCGCTGTGCACCCAATGCGTCGGGCTGATCGTGAACTGGTGGGTCTTGGTCACCCGCGTGCGCATCAGCCAGCGTTGATCGGAGTGTTCGTGACCGTAGAGCGCGCGCCGGCCGTGCCAGAACCGCCACCACTGCTTCACCATGCGCGGATACCGGTTGGCGTCGACGGAGCCTCGCGCCGGGAGGACCCGCTCCTCCACGTGCTGAAACGGCAATACGTAGGCGCGCGCGTCGGCCTCGCTGCGCTCTCCGAATTGCACGCACCACTTCGTTGGTGTCACACACGGCGTCCGCCCGAGATCGTCGCCGGTCACGTACGACCGCACGACGGCGGTGTTGCGGCCGTCCGCAAAGATCCACGCGCGAGCGGTTGGATCATCGACCAAAAACCCCGGCGCGCCGCCGAAGTTCGCACCCTGAAAGCAAAGGCCGCGGTTTTCCCGAAGCGGCCGCGGGCGCGCCTCCGGCCCTGTGCGCAGCCGCGAGTTGATGCGGGTGACGTCGCGCCCGTCGAGCCGGATCGGTCCGCGCGCGGACGGACCAAGATGCACCACGCAAATCTGAAGGGAAGCCTCGCCGGGCCACGTCATCGCGCTCGTCGCACAAACGAGCGTGCGTCCGTGATCCAGCAGCCACTCGAGCGAGCCGCGGCGTGTCCGGCCCTGGGCGAGCGTCGTGGTCGCGATCGATGCGATGCGCCCGTCCGGTTTCACGATCTCGTGCGCCCGCCGCAGAAAGTGCGCGGACAGATCAGTCTTCTTGTTGAGCCCGGGATGCACTCGCGCGAGATGCGCACCGTAGGCCTCGCCGTGATCGGTCACCGTCTTCAGACCGCCGCGAAACGGAGGGTTCATCACGACTGCGTCGAAACCCGCCGGAAACACGCCGGGGAACTCGAGCGGCCAATGAAACGGCCGCACGCGGTGCGACTCCGAAAACGCGGCCGTGGTCGCGCACGTCGCGCTCGCTTTCCAGGTGACGAGCGAACCGCCCCGCGCAATGGCCGCCGAACAGGCTTCCACCTGTTTGAACAGGGAGCGTTCGCCCGGTCGCGTGGACGCGGTCCCGAGGCCGGCGAGTTCCTCGACACGGAGGATCCCGACGAGCGCGTCGCCGCACCGAATGTTGGGTGCGACGGAATCCGGCGACAGCGTGACGTCGCCGACAAGGAGCCAGAGCGCAAGCCGCGTCATCTCGACCGCGCGCGGATCGAGGTCGACACCGAACACACAGTCGCGAACGACGTCGGCAACATCTACCTCACCGCGTTTCGCCAGCGTGCGCGCGACCTCGACGAGGAAGGCGCCGCAGCCACACGCGGGATCGCATACACGCGGAGCAGCGCCGTCGCGGTCCGCGAGCGCGCGCGACACGATGGACCGTGTCAGCTCGCGCGGCGTGTAGTGCGCGCCGGCGTTGCGGCGATGGCCGTCGCAGAGGGCGGCCTCGTAGAACCTGCCGACGTCCGCGGGATCGCCGTCCCCCGCCGAAGATCGGATAGACACGAACCAGTCACGAAACTGCGTGTCGGGCAACGCGGGCACAAACCCGGAGTTCGCGAACCAGCCCTCGGTCGCAGCGCGAAACTCCGCCCACGTCGAAACCGGCGGCACCATGCCCCGGCGTTCCGCGGACGCGAGAACCGCTGCGCGCAGAAACGTCGCGACGCACGCATCTCCGCGCGCGACACCGACCGGTTGCGCGGCGACGAGGTCGTCGAGAGCGGCGCTGAGCGGGGGCGGCGGCACTCCGTTCATTCTCGCCGCTCGCCGGGACAGGCCGCGCGCCCTACACTTGGCGGCGATGGCGCTACAGCCGGAATTCAAGTTTGTCGGCGATGACCTCTCGAAGATCATCGAGTGTGTCGCCAACGTCTCTGAGGGGCGCGATTCCCAGCTCGTGGCCGAACTCGTGGCCGCGGCCGATGGCAACGCGGGCGCGCGCTGTGTCAATTGCGAGTCGGATGTCGACCACAACCGCAGCGTGCTGACGATTCTCGGTGAGTCGACCGCCGTGGGCGACGCCGCGATCGCCCTGGTCGAGCGAGCCGTCTGGAGCATCGATCTCGCGAAACACGACGGCGTGCACCCGCGCGGCGGCGCCGTCGACGTGCTCCCGTTCGTACCGTTGCAGTGGACCAACGTCAGAGAGTGCGAGTCCCTCGCCAAACGAGTCGCGGACCACCTCTCGGCGATTGGAATTCCGACGGCTTTGTATGGCCATGGCCAGTCACCTCTCCCGGAGGTTCGTGCGACGCGGCCGGAAACCGCAGCGGGTGTGACCTGCGTCGGCGCACGCGAAATCCTGATCGCATTCAACGTAAACCTCGAGAGCACGGACCTTGCGGCGGCGAGGGCCATCGCGAAGAGCGTGCGCGAGCGGGACGGCGGCCTACCGGCGGTGCGCGCGCTGGGATTCGCGCTGTCATCCAAAGGCTGCGTCCAGGTGTCGATGAACCTGCTCGACTACCGCGTCACGGGCATCGAACAGGCGTTTCTGGCGGTGCGCGATCTCGCGGCCCAAGCCGGCATCGATCTGCGCGAAAGCGAGTTGATAGGCCTCGCGCCCGAGGCCGCGTGGCCCAACGCGTCCGAAGCCTCGGCGTCCGTGAGAAACTTCACGCCGGAAAAGCTGATCGAGTTTTGGCTATGAGCAACTACGACTACCCCGAGCTGAAGACCTTCCTAGACGACCTCGCCGGCGATGGCGCCGTGCCCGCCGGCGGCGCGGCGGCCGCGGTCACGGGCGCGATGGGTGCCGCGTTGGTCGCAAAGATCACGACGCTCGCATCGCGTCACGACGATGCGGGGCCGAATTCGGCGCGGCTCGAGGAGATCGCAGCGCGTGCCGCGGAGCTATCGAACGGACTGCATGCGCAGGCGGGTGCCGACGCGACCGCATACGAGGCGTTCATGGACGAACTCGACCCGATGCAGAAACCCGAGCGGCTGATGGACGCGTGCGAACCGCCGCGAAGAATCGCTCAGGACTGCGCGGAGGCCGCCGAACTCGCGGTCGAAGCGCTCGCGCACTGTCCCGGTCATCTCGTCTCAGATCTCGGCGGCGGCGCGTTGCTGGCGGGCAGCGCCTGCGCAATGGCCGGCGACGCCGTAGGCGCGAACATCAAGGAATTGCCCGACGCTCCTGCCGTCCAAAAGCTGACGCAGGAGATGCAGAGCTACCTGCAGCGGGCAATCCAGTGCGCGGCGGAAGCAAAACAGCAGATGGCGCAATAGAAGAGTTCACCACAGAGGCACAGAGGGAGAAGCGCGCTGCCCCGAGCGGTGCTCCGACGGTGGGAAGGGACTTGGGGTCACTGCGACGGCCGTCAGTGCGAATGCCAGGTCCACCATGGGCCGGAGATTTGTTCGTCGTAGCTAATTCCAGGCGAGTGACTGGGCGAACCATGGGGGCAGTACGCGAAACCGTATGAGTCGATCATGATTTGGCCGGTGGAGAACAGGACGCACGTGCCGTGTGTCTCGCGGTGGTCGACGTGGTAGAGACCGATCCAGCCGTCGAGTGTTTCGTTTTCAAGTACTGCCGCTTCAAACGCCGATCGACTCAACGCGAATCGCGCGTCGAGCAGGACGCCCGACGCTGTGAGAGCCAAGAGTGCACCCCCAGCGACAAACGGCAGCAGGTAGATCGCAACGGCACGCTTCGAGACCCTGCGGGATCCCGCGCGAAGGAACGCGGCCAACACCGTGAACAGCTCGCGAACGGCGACAAGCGGGGCGATGAACGTGAGAAAGAAAAACGCGAGCATGAAAAAGAAGCCCGAACCGCCCGAGCCGATGTAGGCCGCCACCACACACCAGACGAACAAAGCCCAGCGCGACCGATGCGGCCGCCAACGTTGCTCGGAGTGCCCCGGTTCCGTTTCGCCCACATGGTCAGCGTAGCGCACATGCTTGCCCACGGATCGAAATTAGGCCGAACCTAAAGGCACCCTCCGTTGTGCGAAACGCAACTCGACGGTGCGGGCAGCAAAGAAGCGGTGCCTGGTAAGACGGCGGTGCAGAGCACGGTTGCGGCAACCAAAGATGACCGCCGCGCCACCTGGCACCTTCACGGCAACAGCAACCGTCCTTGGTCCCGTTGGACGAGTTCCGGCGATGGTAGGACGTTCGAATTCGCAGGGCGGGTTTTCGAGTGCCTAGGCGGTCACGATTTGCGCAGCGGGCAACCCGTGGCGCTTCAACCACTCCTTGGCGTCCGCTGCCGGAACATCCAACGGTGCGAGCACGTGCGCGCCCGCTGACAGCAGGCGGCGCATGAGGGCACCGTCGGTCGTTTCGTCGAGGCGGCCCAGGCAGACGACGTCCGCGTCGTGCAGCAACGCCTGTTGCATGCTCGCCACGACCAACGCTTCCGGGACGGGGAACGAAACCGCGACGCGTCTTGTCGTGTCCGGGTCGAAGCCGCGCAGGATCGCGCGGAGCGTTGCGTCCTTGTCCTCGCGCAGCGGCGCAGCGACGACGAGCAGGGCCGGCGGCTCGGCGCGCCACTTCGCGGCCTCGGCCGGCTCCTCGCCCGGATCGCCGGACACACGCAACGTGCCGGCCGGCCCATGCGGGGTCGGCAAGAGCGCGTAACGCACGAGGCGCTCGTTCCAGAAGAACACGCCCTCCGCGTTCGGCCCGCCGGCGCCGGTACGGCTCGCAAGCGCGGCGGCCAGCGCCATGAGATCCGCCTCCCCCGCGTCCTCCAAGACACCCGCGCGGCGCACGCGCAGCCGCCCGCCCGCTTCGGTCGGCTCCAAGTGCACACAACCTTCCAGCGCGCCGAACTCGAGCAACTGCTCGACGGCCGCCTCCGACGCGAGCATCGGATCGAGCACGCCGCCGACGAGCCCCTCGGCGACTTTGCGCGCGGCGTCGCCCAGCGCGCCGCGAATCTCGCCTGCTCGGATCACGCCGACGATCTCCGGCCCGAACAACGCCTCGCGCGAGCCGAGCGCGTCGGCCATCGAAACACCGTGATACAGGTCGTCGATGATGCCGCCGAGCTCGTGGTTCAGCGGTTCGTCGAGCTCGGGACGCACGATGTTCAGCGCCTCGATGATCGGCACCCCGGAGTCGTAGAGATGCGCGAATTTGCGAAACAGGCGAATGTGGCTGGCGCGAAGATCGGACGACACGCCTAGAACTTAACACCTGCGCGACCCCGGTACTCTCCTGCTACCTTGTCGCGCGCATGAGCGATCAAGCCGTCGAACCCGCGGTGCGTTGTCGGGGACTGAGAAAGTCCTATGGCAAACACGTGGCGCTCGACGGACTGAACCTCGATGTTCCGGCCGGTTCGCTGTTCGGTCTGCTCGGCCCCAACGGCGCGGGCAAATCGACGACGCTCCGCATCCTCGCCGGGCTCGTGCGCGCGCAGGCCGGCGACGCGACGCTGTTCGGCGTCCCCGCGACACAGCACGTCGCAGCGGCCCGCAACACGAGCTTTCTCATCGAAAACGCGGTCTTCCCGGGACACCTCACCGCGCGCCGCGTGCTCAAACGCACCGCGGACTACATGCGCGCGGAGAACGACGACACCCTGCTGGAACGCGTGGGCATCCCTGAGGCCGCGGACCGCAAGGTCGGCGGATTCAGCCACGGCATGCGCCAGCGCCTCGGCCTCGCGTGCGCGCTCCTGGGCCGGCCCCATCTGCTCGTGCTCGACGAACCGCAAAACGGCCTGGACCCCGAGGGGCTGCGCATGATTCGCGGCATCCTCGCGGAAGAACACGAGCGCGGCGCGACGATCCTGGTCAGCGTGCACCGCCTCGCCGAAGTCGAGGGCCTTTGCACGGACGCCGCCATCATGGCTTCGGGCAAGGCGCTGCGCGCCGGACGAATCGAGGATCTGCTCGCGGAGGAACGGCCGCGGTATCGGCTCGTCGTCGACGACGCGATGCGCGCGGAGTCGTTGCTGCGCGAGCGCCACCCCGATCTCTATGTGGAAAACGGCGCGCTGGTGTTTCGCGCGGAGAAGTCGGAGGCCGCCACGGCCGCCGCGGCACTCGTGCAGGGAGGCGTGCGCATGTTCGAACTCGCGCCGATCAAGCGGTCCCTGGACGAGCTGTACCGGACGGAGGTCAACGCCTCATGACCGGCGCCGGTGCCGCGTTTCGGGCGGAGCTCAGCGATCTGGCCAAGCACCCGCTGGTGTGGCTTGGAGTCGGCGGGACCGTCGCGGCCGGCTGGGGCGCGTCCGGATTTCTCGACGCCGACGCCAACGCATATCTCCGTTTCGAGATCGCGGCGCGCTTCGGCGCGGGGGTCGCGGCCTTTTTCCTGATGACGCTCGCGGCGCTCTCGGTCGCGGCGGACCGCACCCGCGGCACGACCCGCTGGGTTTTCGCGCGTCCGGTCAGCCGGACCGGCATCGTCTTGGGCAAAGCAGGGGCGCTGGCGCTCTTCACCGTTTTGTTTTTCGGCGTCTGCGTCACGACCGCGTATGCGATCGGCGCGCCCGCGGGCTTCACCGACATCCGCCCGGGTGAGGAGGCGCTCTCGGGTTTCGAGTTCGGCGACGACGCGCCGATCGAGGAGGAATTCCAAGCCGCGACGATGCGCCGCAACATGTGGGAGGCCGCGTGGATGCTCCTGCCCGCGCTCCTCACCGTGACCGGACTCGGCCTCGCCGTCTCCTGCCTGCTGCGTTCCTCCGCCGGCGCGGTCATCGTCGGCCTCGCGATGCTGCCCCCGGTCTATTTCCTCGCGGAAGTCATGGGTGTCGCCGAACGCCACGCGCACCTCCTGCCGTTTCGCGCGGCCCGCCACCTCCTCTCCCAACTCGAGGTGTTCGCCGAGGGGTACAGCACAGGGGATTGGCCCGAGTATGGTGTAGGCGCCTGGCTCGTCGCCAGCCTTGTCGCCCTCGGCCTCCCGGTGGCCGGCGCCCTGATCTTCAGCCGCTTGGATCTCACGGAATAACTCCCGCCTGTCTGATCGCCCCCCTCTTGTTGGCCGGCATCGTCCTCGAACCGATCCCGGTGAAGGAACCGGTGCGCGACGTGCGCGTCGCCGACATCGACGCGGACGGGCACGAGGACGTCGTCGCGATCACCGACAAACATCTGCTGCTGTTTCGCGGAGGGCGTGACGGTATCGCGGCCACACCCGACGTCACCCGGCCGGCGGCGGCGCTGACGGTCGTCGGACACGGGCTGCTCGGTGTCGTGAAGGATGGCCGTTATCGCGCGATCGAGAAACCGTTTGGCGCGTGGGTGGAGGGCGAGCCGGGGACCTCGTCGCTTCTCGGCGCGCTCGGCACGGGGCCGCCTGCGCTGCTCGACTCGCCCGGCGACCTGGACGGCGACGGACGCGACGACGCGGTTTTGTCCGAACGTGAGGGCGTGCGCGCGCTGGGGGTCTTGCTGCCCGTGCGCCCCGAGTCGCGCCTCGAGATCAAGGACAACGAGACGTTCGCGGTGCGCTTCGAGTTGCCCGTTCCGGTGATCGGCAGTTGGACCGGAACCGGGCGACAGCTCATCTTCGCGGTCGACAACGCCGTGATCGCGTTTCAGGAGGGTCGCGAGGTCGAGCGCATGCCGCTGCCGCCGCCGCCGGAGGGCGAGAGCGCCGCGGACCTCCGGCGAAGGCACATCCTCCTGCAGGACGTCGACGCCGACGGACGACTCGACATGCTCGTCGTGCAGGCCAAGGGCTCGATGAAGATGTTCAGCGTTTTCGAGTGCGTCGCAGCGTGGTTTCGCGGCGGGCACATCTACGACGCGAAAAAGAAGCGCTACTTCCGTCCGGTCGTGCGCAAGGTCCCGGGCATCTTGTTGCGGCCGGCGCTCTTTGACGTCGACGGCGACAAGGATCTCGACCTGATTCTCAGCACCGTTTCGCCGGGCGGGCTGACCGGCAGCGGTGAGGCTCCCGGCGTGACCTACGTATTCCGCTTCGACCGTGGCCCCAAGGGCGGTACGTTTTCGAAACGGCCCACGTGGACGATGTCGCACATGGTTCCGATGGCGAGCTTCACCGACGTGCCGCGCGCGCCGACCGACTTCCTGCCGGACTGGGACGGCGATCACAAACCCTGCGTCCTGGAACGCACCAAGGACGCGGTGCGCGTATTCACGGTCAACGATGCGGGCCACTTCCTGCCCTCCAAGACCCACGCGTTTCCGGGCGCCGGGCAGCCGTCCGTCGGAAAAACCCTCGCGGCGGTGCCGGGCGCCAAGGGTGTCCTCATAGTGAGGGAGCCACGATGAGCCGGAAGATCTTCAGCCTGCCGAGGGGCAGTCTCTCGAAAGGGCTGGCGCTTTGCCTGCTCGCGAGTTTGGCCGCGGCCGAAACCTCGCTGGTCGAGTTGGAAGCGCCCCACCGCTTCGAGTACCGCGCCGCGCGCGACCTGAACGGCGACGGGATCGACGATCTCATCGTGCTCAATCGCGAGACGGCGTGGGTGTGGCTCGGCGCGCGAACCGGACTGTCCAAAACACCGAGCGCGAAGCTCGAGCTGCCCAAGGGCGTGGTTCTGTTCGACCTTGCCGACGTCGACGGCGATCGCCCCGGACAGGAACTCCTACTGCGCACCCATGCGGGGTACTTCGTGATCGCGCCCGGGATGAAACAGCGGAAACTCCCCAACCGAGCCGGACCGGGCCTGCCCCGCGATCCCGACAACCTGCTCTGGCGGCGCATGACGCTTGATCTCGACCGGGACGACAAGCTCGATCTCGTCGACGTCTCCCTCGAGGGCTACCGCATCGACTTCGACATGCGCGCCGGCGGCAGCGAATCGGTGCTGCTTCCCGTCGGGCCCTTGGAGACCTCCGACACCAAGGCCACGATCGCGTCGGAACGCTACGTCGCACGTTACGCGCTGGGCATCTGGACCGACGGTCACTTCACGTCGGATGCGATCCCGGATTTCGCGATGGTGCGCGGATCGGGTATCCGCGTGTTCCCGGGCGGCGAAAAAGGGCGCCCCGACGGCTCGCGGCATTTCGACATCAAGATGCCCGAGGCCGAGTTCGGAGACCTGACGTTCCTCGACATCAACTCCGACACCAAGACCGACGTCGTCGCCGTGAATCGCAAGGCGGGGCAAGCGACCATCCTCATCGCGATGCCGGGTGCGCTCCTCGCAAAACCGGGACGCGTGACGCTCAAGGTCCCGGGGAGGATGCGCTATCCGGTTCTGAGCGACTTCAACGGCGACCAGGCCGTGGATCTCGCGATCCCGTATCACCCGCAACCCGATTTCGGGATGGTGGTGCAAGCGGCGCTGCGCGGAGAGATCCCGGTCAAGGTTCCGATTTTCCTCAATCATCCGGGGAGGCCCGTGCCGTTTCGGCGGCTCGCCAGCGAGAGCCACACTTTCCCGGTGCGCATTCGCGTGGGTGCGGACGCCTCCGGCCGCCTTTCGGTCAGCGGCCTGGTCATCGTCGAGTACGGCGCGGATCTCGACGGGGACGGCCGCAAGGACCTTGTGGTCTCGCAAAAGACCGACCGGCTGGTCGTGCACCCGGGCCGGCCGGGGCGGGTGTTTCACGAGGACCCGGCGTACACGATCCCGGTTCCCGACTCCGCCCCATACAAGTCCGTCGCCTCCAACGCCGCCAATCTCAACGGCGACAATCGTTCCGATATCATCTTGCACTACCGCGGCACGGGGAAACGTCCCGACCGGCTCCTCGTGCTTCTGAGCGGGAAGAAGTAGCCGCCCAAACGCGTCCGAAGATCGACCGTGCCCAAAACCAACACGCGAACCCACTCGCCGTCTCGCCCTTGCAAACGCTTCCCACCCCGAGCGGACGAACGCGGCGTCGCGCTGATCCTCGTGCTCGTGATGCTGCCGCTGGTCGCGATCGTCCTGACCCAGTTGCACTTCGAGGCGTCGATCGGAAGGCAGCTTTCGAAAAACGTCATCGCCCACCAGCAGTTCAAACACGCCATCTCGGCCCGCTTCGCGCAGATGCGGTTGAGGCTGGTGCGCGACTTGAACGACGATCAGGAGAGCCAGGAACAGGGTGCATACGACCACGCCGGGGACATCTGGGGCCCCAAGATGGACGGCGGAAGCACCGCGCTGGTCGTTCGCAAGGGCGACGAGGAATTCGGCGACGTGATCGAGATCTACACTGAGATCATCGACGAACAGAGCAAGTTCAACATCAACCTGCTGCGCCATCGGGACATCAAGCGGCGTGGCAAGCCGTTCGAGGTTCTGGCGACGTTGTTGGATTTGTTCCGCGACTCGCAGTACGGCGACATGGAGCCGAGCGAGTGGGATCTCGACGAGCGGGAAGCCAAAGAGGTCGCGACCGCGATCCGCAAGATGCTCCTCGGCGAACTCGAGGGCGGGATGGTGCCGAAGGCCGAGGTACCGGACCCGACACCGGATCTGAAGCAGGGCGTCTACACGATCGAGGATCTCGCGTTCGCACATCCGTTGTTTGTCGAACGTCGCATCTTCGAGCGATTCACGGATGTCGAGTCGGGCCAGGTCATACGGCCGCTCAGCGACTACATCACGATCTACGGCGACGGTCGCATCAACGTGAACACCGCGCCAATTCAAGTGCTGCGTGCGCTGTTTCGCGACGAGGAGGGCCGGCGCGACGTGGCGGAGCGGATACTCGAAGGGCGCGGCGGGTTCCTCGAGACCGAGGACGGTGACGAGGCGCGCGACGAGCAGCGTGAGCGGCGCCGCGAAGCGGAGCAGTCGGGCGAGGACGTCGAGGAGGACGAGGAACTCAGTGCCAGCTACACCAGCCTGCAGGAGATCACGCAGGTCGAGGGCATGAGCGACAGCGGATTCCTGCGCTCCAATGACCTGGATGTCGCGCGCGATTTCGGCGTCCGAACGATGTTCTTCCGCGTCAGGGTCTCGGCCCGTCGGGACCAGTTCCTCCGCCAGGAGGAGCGCGTGTTCGAACGCCACGTCGCCGGCTGCATCACTTGGGAGTCAACGGTGCGCATCGCCGACGTGACAGATCTGCCCGAAAACACGGGCGGCGACGCCGAAGAGTAGGCTTCCGTAACCCGTTTCTCACCAACGGCTTACAAAAGCGCCTTCGCGACCCTCTACGGCCTCAATCCCGCGGCCGAATCCAGCCGATACGACAACGGGAACAGCCACGGTCTATGCCGAACGAGGTCAGAGTCACCAAAGAGAAGCTCGCACGGGATCTGATGTCCCGCTTGAAGATACCGCTCAGCGAGTCGGTGCGGCTTCTCGACAAGGTTTTCGAAGCGATGCGCGAGCACCTTCGGGACGGCTCCGTCGTTGAGATCGACGACCTCCTCTCGCTTTCCATCTCCGGGCAACCGGAGATCCGCGAGGACGATTCCGGCGGATTCAGCGCGTTTGCGCCGGAGGTGAAGACGCTTTCCGCCCAACCGATCGGCTCGTTTGCCACGCACCTCGAGAAAACGCGCGCGGCCGCGATCTACTACCTGTCGACGGGCAACGAGCAGTTCGCGACGTTCCTGAGGGATCACTTCGGGCGGCGCGGATGGCGCGTCATCGCGAGCACGAGCTCTCTCGAACTCGTCGAGTCCATCGAAAACGACCCCCCCATCGCCGTGCTGGCCGAAGCGCGGACCGAGGGGGCGTGGGATCTCGTGCGGGAGATCAAGTGCAACCCGCGCACGAACGGAGTTCCAGTCGTCGTGATTCAAGGCGCCGACGACGCCGATGAGCCGGCCCGCGAAGTGCGCGTCGAGCCCGACGAGATCGTCAAAGAGCCGTTCGACATGCACGAGTTCATCCAGACGGCCGGAAACGAGCTCGTCGCGCGCGTGGCGAATCCGATGAAGGACGTCGTCGAGGTCCAGATGACGCTGCCCGGAAACGAGCGCCAGCGCAAGCGTGCCCGGCAGATCATCGACGAGATGTTGTTTCGCTGCCATCTGCCGGAGTCGTTCATCAGCGACGTCGGCGGCGCGCTGCGCGAGGCGCTGGACAACGCGTTTCGTCACGGACACAAAAGCGTCGACTGCTGCACGATCGACGTGCGCATGATCCTCGATCCGCGGCGTCTCGTCGTGGCCGTCCGCGACACCGGCGATGGATTCGATCAGGCCGCCGCCCTGGCCGCGGCCCGCGGCTCCCAAAAGGGCAACAGCCACCTCGCCCGCGCCGCAGCAGCCCTGCGCACACGTCGCGGAGATGCCGCCGACGGCGGCGTCGCACGCATGCTCGAACTCATGGACCGCATAGAGTTCAACCAGCGCGGCAACGAGGTCGTGCTGACGAAGACCCGGCCTGAATAGGCCGCCTCTTCGTCCCTCGGCCTCGGCCTCTTGCGCCGTACCCAAGCCCTCTGCCTCGGTCCACTGCCCCGTTGCGCGCCTATTCGCCCCGGGACTCGAACGAACGCTGGAGAGAGGGAGTGGTCCAGGGACCGAGGGGTGAGGTTCGACGAGAGAGGCCGAGGCCGAGGAGTCCTGGGCGCTGCCCAGGACTAACCGAACACATCCGAAAGCACGTCCCCGATTTCCGAATCGAAGCGTTCGCCCTCGATTTCGGAATCTTGGGAACGGGCCTCGGTCGTCCGGGCCAGGATCCGCGCGAGCATGCGCACGACTTCCAGCGCATAGGTTCGCACCAGAGTGACCGCGCAGTCCTCGCGGAACGCCACCGCCAGCAACTCGCGCGGGCCGGCTCGCAACAACAGCAGGTTGCCGCCGCCGCCTACCGAGATGAAGCTCGAGAACTCCTCGGCGCCGAGCATCTGCGCCATGGCGTGCGACGCGCTGAACATGCCTGCGACGAGCGCCGTGATCGTGTCCTCGCTCGCGGGCGAGCGCGCGCCCTGACGCGCGACCAGGTGCCCAACCTCGTCAACCAGCAACACGGTGTCCGCACCGCTTTTTTGCAGGAACTTCCCGAGCATCAGGTTCATCTGATGAATCTCCCGGGCGAAGTAGATCGTCTGCTCCTCGGCGCCGGCGGCTTCCTTCGGATCTGACATCACAGGACTCGCGCCTCCGTCAGGGCTTTGTAGTGCGAAACCAGCCGGCTCGCCGCGGACTTGGTCCAGCGGGTCACCAGAGCGGGCGCGTTGTGGTCGGAGTAGACGATCGTCAACAGGGCACGGTCGGACACCTCGATCACGAACACGTTGTGGTCGTCTCCCTGGTGGGAAACCGAGCGCGCGTTTGTCGCGCCGTAGATGCCCGCCAGCTTGGTCGAAGCCGCGAATCCGCTGGCCACGACGCTTGCGAAATCTGCAGTGGAGAACGTCCCCTCCTCGCCCCGCTGCGCCACAAACTCGCCGCGGCTGTCGAGCAGCATGACCGTCTCGGCGTTCGTGAGGAACAGCAGCTCGTCGAGGATCTTCCCGACACGTTCGAGAGTCTCCTGATACGCGCGCAGCCTCTCGGACGTCACCGGGATCGATTCGCGCGGCCCGTCTGCTCCGGTGGCCTTCGAGTTCGCGGCATACAGCACGTTGCCGATCGCCTGCAGGCCGCGAACGTCATCCTCCGCGAACGGGTACGGCTCTTGCGAATAGAACGTGATCGCGCCGAACGCCTTGCCGCGCGCGGCCAGCGGGAACGCGAACGACTCCGGAGTTTCGAACGTGCGCCCGAGGTAGTTGACGATTTCGGCGCCGCCCTCGAGATCGAGTCCGGCCCGGAGCACGCCGTCGGTCTTGACGCTCTCGGCGAGCATTGCGTCCACGGCGTCGAATCGCGCGCGTTCCGTCTGATTGAGCGGCTTCAACCGCCCTCGCGGATCGCCGGTCGCCACCGCAGTCGTGGACTCCCCCACGTGGATGCAGCAGATTTCGGCGTGGTAATGCGCGGCCAACCCGTCCACCATTTCCTGGAGGAAGGTCTCATACGGGACGTCCGTCGCCCTCGCCGTCAATTCGAAGACGAGACGATAGACGTCGCCCGATGTGGCGCCGCTCGTCATCCTTTGACTCGATCCCGATTTTTGTAAGTCACGTATACGTAGTGCTTTCGGTCATATCGGGAGTTCCGGGCCGCGACGTGAGGCCTACCTAACTCCTTTGCTGACAACGGGTTCCGAGGTCGAGTAGGATGGTCCGGACAGAAGGAGAATCGATGGCCCGCGGACTCATGCTCGTGCTCCTACTGGCCGGCCAGGCTTGGGCGGACGGTTACTGCGATCTGAAGCGCTTCAAGATCGACGCGGCCGGCGAACAACGGAAGGCCGGCCTCTACATTCCGAAGGACCTCGGCAGGAACGAGTGGCTACCACTGCTGGTCACGGTGCCGCAGGGAGATGCCAAGGCGATTCGCGAGATGGGCCAGTGGGAATTGGCGGCTTCGGAAGGCCGTTTCGCGGTGCTGAGCGTCGACATCGTCACCGGGTTGCTAAAAAGAGGCTGGCTCCCGAGCGAGCAGGTCTCCATGCAAAACGACATGGAAGCGGTCGAGAACGCGATCAAGAGGGCGAAAGAGGTCGCCCCCATCGAGGACTCCGCGATCTTCATTACGGGGTTTAGCGGCGGCACTTATCTTGCGTTGTGGATGGGACTGCGACGCCCCGATCTGTTTCTAGGCATATGCGGCCGCGCTCCGCTTTCGTTCAAAGAGACAGTGCCGCCGAGCAAGTTCGACAAGTACGCGGACTTCAAACCGAACACCGGCCAACACATCTTCCTTTACACGGGCAAAGCCGACGTCACGCGCGCACCCAAAGAGACGCGCGCGCTGATCAAACAGCTCAAGGAGAAGAAGTACACGAACATCCGCTACGACGAGAAGATCGAGAAGATGAAGCACGAGTCCAAACCCGAACTGTGCGTCGAGTGGATGAACGGGATCCTGAAACAATCCGCCAAGGCGCGCAAGGCGCGTCGCAAGATCGGGGCGGAGATCACCAAACTCAAGGCGAAGTGGGCGAAGGGCCGGCGGAGCTACGCCCCTCTGAAGAAGCTCGTTGAAAAGGAGAAAAAGGCAGGCATCCAGGCTTCCGCCCACGCTCTTTTCGCCGAGGTCATGAAGGAAGCCAACGAACTCGTGGCCAAGGCGAAGGGCCTGGAGGACGGCGGGGATCTCGTGAAGGCGGCCGAGTCCTACAAGATCGTCGAGAAAAAGTATGCGCCGCTCCCGGTCTCCAAGGCGTGCCGCGCCGCGCGGACCCGAATCGTCAAGAGCGATGCGTACAAAGCGGATCAGCTGTACGTTTCGGCCATGAGAGCGCGCGAAGCCGGCAACGAGGAGAAGGCCATCGAGCTGCTCACGAAGATCGCGGACGGATACCCGGCCACCCCGGCGGGCAAGAAGGCCAAGGACGAGGTCGGCGAGGAGTAGACGGACCACGGCCCCCCACGTCTTGGGGACCGATGCGACGCTGAGCCCCGGAAGGCCCTAACGACCCGACGACCGACAATCATGGACGCGATCTACAAGAGCAAGACCAACTGCGACGTGCCGTCCGCGCATGCCGGAGAGTTCGCGCCGCTCCGTTTGAAAGGCCTCGAGGTCTGGCCTCCCGTGGTGCTGGCGCCGATGGCCGGAGTCACCAACTATCCGTTCCGCAAACTCTGCAGGAGGTTCGGCGCGGGTCTCTACGTCTCCGAGATGATCACCGCCCGCGGACTGATCGAGGGCGACAAGAAGACGCACCGCCTCGCGAACTTCGGCCCCGATGAGGATCCGCGTTCGTTGCAGCTTTACGGTGTGGAGCCAAAGTCCCTCGGCGAGGCCGCGCGATGGCTCGCGTCGGAAGGCCGCGTCGACCACATCGACATGAACTTCGGCTGTCCGGTTCGCAAGGTCACATCGAAGGGCGGCGGCAGCGCGATCCCCGCGAAACCGAAACTGCTCGCGAAGCTCGTGCGCGCGGTCGTTGCAAACGCGGGCGATGTGCCGGTGACGATCAAATTCCGAAAGGGCATCGACGAGAGTCTCATCACCTATCGCGACGCCGGCCGCGTGGGACAGGAGGAAGGCTGCGCCGCCGTCGGGCTGCATGCGCGTACGGCGTCGCAACTCTACGACGGCTCGGCCGACTGGTCCGCCATCACGGATCTCAAGAGCCGGCTCTCGATTCCCGTCCTTGGCAACGGCGACATCTGGGAAAGCCACGACGCGCTGCGCATGATGCGCGAGACGGGCTGCGATGGCGTCATCGTCGGGCGCGGTTGTCTCGGCCGGCCGTGGATCTTTCGCGACCTGGTGGACGTGTTCGACGGTCGTGAACCCGAAAACCCGCCCACGTTCGGCGGGTCCCTCGACCTCCTCTTCGAGCACACCGCGCTCTTGTGCGATTGGTTCGGCGAGTACCGCGGCATGCTGATGGCCCGCAAGTTCGTGAGCTGGTACACGAAGAGCTTCCGCGGGGGCGCCGAGCTACGCGGGAAGCTCGCGCGCGTCTCGTCACTCGACGAACTGCGCGCGGGGTTTGCCGCGGTCGATCGCGACCAACCGTTCCCGCCGGCGGGCATGCGCGTGAAGCGCGGCAAACGTGGCGGCACCCAGAAGGTCCATCTGCCGCACGGCTACCTCGATCGCCTCGACGACGATACGCCGCCGGGGCGGGACGCCGAGTCGGCCGATTCGGGCGGTTGACCTCCGATCACAACGTTCCGCCGTGGGAAAACACCGCACCAGACGGTTCCCGCACCAGACGGTTCCAGGTACTCGGTTCTGCCGCCGTAAGCTGCTTATCATCCTGCACTTATGACAGTCGAGTGCGGAACGAGGTCCCGCACTTGCGGGGTCTTAGTCTGCGCTGTTTGCCGGTAACGGCGTTCCCCGCACAAATCAGGCATCCAAAGTGCGTACGCCAGTGCCGCATTCGATCGCCGTAACTCGTGCGCAGCGCCCCGGTTGCGCCGTCGCCGATCAGGTCCAGGAACCGTATCGGAACCGTATCGAGGAACCGTTTTGGCGGGGACGGCCGGCGCTAGTCTTTGAGATCGATTCGCGCTGCGAACAACATGTCCGGGTCGAGCTTCTCCCCGGCACACAAAAGCATCGTGGAGAACGTGTTGGGGACCTTGCCGCGAAACAGGATCTCGTCACCCTCTTTGACGACGACCTCTTTGGAGAGATCCACGAGCTTGTCGTCGAGCAGGATTCGGAATCCAGTCTTTTCGTATCCCGACAGATCGACAGCGATCTCGTTTGGCGCGGTGATCTCGACGCTGATCTCGACGTTCGGCACCGGGCGGTCCCAGTAAATCCAATAGAACATCCGCTTGTAGCTGAGCACCGGCTCCCAAAGGATCTTCTTGGGCCGCGCGTTCCGCTTGAACTGATACAGCCACTTCACGCCAGTGACGTGTCCGCCCGGCGGCGCGCCGTGGCCGCGGCCATCCACCTCGACGTACTTGTAGTTGAAGCCGCCGTGGAGTTCCTTCCACTTGATCAACTCCTTGTTGGCGTAGATGTTCGGCGCCGGCGGAACCTGCACGTCGTCCAGGCTCTGGTAGATGTGCAACGCGATGTTGTGGAGATTCGGGATCACGCCGCCCTCGAGCCCGACGACCTCACCGTATGGTTGGCCGTCCGCGGTGATCGGCGACGGCGCGCCGGCAAACGGTCCGAGGCCGGCAAACACGTCGGCGTGGTGCGCCCCGACCGTCCACGACCCGAACCCGCCCATCGAGTGGCCCACGAGATAGATGCGGTTGATGTCGAGCTTCCACGTGCGCTTCGCGGCCTCGATGAGCTCCAACAGAAACGGCTCGGTCCCGCTCGTGGTCCAACCGCGTTCCGTCTTCTCCAGCACCTCCGGGAAGATCCCGACGCACTTGAACTTCGACGCGATGCCGCTGAACGTGCCCGCGGCGCCACCGGCATCGCCGGCACCCTTGCCGCCGCCGTGCAGGCCGATGAGCAGCCCGCCCTTCCCGTTGCCGCCCCCGACGATGTACTTCCCGATCTTGTTCTTCTTGTCGTACCAGTAGTTCGTGCCGCGTTTGCGCAGTTTGCGGCCCTTCGCCGCGCGCTTCAGCAACACGCCGCGCCAGGTTTCGACCTCCTCGGCCGTCAGAACGTCGTCCGTCGCGAGCTCCTTGAGGATCTCGAGCCGCCGCGGGCGCTCCGCGTCGAAGTACTCCTTCGCAAGCGCTTCCCGATCGGGCGCCGCGAGCAACAACAGAAGAAGGGCCGTCGCCATGCGCGACATGATAGGACGCCCGCGCAGGGATCGCGGGCAATCGGTCGAGCGTCTTGAACACGATTTCGAACGGCCCGCGTGCGCCGTTCGACAACGGGTACGAGGGTCCCGCGACCACCTAGGCTGCCGATGATCCGATGCGACTTTGTTGCCAAGGGCACCTTCCGGTTGCGCCGAAACGCCTCGCGCGCTTTCACGCGGACCCGAACAACCTCCCTCGACTGATGGCCGGTTGGCCGGCCTTCCGGCTACTCGGCCACGACGGCCCGGTGCGCGAGGGCGGCGTGCTCCGAATTCAGGAACGCGTCGGCATCCTGCCCGTCGTGATGTTCTTCCGTCACACGCTGTGCGACCCGCCCCATCGCTTTCGCGACGAGTTGATCCACGGGCCGTTCGATCACTTCGTCCACACCCACGAGTTTCTCGCCGCGCCGGCGGGCGCACTTTGGCGCGAGACGATCGAGCTGTCGCTGCCACTCGTGTTCGGCGGCGCGCCGGTGTTGCGCCGGCTGATCGCCCCACGCATCCGACTCGCGCTCGAATTCCGTGGCCGCGCCCTCGCCCGGCTCGCGCGAGACGGATCCCTGGGTGCCGAAACGCCGGCCGCGGCCACCGAGGAGGATTGAAATGGCGATCGCAACCTGGCTCCTGTTCGTGATGGGACTCGTCGGCGCGGCGGACATCGCGCTCTATCACTCCGTGGCCCACGGCATCCGAACGCACGAGGACTCGCGCACGGAACTGTTCATTCACAGCCTGCGGGGTCCGACCTACTTCGTCCTGTACCTCGCCGTACCGAACCTCGCGCTGAGCGGCGCCTGGTTCGTGGCGCTGGTCGTACTGCTGGCCGTGGATCTCGCGATCTCGCTCTGGGACTTCGCGATCGAAGGCGACAGTCGCGACGCGCTGGGCGGACTGCCGTCGGGCGAGTACGTGCTGCACATCATGCTCGCCATGCTCTTTGGCGGCCTGGTCGCCACCGTGTTCTTGCGGCACGGCCAGAACTTCGGAGAACCGACCGCGATCTCCTACGAACCCGCGGATGTGCCGGGTCTATTGCGCCTGGCGCTCGCGGTCATGGCCATCGTTGTGCTCGCGTCCGGCGCGCAGGACCTGCGTTCGGCCTTGCGGATGCGGCCCGCCCGCAGCGCGCGCTAGCTACTTGGCGGCGGCGCCACGGACTTCGACGATGACCTTCTTGGTCTCGCGATCGGTGATCCACGCGACGGGCTGATTCTCATCGACGATGGTGCCGTAGACGACATACGTGCGGCCCGGGTTGGATTCGAACTCTAGAGTCACTCGAGCGGGATTGCTGTAGCGGGCCGATGATCGCTCCAGCGGATCCTGCTGAAGCCACTGGGCGTCCCTCGGCTCGTGCGTCAGTCGAACGAGCACCGTGTGCCGGCCCGGCAACACTTCGAGCTCGCCGGCATCGATCGCGATCTCTCTTCCGTCCACTTCGAGGATCGACAAGCGGTGGTCCATCGAACCGGTCCCGGGCCGCAAGCGCACGACTTCCTCGCGCGGGCGTTCGGGCCCGGGGTACAGCCGTCTCGCGCCGCACGCCGGACACAGAAAGAGAAACGCGAACAGCAAGATCGCGCAAGGGCCCGCTCGATGCATCGCGCGCGAGTCTACGCGAGGGCCTCGCCTGTGTCACTCGCCCGGCAGACGATCGGCAAGCCGCCGGAGCACGAGGACGGTGCTTCCGTAAATGTCGTCGAGGTCACATACGGACTCGAGGTCGTAGTCCCGGGCGTGGCACGACACGAGTTCGAATCCGCCCACGGCATGGAGCATCTCTTTCACCTCCGTCGGCGAGTAGGTCCGCATCCTCTTGAACGTCGCCATGCGGCGCGTCACGCCGGCTTCCTCGATCTCGAGGCCGATCCGCACGGTTTCCAGCCGGTCCGCGCGGTCCCCGAGCCCCCCGACCTGCCCGCGGACGCGCATTCCGTCGCGTTCCATCTCCCACGCTTCGGCGGAAACGTCGGGGTCACCGCCTCCCGTGACGTCGAATCCCAGCACGTACACGGCGCCGGGTCGGAGCGCACGCGCCACTTCGCGCAGGTGCGCTTCGGCCTGAACGCGTAAGCACAAGTGCCGGAACGAATCGATCAAACACAACGCGAGGTCGAACTGCGCCGAAGCGACCGGAAGGCACGTGGCATCGGCGCGCCCGACCCGGGACCACCGCGCCGCGTACCGAACCATCGCGGGATTCACGTCGAATCCGACCGCGATGTTCCCCAGCGCGCGCAGCATGCGCCCCGACCCGCAAAACGGCTCGAGCACACACTTGGGTTCCGCCACACCGAAACGGCGCGACGCACCGAGGACAAACGAGCGCTCCTTGTCCGTGTCCCACCCGCACAACACGTCATACACCTTCGGGTGGTCGTACCAGTCCACCATGGCGGCGCACGGTATCATGCCGCGATGCGTTCGAGCGCGCGCGCCGTTTTCATCCTCGCCATCTGCGTGACGCATGCGACCGCAGAGGACAATCCGAAACCGAGTCCCGTCAGACCCGAACCCGGGCCCGTCGACCTGACGAGCATCCAACTCGACCAGACGACGATCGCGCCCATCGACGGTTCGGCCGAGGAAGCCCTCGCGGCGTTTCTCGAGGCGCATCGCAACCACGTTGCGAAAAAGCCGAATGGCGCGTTGCACGGGTATCGCCGTTTTCTGGCGCACAAGGGCGCGCGCGATCTTCCGGCGCGATACACCACCGTCGCGCGGCGCCGCGCGAAGCGTTTGGGTTCCGATCTCCGCGCGGCCTTTGATGGGGCGTGCGCCCTGTATCGCCGAGACCGATCCGCAGGGCTCGCGGGTCTCGCGGCGATCACGAAGGACCACGCCGAGTTCGCCGAAGGACGCGCGGCGGCCGTCATCACCCAGAGCGACCGCTTGCTCGCGGCCATCAGCCTGGCCAAAGCGCTTCAGTCAGACGGCAAAGAGGACGTAGCCCGAGCCAAGCTCAAAGCCGCGATCCAAGACGCACCGAACGGGCTGTTCCTCCACGAAGCGAAGACCCTGCTGATCCGAATCGGTGGGGAGAACCTCTTTTCGGACGCCGAACGCGCCAAGAACAAGGCGGATCAAGACGGCAAGAAGGAACCCGTCCCCGAAGAGGAGCCTGAGGAGGAGACCATCCTCGAGGAGTCCGAGCCGGATCCCGAGTGAAAGAGACCCCAACCGGAGTCCCAACGGCCGGTCCGCCACGCTTCGCGATGGCTCCCAGGTAGCCCGAACGAGGAAACGAGCGCGACTGACACCGCCGCCGCCGCCGGCACCGCGAACGCGGACGGCGCCAACAACGCGGCCAGCCCCCAGATCAGGATCGTCGAGCGCACGGGAATCACCGCCGCCGCGAACAGGAGCAGGTAACACGCGGGCGCGCCACCGGCCGCCTCGAGACCGTCCGGCCCCGCCAACCGCAAGAACACAACGCCGCAACAGAGACCGAGCGCACGCGCGCACGTGAGTCGCAGCGCGTGGCCGCGATCCCGCCACACCGAAACAAGCGTGGCAAGAACGAACGCGAGCGCGCCCGCCCAACGCCCCTGCACATCCAGATCACGCTGCCCGCGCAAACGGTAGAGCACGAAACTCGAAAGGCCCGGCACATCGGCGAGTTCGGTCTGCCGGACGGGACCCTGCACCGTAAGCACGGGCTCCCTGTCCTTGGTCTGAAGCTGCATGCGCAGATCCGACGTGAGGTACAACTCGTCGCGCGCGGCCGCACGCCGGATCGCGGCAAACCCGTCGGCATCGGGACCGCCCCGCTTGGCGAGCGTGTCGGCGCGCTGGTAGATGCGGCGCAACAGCCGCCGCGTCGTGCGCGTCGTCTCCGGCGGCAGGAAGGTCTGATCTCCAATCACCTCACCGATATTTAGGGCGCGGAGCTCGGCCGCGTGTATCGAGAGCACATCGTTGGATGAAGCCGTGAACGCGGGCTCGCCTTCCAGCTCCGGCGCAAGCACGATGTTCTCCGGCGGCGCGAGCCATGCGGCGAGCAGCGACCCCATCGCGAGCACGACCGAAAAGGCGAGGCGCGTTCGGCTCGCGCGTGCGCCGGCGTGGACGGCGCCGGGCCGAAAGATCGCGCCGAGGAGGCAGAGAAATCCGAGGCGGCGCAGGGCGAGCGCGGGGAAGAAAAGACCGATCGCGCCCACCGCCAGCGCCTGGCCGCCCGCCGGGGAGACCGCAAGGAGCCCGATCGTCAGAATCGAGGCGACGTCGAGACCCCAGCCGAACGCGGCGAGGCACGCGGCCCCCGCCAGCGCGACGCCGAGGCGACGCTCGACGCCTGTGGCCTTGCGGCAAACGAGATACACGATCAGTCCCGCCGCCACGAATTGCACCATCAAGACGCGCGCGTGCTGACTCCCGCGACCAGCCTCTTTTTCGCGAAGGATGGGTTCGCCGCTGAACGATGCGTCCGGAACCGTCTCGCGCACCCACTCGAGGCCGTCCGCATCGTGTAGCACGACATCACACGCATGCGGCCCGCGCGGATCGAGCATCAATCCCGCAGGGTTCTCCCGCGCCGGCAGCGGCGGCACCCGCTCGGCCCGGAGTTCGTTGAGCGTCGCCTCGAGCTCCGCCTCCGTCGCGTACAACAAGAGGCCGCGGGCAAAAAGATCATGCGCGCGGTCCGGCCGAATCACGGCCTCCACGCTGTTCTTGCGATTGTCCGACAGCCGCGCCGCCGCAAGAGGATCGGCGGACCGGACCCGCACCGCGGCCGCCGGCGGGTACTGCTCCGCGAAGTCGCGAAAGCGGGACGCAAACGCCGGGTCGTGCAGCTGCCCGGCCTCGACCGCCGGGTAAAACCACAGCGCGAGCAGAAGGCCGGCCCCGATCAAGACCGCCAACAACGCGACGTCACGCAGCTGGACGGTCTCCTCGGCGTCGGGTCGCTTCCCGGGCGTCATGCAGGAATACTACTCGCCTTCGCCGAGAGCTTCGGCGGACAAGTCGGGCCTACCGATGGCCGTTGCTAGTTTGCGGGCAGTGCGGGGCGCTCGGGGAAGCCTTCGCGCTGAAGGATGTAGATCGCCAGTTCGCCGGCGGCCGTCTCGTCCCGATGGTTCGCACCTGCGGTGTCCGCCACGAGCAACTGATCCTGGAACGCAAGCTGCCAGAGGACCTCGCCGGTCTCCCGGTGCAGCAAGCGCGCGCTGCCGTCCGCGGCGATCCTCGTGCCGTTGCCGACCACCCGCCACTTCGAAACACGAACGACGAGCTGGGCATCCCAGTCGACATCCGAGGCCGTGAACTCGCCGGCGCCGTCGAGATTCGAGTCGATCTTCCGCAGGGAGATCGGCGAGTACTTCTTCTCGAACAACCCGTCGTAGAGCCCTTTACGGACCGTGTGTTTCACGTGGTACTTCTCGGCCTGGACCGGCATGACGACGATCGAAACGGGACGGATTTTTTCGAAGTCCTCGCTGCGCTCGACACGCGATGTGGCTTCCGGCAGTTTGGACGGGGCCGCACACGCTGCGAGCGCTGCGACGGCGAGACAGGTGAGTCTTCTCATGATCTTCGTGGCATTCATGGGGCTTGCTTCCAAAAGGGCTGGGACTTGTTTTGTGAACCGGCGGCTGGTCTCAAGCACGGCGGTCATTCTATCCCCCAACACCCAGTGTATTAAGGGGCCTTACACCACAAAATCTTGTGCCCGCGCGGACTCCGGCCAGCCGTCTTGGCTGGAGGCACGGGGCCGCCCGCAGCGCGAGCCGACCGGCGGCTCCCGGCATCTTCCATCTCGCGGGGACAATCGCGTGCGTGGGCGCGGCGGTGGGCTTCAACCCGCTGCTAAGATCCGCGATCCATGTCCGAAAACACGCCCGTCGTCGTCCGGATCGCGCCGAGTCCTACCGGGGACCCCCACGTCGGAACGGCCTACACCTGCCTCTTCAACATGGCACTTCGCCAACAGCGCGGCGGCCGGTTCATCCTGCGCATCGACGATACGGACCAGACGCGGTATCAGGCCGACAGCGAAGCGGCGATCACGCGGGAGCTTGCGTGGCTCGGTTTGGCTTGGGACGAGGGTCCGGACGTTGGCGGGCCGTCGGCGCCCTATCGCCAGAGCGAACGGACCGATCTGTACCGCGATGCGTGTGAGTCGCTCGTCGCGTCCGGCGCGGCGTATCGCTGCGACTGCACGAAGGAACGCCTCGACGAGATGCGCGCCGAGCAGCGCAAGAACAAACAGCAGCCGCGCTACGACGGCCACTGCCGCGAGCGCAGCGTGTCAGCGGACACCGCCCACGTCGTTCGCCTGAAGGTCCCGACAGACGGCGAGACCACGTTCAAGGACGGGTTGCGTGACGCCATCACGATCAAGCACGCGCAGGTCGACGACCAGGTGCTGATGAAGAGCGACGGGTTCCCCACCTATCACCTCGCGACGGTCGTGGACGATAACGCCATGGGCGTGACGCACATCCTGCGCGCCGAGGAGTGGATCAACTCCACGCCGAAACACATCCTGCTCTATCAGGCGTTCGGTTGGGAACTTCCGCAGTACTACCACCTGCCGCTGCTGCGCAACGCCGACAAGTCGAAAATTTCAAAGCGCAAGAACCCGACATCGATCACTTGGTATCACGAAAACGGGTTCCTTCCCGAGGCGCTCGTGAACTTCCTGGGCCTCATGGGGTTTTCCATGGGCGACGACCAGGAGGAGTTCGACCTCGCGGAGTTTCTTGCCGTGTTCGACGCCGACCGCATCAAGACGACCGGCCCGGTGTTCGACCTCCAGAAACTGGAGTGGTTGAACGGCGTGTACATCCGCAAGTTGGACGCGGACACGCTGATCGCGCATCTCAAGGAGTGCAGCCCGCTGGCGCGAGAATCCGACCCCGAGGTGCTGCGGCGCATCCTGCCGCTTGTGCGCGAGCGCATGAAGCGGCTGACCGAGTTCGACGATATCGCACGGTTCTTCTTCGCGGATTTCGCGGCGCCGTCCTACGACGACCTCATCCCGAAGAAAAGGACCGATACGAACACGGCGGCGATGTTGCGGATGGCGCGACAGGTCGTCGCGAAGTCCGACAACGCGATCGATCCGGACGCGTTGCAGCAGGAGTTGCGCGACGTAGCGACAACCGGCGACTGGAAACCCCGCGAGTTGTTCGGCGCGCTGCGCTGGGCCGTGACGGCGCAGAAGGTGACGCCGCCGCTTTTCGAATCGATGGCCATCCTCGGCCGTCCGGAGTGCATCGAACGGATCGACGCCTCGATCGACGTCTTGGGTAGCCCGGAGAATCCGATCCTTGGTACGACTGGTCATTAGGCTCAACCGCACGTCGAAAATCGGCGCGACGCTGATCGGGATTGGCGTGCTGATGTCCGTCTACGCCCGCATGAACAACGGCCCCCTGCCGCTGAACCAGGCCGGCGTGGTGATCTTCGTTACCGGCTTCATCGTGTACTTTGCGGGCCGCGCGGCGCACTACAAGAGCCGGATGCGGGTGCCGAAGGACGACGCCGAGGAGTAACACTCGTTCGCGGTGTCGCGCTTCTGTGGTTCGTTCCTGCCACAGAAAACGGTCCTCTCCGAGTTCGCCACTCCCACCGGTCCGGGCTGTTCGCCCCGCGGGAACTCGGACGCGCTGGTTGCGCAAGGTGCCAGGTGGCGCGTCGGTCTACTCCCCGTGCGCAGTTTCGGTTCTCCTGCGTGCGTGCTACGCGATGTTGGGGACTCGGTCACACCGGAAAACGATTCGCTGGATCGTTTTCCGGCTATCGCGCGTTCGGGCTCACTTGCCTCGTTCCCTTCCGCTTACCAGGCACCGATCGCGGGTTTTCGTTGTTGCGAGTCCGAACGGCCCGGATCGTTGCGCAGGCTCGGCTGTCCGAAACACAAACAACGGTCCGGGCAGCAAGGAAGCGGTGCCTGGTAAGACGGCGCCGCGGAGCACGGAATTCGGCAACCAAAGCTGATCGCCGCGCCACCTGGCACCTTCACGGCAACAACCAGCGTCCGAAGTCTAGTTGGACGAACTGCCCGGGACCGGCCCAATGACCGCGCTTGGGGCCGATCCTGAATCACGGTCATGCCCGATCACGGTGCCATGTGAGTTGTTGCGAAACGCGAGCCGCGAACCGGGGCGCTTCGCGAGATGCAGGTACGACAACACCCATCCCCGCGAGGTTTTCTTGCACATCACGCCGAAGTAAGCCTGGAGGTCCTTTCTGTGCGTGTTGATCGGGAGTTCCAGCGCCGCACGGTCCGGCCCTTCTTTGGTGAGTTTCACGTCCGGGTCGTCAGGCACCCGCCAATCGTGAGTTTGAAGTTCCTGCAGATCTCTGTCGAAGCTGCCCGCGATCCCTTTCGATGGATCGCAGGGTTGTTCGCGAGTCCTCGCCAACCGTCGCCTGAGTTGATACACGCGGATCAGAACCCCGGTCCCTGGGTCCAACTGCCCCGTGTCGAGCTCTCTCTGACTGATCCGAACGGTGGTTTCCTCATCGCTGATGCCGCGGGTATCCACCAGCATCGAAGCCTTCAGGGTCGCTTGCTCTAGCTCTGCCGCCAGCCACTCCCGCTCATCTGCGACCTTTGGGAGGATCGGCTTCAAAAGGGCGGGATCCCCAGACTTGATCGCTTCGTACACGAGTCCGGCAAGCTCTTCCGGTGAAGACGCAGCGGTCACTTCCGGCGAGGACGCCGCGCGCTTGTATGCCGCCCGATCGAGTTCCAGGCGGATCCACTGGATGGCAGCAACCGCGAGGATGATCGCCGCGGCGGCGTAGAACACCCTTTCCCACTTCATGTGCTTCAGTGTAGCGGGCTTGATCGCTCTTGCCGCAAGTGACGCGTCTCCGACACACTAGGCCGCTTTGACGCTTCCGAATACCATCGCGCGCTCCATGCAACTGTCGCGGCTTAGCGCGCTTCTCTTTTGTTCCGGCGCCGCTGCGTTGGTGCTCGAGGTCGCTTGGTTCCGGCGCATGGCGCAGCTTGCGGGCGCAACATCCGTTGCCTTGGCGTCCGTGCTCGCCGCGGTCATCGGGGGCATGGCGCTCGGGGCGTTCGTTTTGGGGCGGCGGGCGGAACACACTTCCAACCCACTTCGGTTCTATGGTGCGTGCGAACTCGCGGTTGCCGTCTTGGCATTTGCCAGCCCGACGCTGCTGGTGTGGGCCGCGCCCGCGTTTGTTGGGATTGGCATCCTCCCGCGGTTTCTCCTCGCGTCATTGCTGCTCATGCCCGCGGCGTTTTTCATGGGCGGCACGCTGCCGGCGATGGCCGCCGCGCTGCGCGCACGCGACGATGAACTTGGGCGCAGCCTCGGTTGGCTCTATGCGTGGAACACGTTCGGCGCCGTCACCGGGACGTTGCTCGCGGGGTTTGTGCTGCTTGGAGCGTTCGGGTTGACAGCCACGATCCGGATCGCAGCCGTGCTGAGCGGCTTGGCCGGCGGGATCGCCTTCGTTTGCAAACCCGCAGCGCATACGACCGCCTCCGCCGAGCCGGAGACACCCTTCTCGCAGTCCGACCGCCGCCGCGCCACCGCGTTGTTTGCCATCTCCGGCTTTTTGGGCATGGCGTGCGAAGCCGCGTTCGTGCGCGGCCTCGTCATGGTGTTCGGCTCCACCACCTACGCGTTCACGGCGATGCTCGCCGTGTTTCTGTTCGGCATCGCCACGGGCGGCGCGCTCGGGACACGCTTTGCCCACCGCGCGCGCGTGATCCAGCGACTCGAAACGACCATCGGCGTGACCGCCGCGCTCTTTGCGCTCGGCGCCGTCGGCGTCTACTTCCTGCCGCTTTTGTATCTGCACCTCTACGCGTGGCTTGGCGGCGGGTTCGCCATTGGGATCGCGATCCGGTTCGCGCTATCGGCGCTCGTCCTGCTGCCCGGCGCGATCGGTCTCGGCGTGGCGTTTCCGCTCGCGGTGCGAGTCGCCAGCCAGGGTCAAGTGGCCGCGGGCACCGGCCGGCTGTACGCGGCCAACACCCTTGCGTCCGTCGCCGGATCGACCTGCGCTGTGTTTTTCTTCGTGCCGTTTTTCGGACCGATGGGGACGGTCGCGGCCGCCGCGCTGTGCACCGCGCTCCTTGTCGTCGTGGGCCTGCGCCGTCGCACGACACTCCTGACGCTGTTTGCCGTTGCGTGGCTCCTGACGCTGGCGGTGGCGAAATCGTCCCTCGGCCCGCAGGCCGTCGTCGCGGTGATCGCGCTCTTCACAACGGCAGTCGTCGCGCGGATGCGCCGACGCTACTGGCTTGCCGCGCCCGTTCTCGTCGCCGTCGCCGGTTTGTCACCGGGCGGCACCGTCGCGCGCGAGCACTTCTACGCGGGCGTTTTTTACCAACCCGGCGTGTATCTGAAAGACGGTGCGGTCGACAGTGAAGTTTGGGACGCGGGACGCGACATCCCGCTCGTCGAGCACGGACGCGAGGCGACCGTTTCCGTTTTGTCGTGGTACGGCAAGTCGAGCCTGCTCGTCGATGGCAAGGCGGTCGCTACGGAGCAGACGATCACGGACGTGCACCACCTGGAGTTGCTGGGACACCTGCCTGTCGCGCTGCATGAAAACCCGCAGCGCGTGCTGGTCGTCGGCCTCGGCATGGGCACGACGTATCGCGCGTGCTGGGCGCACCAACCGAAAACGCTGACCGTCGTCGAGATCGAGGAGGCCGTCGCCGCCGGCGCCAAACACATCGGCGTGCGCCCCGAGGTTCCGCGGGATCTGATCATCGACGACGCGCGCGCACACCTCCGCGCGACCGATCAGGAATACGACATCATCACGTCCGATCCGATCCACCCGTGGGTGCGCGGCGGCGGCGATCTCTACACGCGCGAATATTTCGAACTCTGCAAGGCGCGGCTCGCGCCCGGCGGCATCGCGTGCCAGTGGTTGCCGCTCTATCAGATGGGGTTGCAGGACGTGAAGGATGTCGTGCGCACCTTCGGCGAGGTGTTTTCGGGCCACGTCTTTTTCTCCGGCGCGGACATGATCCTCGTCGGCAAGTCCGAACCGTGGACGCCTGCCGTGGTCGGACCGCAAAGCGCACGCAAGGAGCTTGCGAAACTCGGCGCGCCGGACCCGTTGCAACTGCGCATCGCGAAGTGCGAGCAGTTCGAAGGCGGCGAGACGCTCACCGACGACGCGCTGCGGCTGGAGTTCTCCGCGCCCAAACAGCTCGACAACCCCGAGATGGCCGCGGTACTCGATTGGATGCTCGCGGCGTGGCCGAACCCGCCGGCGCCGTTTGGCGACCTGGTGCTCGCGATCCGTGCGCAGGTGGCCGGCGACGCGACCGCGCTCGGCGAGCACCTCGACGCGGCCCAACGCGCGGCGCCTCAAAACGGGTTTGTCCTCCGCTATACCGGCGAGACGTACCTGCAGTACGTCGACACGCTCCGGCGCGACGGGACCTTCGAGGGGGCCCTGGGTTTCTTGTCGCATGCCCGAAAACGCCTCGGCGACGACCCGCGCCTCCTCGGAGCGCTCGCCGACGTGCTCGAAGCCAAGGGCGACAAGGCCGGTGCGCTGGACGCGTTGGGCAGGCTGCGCGAGCGCGTGTTCGACAGCGCATATCTCGACAGGCGCATCGCCAAGCTGGAAAACGGCTGACTCTTGGGGGATAACAGATCCCAATGGCGAACTGCGACGAAGGCTACAACTGCGACCGCTGCGGCAAATACGTCGAGAACGTCAAGGAGAGCGAACTGTATCTCCGCTACGTGATCGGCGCCGTGCCGGAGGAGGAGCTGCCCCGCGAGCCTGAGCGGCACATCCGCTGCGGAACGGAGTTCGCGCAGTACATCATCGACCCGGAGTTCCCGCCGGTTTCGTGCGACGACGACGCCGTCGACAAGCGCAAGCAACCCGAGGCCGTGCGCGCACGCAACGAGGCGTTGTTCACGAATGCGTGGCGCCGTCTCCAAGAGGTCGCGGCCAACGCGGTCCCGGTGAGCGAGTACCCGTTCTCCGCGGACGAGTTGGTTGAGCTGACGAAGGTCTAGAAGGCGCGAAACGCCTCTGCACGCCGCAGCTCAGAGCAGGATCGTCACCGGCCCATCGTTCACGAGTTCCACGTCCATCATCGCTCCGAAGCGCCCCGTCTGAACCGGCACGCCGTGGCCGCGCAGGTCGTCGCAGAACGTCTCGTAGAGCTCCTCGGCGCGCTTCGGTTCCGCGGCGCGAACGAACGACGGGCGGTTGCCTTTTCGTGTGTCGGCGCAGAGCGTGAACTGGCTGACGACCAGCGCCGAGCCGTCCACGTCAGTGACGGCCGCATCGATCGGCTTCTTGTCGCTTCGAAAGATGCGCAGCTTCGCGATCTTGGCGGCGAGGCGCGCGGACTCGGCTTCGTCGTCGTTGCCGAAGACACCCAGCAGGATGAGAAATCCGGTTTCGATCGCACCCACGGTCTCGCCGTCGACGGTGACCGACGCGCGGCTCACGCGTTGAATTACCGCGCGCACGAATCCACCGTGTTCCGCGGCAGCATCACACGCCGGATTTGCGGAGGTTCTGGCCGGCGTAGGTCCATTCCAGCCGTTCGCCGAACTGCGCCATCAGGTCTCTGACCCACTGCAGCTTGGTCGTCTCGCTCGCGTCGAGCAGATCGTCGAGAGTCGAGAACTCGGCGTCCGCAAGCGGATCCGCCGGATCGAACGGGCCGATCCGCGGCGTCACGTGCAACGAACCGGAATCGTCGCCGAACTCGAACCAAACGTACGTGTTCGGATCGTCGCCGACCTGGAACTTGTAGCAGGACGTCGCGCCACCCTCGGCGCTCTGAAATCGGGTCACGTTCAACGACACGTTCGGCTCTCCTTTAGCCTACATCGACCGGCGGTACTGGCCGCCGATCTCATAAAGCGTGCGGGTGATCTGGCCCAGGCTCGCGACACGCACCGCGCGCATCAGCTCGGCGAAGATGTTGCCGCCCTCGAGCGCGACCTGCCGCAGGCGGGCCAACGCCTCGGGCCCGACGGCGGCGTTCTGTTCCTGGAACGCACGCACCGACTTCAGCTGCGCCCGCTTCTCGGCGGTGGTCGCGCGCGTGATCTCGTCGAGGTCCGACTCGATCTCCTCGTGGTTGGGATTCACGTACGTGTTGACGCCGACGATCGGCAGCTCGCCCGAACTCTTCTGCGTCTCGTAGTACAGCGACTCCTCCTGGATCTTGGAACGCTGGTAGCCGCGCTCCATCGCGCCGAGGACGCCGCCGCGTTCGTCGAGCCGCTCGAACTCGCGCAGCACCGCCTCCTCGACCAGATCGGTCAGCTCGTCGATGACAAACGACCCCTGCAGCGCGTTCTCGTTCTTCATCAATCCGAACTCGCGGTTGATGATGAGCTGAATCGCCATCGCGCGGCGCACCGACTCCTCGGTCGGCGTCGTGACCGCCTCGTCATAGGCGTTGGTGTGCAATGAGTTGCAGTTGTCGTTCATCGCGAGCAGCGCCTGCAACGTCGTGCGGATGTCGTTGAAGTCGACCTCCTGCGCGTGCAGCGATCGGCCGGACGTCTGGATGTGGTACTTGAGCTTCTGACTCCGCGCATTGCCGCCGTAGAGATCGCGCGACACGATCGCCCAGATGCGGCGCGCGACGCGGCCGATAACCGCGTACTCCGGGTCGAGCCCGTTGCTGAAAAAGAAGCTCAGGTTGCGCGCGAAATCGTCCACGGCCATGCCGCGGGAGCGGTAGTACTCCGCGTAGGTGAATCCGTTGGCCAGGGTGAACGCGACCTGCGTGATCGGGTTCGAGCCTGCTTCGGCGATGTGATAACCGCTGATCGACACCGAGTAGAAGTTGCGAACATTCTTCTCGACGAAGTATTGCTGGATGTCCCCCATCATCTTCAGCGCGAACTCGGCGCCGAAGATGCAGGTGTTTTGCGCCTGGTCCTCCTTGAGGATGTCCGCCTGCACGGTGCCGCGCACGGTCTGCACCGCGCGATCCTCCAGTTCGGCGAGCTCCGTCGGATCCGGCGCGCGGTCGTTTTCGGCGGTGAACGTATCGACGAGCTGATCGATCGCCGCGTTCATGAACATCGCGAGGATCGCCGGCGCGGGGCCGTTGATCGTCATCGACACGCTCGTGTTCGGATGGCAGAGGTCGAACCCCTTCAGCAGCTTGCGCATGTCCTCGACGGTGCAGATGCTCACGCCGCTCTCGCCGATCTTGCCGTAGATGTCGAGGCGCTCGTGCGGGTCCTCGCCGTACAGCGTGACCGAGTCGAACGCCACGGACAGGCGCTTGGCGGTCTCGCCGTCACTGAGGTAGTGGAAGCGCTTGTTCGTGCGCTCGGGCGTGCCCTCGCCGGCGAACTGGCGCTTGGGGTCCTCGTCGGTGCGTTTCAGCGGGAACACACCAGCGGCGAACGGAAACTCGCCGGGCACGTTTTCGAGTTCGAGCCAGCGCAACCGGTCGCCCCAATCCGTAAACCGCGGCATCGCAACCTTGGGGATGCGCGATCCGGAAAGCGATTCCGTGAACAGCTTTCCGCGCAGCTCGCGGCCACGCACGTGCATCACCAACTCGTCCTGGCGGTAGCGTTCCTGCAGCGCGTCCCAATCGTCGAGCCGCGCCATCGCGTCGGGCCCGATCGCGGCGCGCAGTTCTTCGGCCTTTTTCGTGAGCGCGGCGGGCGCCTCCGCTCCGAGCGCGTTGAGCGCGCCCTGGATGCGGTACAGGCTCGACGCGGCGTCGGCGCGCCCGAGAACACCGTCGCGATACCCGCGAACGGTCTTCACGATCTCGCGCAGATACCCCTCGCGGTCGGGCGGCACGATAACCGTCGAATGCTGAGCCTCCGGCGGAGCCTCGGCCCGACGACTCTCGAAGTCGGTGCCGAGCCGGTCGTCCACGAGCACGATCAGGCGCCGGAACAACTCGTTCACGCCGACGTCGTTGAACCGGCTCGCGATAGTGGCGACCACCGGCAAGTCCTCGTCGGACGCCTCGAACTCGTTGCGGTTGCGACGGTACTGCTTGCGCACGTCGCGCAGCGCATCGAGTGCGCCACGACGGTCGCTCTTGTTGACGGCGATCAGATCGGCGAAGTCGAGCATGTCGATCTTCTCGAGCTGGCTCGGCGCGCCGTACTCCGGCGTCATCACGTAGAGGCTGACGTCGGAGACATCCGTGATCGCGGTGTCCGACTGGCCGATGCCCGACGTCTCCACCAGAATCAGGTCGTAACCCGCGGACTTCGCGACACTGATCGCGCCGTCGATCGCCGTGGCCAGTTCGCCCTGAGCGCCGCGGGTCGCGAAGCTGCGGAGGAACACGCGCTCCGGATCGATCGCGTTCATGCGGATGCGGTCGCCCAGCAGCGCGCCGCCGCTGCGCTTGCGACTCGGGTCCACGCAAAACACGGCGACCTTCGACGTCGGGAACTGGTGCAGGAAGCGCCGCAGGATCTCGTCGGTCATGACCGACTTGCCCGCGCCGCCCGGCCCCGTCAGGCCGATCACCGGAATCACCTTGGTGGGCGCCGGCAACCCGTTGGTCGAACCGGACTCCGCCTGCGTGAACCACGACGCCAGCTCGCGTGTCTTCGCCGACTCCATTCGACCGTTCAAGGGCAAGCGCGGCGTCTCGAAGTCCGACTTCTCCAGAAGGTCCTGGATCATCCCCTGGAGGCCCATGCGCCGTCCGTCCTCGGGGCTGTAGATCTTCGTGACGCCGTAACTCTCGAGGTCAGCGATCTCGTCGGGCACGATGACGCCGCCGCCGCCGCCGAAGACCTTCACGTGTTCCGCGCCCCGCTCCTTGAGCAGATCGATGATGTAGCGGAAGAACTCGACGTGCCCGCCCTGGTACGACGTGATGGCGATCGCCTGTACGTCCTCCTGAACGGCGGTGTCGACGATCTCGGCCGCGCTGCGGTTATGCCCGAGATGAATGATCTCGGCGCCGTTGCGCTGCATGATGCGGCGCATGATGTTGATCGCCGCATCGTGACCGTCGAACAGCGCCGCGGCCGTCACGACGCGCACGCGGTGCTTGGGTCGGTACGTGTCGGCGTTCGCCATGCTCAATCGACGGATCCGTTTTCGCCCAGCGACTTCTCATATGCGGCCTTGAGGCGCGCGCCGCGATCCAGGCGCTGTTTGGTGGCGCGGGCCGCCGCGGCGTGAAAGCCCGGCTTGAGGGCTTCGACGTCGAACGTGCGCTTCGCGCCGAACACGAGCATGCGGTCGTTGCGCTTTTGAAAATCACGCAGCGCGAACTTGGGATCCGGCGTCCAACCGGGGACCTTCGCACGCTCCTTGCGCATCTTGCGAAGCGTCTCCTTGCCGAGGGAGTCGTACGAAAGCGGATCCGGGTAGTTCGGCGCGGTGGCCGGATCCACGAGATCGCCGTAGGGGACCCCGTTGATGTACAGCTGGAATTCCTTGCCCGCCGGGATCACCTTCTCGTTGAAGTACAGGGTGAACTTCGTCACGTCGCGAGCCTTCACGTCGATCGACAACTCGGCACGATCGACCATGACGTCGACGCGCGAGGCGTGCGGCCGTTCCCACTTCACGCGGATGGTCTTCTCTTCCCACTCGCTTGCCGCGTTCTGGCGCTTGATCGTGAAGTCGATCCAGCGCTCGTCCTCGGGCTCCTTCTCGAACTTGTAGTCCTCGAACCACTTCGCGAGTTGGCGGACCTTCTTCACCGAGGTGTCGCCGACACCGACGATGAGGTCGGAGTTCTTGAAACCCTGTCGCGCTGCGAATCCGCCGGGGGTCACACCCTTCAACTGCACACCCTTGTGGCGGTTTTGGTTGTTCCAGCTCGCGCCGAATCCGGCCCGCACGAGCGGCCCCGTGGACTTCTGCACGCGAACGTACTTTTTCATCGTGATCGCGACGCGCTTAAGCACGTCGGTGTTCGCCGCCGGCTCTTTCGGCTCGTCCTCGGCGGGTTCGTCCCCGTCGTCGTCGCCGAAATCGAGGGTGCTGCAACCACAGTCGTCGCCGTCGTCTTCCTCATCGTCGTCCTCGACATCATCGACGTCGAGCGGATCGCGCCCGTCCGCCTCCGCCTCCTTCTCGCGCTTCCAGCGTTTGTCCATGCGCTTCAAGTAGCGCTGCTGACGTTCGAGGATCATCTCGACGTCGTCCTCCGCCACTTCGCGGACAATGGTCAACTCGACCCACTTGCCCCAACCGGTGGCTTCGATCGCTTCCTTGACCTGCTTGAGGTCATTGACGACGACGCCACCGACCTCCATCAGAACGTCGCCGTTCGCCACGCCGGCGCGCGATGCCTGGCCCTGGACACTGTGAAGGGACAGGCCGGCTGTCCAGCCCTCCGGTTTGTTGATCCCGATACCGATCTTCTTTTCCGGCTTGTGCGGCTTGGAGGCGGGTCCACGGAACTCGGTCGTTCCGAACCGCGGCGGTTTCGTCCCCTCCGGATCGACGCCATGCGTTTCGAGCCAGAGGGAGCGGAGGCCGTTCTTCTTGCCGCTGATGACGTCCACCTCCTTCGCGTGCGCGTCGCGCTTTTTAGAGAGCGCGAACGGAACGGCGTAGGGGACGATTTCGGGAAGGTATCGAACGTCCCGGCGCGCTTGCGGCACGACACGGACCGTGATCCGCATATTTTTGTTGAACATCGGCTGGATCGCGTCCAGCATGCGCGGCACGTTGAGTCCGCCGATGCCGCCGGTGATGCCCATCATGACGTCCATGCGATCCAGCGTGCCCAGATAGAGCGGCGTCACGTTTTCGGTGATGCCGACCGGATTGCCCGAGAGCGGGATGAGGCAACTGAACATGTCGGGCAGCGCTTGGCCCAGCACCCAGCAGGAGCTGCCGCCGTCCAACGCGCCCATCAGCGCGATCTTGTCCTCATCGATGTTGAAGTTGGCCTTGAGCCAGTTGATCACCCAGGTGATGTACCGCCGGCCCTCCGGCATCCACCACTCCGCGCCCTGATAGGTCGACGGCGCGACAAACAGGAAGTTCGAGCTCTCGCACAGCTCGGCGAAGTGCGGCATCACAATCCGGCCGTTCATTCGCCGATCGTCCGCACCCGCGTTGTGGTGCAGGTACATGATGACGGGGATCTTCTTCTTCTTGCTGTAGCTCTTCGGGAGGTAGTAGGAAAACGCCCGCGAGTTGCCGTCGGCGCCCTTCCACTGCGCACCGAACGTGTTGCTGTGGCGTGCGCCGGATTCGGTCAGGATCGGATCCTGGTAGTAGCGGCCGTCCGTGAGTCCCTTTTTCACCGACGCGAAGTCGAGGTCCTCGCGGGCCTCCAGTTTCTTCAGGAGCTGGTCGCGCTCTTCCTGGCGCTTCGCGCTCATCCAAGCGCGCACGGCCTTCACGATGTCCTCGTTGACCTTGGGCTTCTTGGCTTCGTCCGCCGGGCTTGCCCCTTGAGCATGAACCAAGCCGGTTAGGAGGAAGAGAATCAGGGTGTTGCGCATGGGGTCCTCGGGAAGGTGACCACTCCAGGTAAGACCCGACATTGTACGGGAACGCATCTCAGGTTCCGCTTCCGCGACGCACCTGCTAACGTACGCGGCGATCCGATGGAGGCCATCGCAACTCAAGGCCTGGAAAGGACCTACCGCAGTCGGTGGGGCCGCTCCACCGTGCATGCGGTGCGTGGTCTGGATCTCACGGTGCCCAGCGGCACGGTGTTCGGCCTCCTCGGCCCCAACGGCTCCGGCAAGACGACCACGATCATGATGGTTCTCGGGCTCCTGCCTCCGACCGCGGGCCAGGTCTCGGTCCTTGGCCGGCCCGCCGGCCACCGGGCCACGAGAAAGCAAACCGGGTTTCTGCCGGAGGAAACGTACCTCTACGAATTCCTGTCCGGCGAGGAGACGCTCCATCTCGTCGGCCGGCTCCACGGGATGCCGCGCAAGCAGCGTGTTTTGCGCGTCGAGGAGCTCTTGAAGCGGACCAAGATGTGGGAGGCGCGCAAACGCCGCCTCGGCACCTATTCCAAGGGCATGGCGCGGCGGATCGGCTTGGCGCAGGCGCTCCTGGCGGAACCCGATCTGCTCGTGCTGGACGAACCGACCTCGGGCCTCGACCCGATCGGCAACCGCGAGGTGAAGGACCTCCTGCGCGAGGTCGCGAGCGCCGGCGTCACGGTGCTGCTCTCGTCGCACCTGCTTGCGGACGTTGCGGATGTCTGTGATCAAATCGCGATCCTGCACCGCGGTCGGAAGATCCTGTCCGGCTCCGTGAACGATCTGTTGGCCGACGCGGACCGGTTGGTTTGGGAGACGGGCGAGGCTTCCGACGAGGCGCAGGAGAAGATTCGCGCCGCGATGCGGGCCGAGGGTGTGGAGGTGCACGACGTCGGGCGCCCCACCACGTCGCTCGAGCGGCTGTTCCTCGATGTCCTCGCGCGCGACCAGGAAAGTCCGAACCAAGAGGACGCGGACCAAAACGATGGGCGCGGCGCTTCGTCTTAGGCTCGCCGAAGCCTCCCGGCGCGGTGGCCTCTACCTGCTTCTGGGGGGCAGCGTCCTCGTGTTTTTCGTCGCGGCGTTCGGCGACGACACCATCTCCGGCCGGCTCGCGCTCGGCACTGATCTCGCCGTCGTCGCCGGCTATCTGGCCGCGGTGTTCTTTGGCGCGTTGCCGCTCGCCTCGGATCGTGAAACGAAACGCAACCTGCTATCCGCGACGTCGCCGGTGCCGCCCGCGGGCTGGGCACTCGGCAGCGCCGCAGGCGGTGCGTTGCTCGCGGGCGGTGTCACGCTGGCGTTTCTGGTGGCGGCGATTCTTGGCACGGCGGCGGCCGGCGGCGTCGACACACACGAATCCAAACCGCTCGGCGGATTCACCGAATCGACGCTTTGGATTCCGCGTGCCGGAGTCGCGGTCCAGGTCAAGCCCGGCGTGCACCGCCTGCGGCTTGCGCTGCGGGTTGCGCCCGTCGCCGAGTACGAGGGCACACCCGGTCACGTGACGCTCGAAGCGGGCGGCGTCGAATACTCCACGCCCGTCGGCCGGCCGCTCGACATCCCGGTGAAGACGGGCCGAATCGTGCTCAAGAACGCAACCGAAGGATTGCACGTCGGCCTCGTCGGTGGCGAGACCCGTGCGCTGCGCGAGTCACGCTCGTTTGTCGCGAACGGCCTGCTCGCATCGTTCGGGCCCGCGTTGGGCGCCGCTGCGCTCGCGGCAGCCGCCTCGACGGCCAGCGCGCTGTTCGCCGGACCGGTCGCGGCCTTCCTCGCCGCGATGCTTCTGTTCCTCGCGTCGACCAAGGGGTTCCTGCTGGCCGCGATCCAACCGAGCCCCGCGCAACAAGCCCAGACCGCCGCGACCGGCCACGACGACAACGGGCACGCGCACGGAAAAGCCGGCGGCGAGACGGAAGGGACCGGCCGAAAGCTGGCCCGCGGCATGGTCGGCACCGCGTTGGCGACTGTGCCCAACCTGCACGAGTTCGACACGTTCGACGAGGTCGCCGCCGGCGAATGGTCCGGAGTCAATGGTGCAACAACGGCGCTGCCGACCTTGCTCGTCGCGTTTGTGCTCGCGGGGGCCGCCGGCGGTTACGGCGTGTCCAAACGGAGGCTCGAATGACCTCGCGGCGCGAACCGGCCATCGCCGCGTTGATCTCTATCGTGCTCCTCGGCGCCGCGATTCCGCTGCGCGCTTCCCTCTCGGGCCACGCGCCGGCCCCGCCGGAAAGCTCCGCACTCGGCCTCGGACGGCTCGGCGGCGGCGTCATGACCGGCGCGTTTCGCCCGCTCCTGCTCACGTACCTCTGGATCCGCGCGGACGGTCTGCTGCTGCGCGGGCGGCAGGACGAGCTGCTGACCGTCTACCGGACGATCCACGACCTCTATCCGAAAAACGCCTCAGCGCGCGAGTACCTGGGCTGGCACCTCGCGTTCAATCTCAAACACGACGCGCCGAATCCGGATGTCGCATGGGCCTGGGCGCGCGAGGGACTCGACTACCTCGCCGCCAGCGAAAAGGGACGCGCCACCATCGCGCGGTGGTTCTTTTCGCAAGCTGGCCAGCGTCCCGAGAACCTGCGATACGCCGGGCCGACGTGGCGCGCCGAACGCGCGCTGCGTTCGCGGGCAAGCGATTGGTATCAGAAGCGGTACGGGACGCGCCTCGGGCGTTTCGAGGCGGCGCTGGCGTTGGTCGAGGGCGAACGGGGACTTGCGGATCTGCGCGCGACCGTGCTCGTTCACCTGACGTATGAGGAGTGGATTCGCGACGGGGAAGCGCGGCACGGCGCGGCGGCGGTGCGTGCGCTGGAGGAACGGGCCAAGACCCACGAGGATCCGAAGCTCGGCGCGATGCTGCGGTTCGGGCGCAAGATCGCGGAGGAGTTGCGGACCGAGGGAGCGATCATGAAGCTGATCGCCGCGGGCACGGAACTGCCGGCGCTGGTCAAGCTCGAGTCCTACGACGTGGCCCTCGCGTTGTGGGGCATCGGCGCGAGAGAGAACGACAGCGCGCGAGCGGTCGCCCGGCTCGAGGCGGCCGCGACGATCCTGGAGAGCCTGGAGGACGGCTACTACGACGACGAGTTGCAAAACGTGCGGCTCTGGTTGTCGTATCGCAAATCCGGGACGGGCGCGCGGCCGCCACTGCCGTTCGACTAGGCGGGGGTGCGCGATACGAAAAGCGCGCAAGCGGGAGAGCGGGACGGTATGTTCTGGGCCATGAAGATCCGGATCGAATACTGCGCGGCTTGAAACTACGAACCCGCTGCCCTCAGTTTGACGGGCAAAATCGCAAACGAACTCAAACAGAACATGGAAGAGCTCGCGATCGCTCCGTTCGCGGACGGACGCTTCGAGGTCATCGTGGATGGCAAGACCATCTACAGCAAACTCGAAACCGGTGAGTTCCCCGACGAAGACGAGATCCTGAAGAAGCTCTAGGCTCCGTTTGAGAGGCCTAATTCTTCGGCGTGTCGCTGTAGGCGGCCGCGGTCTCTTTCGGCGGCGGCTCGGGTTTGGGCTCCGTCACCCACAGGTAGTCGCCAAAGCGCGGAGAGAACTGCTCGTCCGAAGGTCGGCCGTCGCCGGCCACCACGCAGATCACGCTGCGATACCGCCGTCCGTCGCGCCGGTGCGCGCGTCCGGGAATGCCGTAGCGGTTGCCGATGTGGCCGCCGCCCGCCAGGACAACGATCTGTGCGTCCTTCGGTGACCGGCGGAACCAGCGCACGACACTGTCCGCCATCACCTCGTCCCACAGAACCATGATGCGGTAGAAGCGCTCGAACTTTTCGACATTGAGCTCGGTGCCTTCGGGGAGGTGCTGGCGATACACGTCCTCGAGAAAGGCGCGGTGCTCCTTGTCGTCGAGACGCAGCACGGGCAATGACGCGCGTTCTTCAATCGTCAGGGTGTCGAGCCCCTCGCGCACTTTCTTGCGGAGTTCGTTGGAGACGTTCAGCGCGACGATCGGCAGGCGCTTTTGGCGCGCGAAGTCGAAGATGGGACGGTAGAGCGCGACATCGAACCCCCAGCGTTTTTTCCATTCCGTGCGCTCGAGCATCGTGGCCTCGTCGATCCGGCCCTCCACAAAGTCGTCGAGGACGGACTGGTACGGGCGTTGGAACATCTCCATGCCGATCGCGTGCAGCCGGCCGGCCCTCCAAAGCTCCTCGATGACGCGGCGCTGAATGGCGTGGTGGTGCGGGTTGTCGTGCTGTTCCCCGACGTAAACCACATCCGCCCCGGCCAGATCCTCGAACATCTTGTCGAAGTCCGTCTCGCGGCCTGTCGCATGCAGCGTGCCCGCCGCGATGGCCGCGCGAATCGGCGGTGCGCCGGTCTGTGTGGATTCGGCGGTGTCGGACGTCTTGGGGGCGTTCGCGCGGGGCGCCGTGTTGTCGTCGGAGGGGGCGCCGTTGCTCGCGCAGGCGGCCGCGAGCGCGACGATCGTGCACCAGGAGAGGCGTTGGGACGGTCTTGCCATCGGGCGCGCATTCTAGTGCACCACAATGGGCACGAAATCGGAATCTCGGCGAGGTTACGATCTGGCCATGAAACCGCTGCCGCTTCTGATTGTGGCCGTCATGTCCGCCGGCCTGTCCGCAGGGGACAAAGCCATCAGCGCCTTTTCTCTGAAAAAGGACAAGAACGTCAAGAGCGCCATCGACATCACCGAGGTGCGGCTCGGCACCGGCGCGGCGGACCCCAAAGACGCGATCCCCGCGATCTGGAAGCCGAAGGCGGTTCCGGCGGAGAAGGCGACGTGGGTGCGCGACGGCGACCGCGTGCTCGGCGTGGAGATCAACGGCGAGTCACGCGCGTATCCGCTGATGCTGCTCGAAGTCCACGAGATGGTGAACGACACCCTTGGCGGCACGCCGATCGCGCCAAACTACTGACCGCTGTGTGATTCGGCGCTCGGTTTCGATCGCCGCCTCGACGGGAAAACGATGCGCTTTGGCATCTCCGGATATCTCTACCGCAACGCGGTGCTGTATTACGACAAGGAGACGGAGACCTTTTGGGGACAGGCGACGGGCAGGGCGGTGGTCGGCCCGCAAACCGGCAAACAGCTCAAGTGGATCCCGACGACGGTGACGACGTTCGCCGACTGGAAAAAACGCTACCCGAAAACGACGGTGCTCGCGCCCGTGCAGGACTTGCGCAACTATCGCCGCACGCACCGGTACTACAAGGAGCGGTACCACAGCCACGACCGGCTGATGTTCCCGATGTCGCCGAGCGTCAAGATCGATCCCAAGTACAAGAAGAAGGACAACTGCACGGTTGTGCTGTGGAAGGATCAGGCGAGGTGCTACCCGCATCCGGCGTTCGAGGGTCGCATCGAGGACGGCGACCTGTTCGTCACGAAGGACAAGAACGGGTTCGTGAAGGTGACCGACAAAACGGGCAAACTCGTTCCATCGATGCACGCCTACTGGATCGCCTGGTGCGCGTTCTACCCCGCCGGCCAAACGTGGTCCCCCCCCTAACCGGTTCCCCTCCCAACCGGTTCCTGGACCCGGTGTTGATCCGCGTAACCGCTTAGCCAATAGCCAGTTGCGGCTGGCCAGCGCGGCAGCGGTGCCGCGCGCCGTTGGCCACCAACTACGGTGGGTCGACGAGAACGCCAGCACAGACCGATTCGCGAACGAGTCTTGCCATCCGACTCCCCGATCGGCGCCCTCAAATGCGGAACCAATGCCGCAGTTGACCGTCATAACTCGTTATGAATAAGCGGGTTGCGGCCATGCCGAAGGGATCCTGGAACCGCGTCGGGGAACCGCGTCGGGGAGGGGGCGGTCAGCCTTTCACGCACACTACCTGGCGGAGTTCGTGCACGATTTCGACGAGGTCTTTTTGCGCTTCCATCACCTTCTCGATGGGTTTGTACGCCGCAGGAGTCTCATCGATCACGTTGGCGTCCTTGCGGCACTCCACGCCGGCGGTGGCGAGGATGTGATCCTCGACGGTGAACCGGCGCTTCGCCTCCGTTCGGGATAGCGCGCGGCCGGCGCCGTGGCTGCAACTACAGAAACTCTCCGGGTTGCCCTTGCCGCGAACGATGTAGCTGCGCGTGCCCATGCTCCCCGGGATGATCCCGAGATCGCCCTCGCCGGCGCGCACCGCGCCCTTCCGCGTCACGAGAACCTCCTTGCCGTAATGCGTCTCGCGCGCCACGTAGTTGTGGTGGCAGTTGACGGCCATGTCCCCGAGCGTGAACGGCGGCAAGTCCTTGCACATCCGCATGGCATCGAGAATCTGCGCCATCATCAAGTCGCGGTTCTTGCGAGCGAACCGCTGCGCCCACTCGACGGCGAACACGTAGTCGAAAAAGTGATCGGACCCCTCGCGAAAGTATGCGAGGTCGCGATCCGGGAGATCGTGGACCTGACGCTCCATGTCCTTGCGAGCCAGCGCGATGAAATGCGTGCCGATCCGGTTGCCGACACCGCGTGATCCGCTGTGAAGCATCACCCACACAACGTCGGTCTTGTCGAGACACACCTCGATGAAGTGATTCCCGCTCCCGAGCGTCCCGAGTTGGTCGAGCGTTCGTCCACGATCGAGTCGCGGGTGCTTCCTGATGATGCGCTCATACCCCTCGCGCATCCCGCGCCACGCCTTCTCCGCCCCCTTCGGCGGATTGGCCCACGAGCCGCGATCGTTGCGGCCCCCGCGATGCGTGCGCCCGTGCGGTACGGCGCGCTCGATAGCCGTGCGCACCCCCTTCAGGCTCTCCGGGAGATCCGATCCGGTCAGCGACGTTTGCACGGCCATCATCCCGCACCCGATGTCCACGCCAACGGCGGCGGGCACGATCGCTTCCAGCGTCGGGATGACGCTCCCAACGGTCGCGCCGATCCCCCAATGCACGTCGGGCATCGCCGCCACCCACTTGTGGATGATCGGCAACTTCGCGACGTTGCGCAGCTGATCCGCGGCCTTGTCGTCGAACGGCACGCCCTTCACCCAGGCCTTGATGGGAACGCCGCCCGAATTCTTCATCAAGATGTGCTGACTCATCTGTCGTCAATCCTACTCCGTTTGCTTGGGTCCCAGAGCCACACCGAAAGGAGCGCGAGTGCCACGCTCAGCACTCGCGCTCCACGGCTGCCCCGTCCAGTCCTGCTCTGGCTCTTGGAACAGGGACGCATCGTGAAACCGCAACGAGCGGCGCCGGTTCGCATCTTTTTTCGCGAACCGGGTTTTACGCGCAACGTCACGCGCGCCGCAGCCGCAGCGAGTTCGTGACGACGGTGACCGACGAGAGCGCCATCGCACCGGCCGCGAGGGTCGGTGTGACCGTCCAATCCGTGATCGACGCGAACACTCCGGCGGCGAGGGGAATCGCTGCGACGTTGTAGAAAAACGCCCAGAACAGGTTCCAGCGAATCGTCCGGACCGCTGCGCGGCCAAGCGCGACGGCGTCGGCCACCGCGCGCGGGTCGTTCTTGAGCAACGTCACGTCGGCGCTCTCGATAGCCACGTCGGTCCCCGCGCCCATCGCGATTCCCACATCGGCCGCCGCCAGCGCCGGCGCATCGTTGAGCCCATCCCCGACCATTGCCGCGGGCGCTAGCGCCGACACCGCATCGACTTTTTCTTCGGGCAGCAATTCCGCCCGCATCCGCTGGATCCCGGCGGCGTCCGCAGCGGATCGCACCGCACCCTCGGTATCCCCGCTCAGCAGGACGGATTCGACGCCGAGTTCCTTCAGCCGCGCCACCGCCTCCGGACTCTCGGGCCGCAAACGATCGCCTACGGCCAGCAGCCCAACCGCGTTCCCATCGCGCGACACCGCAAGAAACGTCCTTCCCGCGGAGCGCTCTGATTCGGCCGCCTCGTGAAGACCGGCGAGATCCACACCCTGTTCCTCGAGGAATCGAAAGCTCCCGACGCGCACCTCGTGCCCCGCAACCGTCCCGAGAATCCCGCGCCCCGCGTGCGCGCGAAATCCGCTGGCTTCGGGCACTTCGACACCACGTTCGGCGGCGCCCGACAACACCGCGCGCGCGAGCGGATGCTCACTCTTGGCCTCGAGCGCAGCCGCCAGCGCGAGCACGCCCGCCTCGTCGGGGCCGCCATCCGAACCGGGGCCGGTCGCGACATGCACGGCTTCGAGCCGTGGGTTGCCCTCGGTCAACGTGCCTGTCTTGTCGAACGCAACCCGCTCGACACCGGCCAGCGCCTGCAGCGCGCGCGCGTCACGGAAGAGCAACCCCTTCTGCGCGCCGCGCCCGACGGCCGCGACGATCGCCGTCGGGGTCGCGAGCCCCATCGCGCAGGGACACGCGATGATGAGCACCGTCACCGCATGCATCACCGCGCGCTCGGCGCCCCCGCCCGCGAGCAACCACCCGCCGAGCGTCGCGAGCGCGATGCCGAGCACGACCGGAACGAACACGGCCGCGATCTTGTCGACGAGATCCTGCACAGGCGCACGCGAGTTCTGCGCCTGCTCGACCGCCTGCACGATGCGTGCGAACGCCGTCCGGTGCCCGACCCGCTTCGCGCGCATCACGATCGTCCCGGCGCCGTTGATCGTCGCGCCGATCACGCGGTCGCCGACGGTCTTGTCCACCGGAAGGCTCTCGCCGGTCAGGAGCGATTCGTCCATGCTGGTATCGCCCTCGACGACCTCGCCGTCTACCGGTACGCGCTCGCCCGGCCGCACGCGGCACAGGTCGCCGGCGCGCACCTGCGCCACCGGCATTCGTTGCTCCTCCCCGTCGCGAATCACCGCCGCGGTCTCGGGCGCGCGCTGCAACAACGCACGCACCGCCTCCCCGGCCCGCGCCTTGGAGCGCGCCTCCAGAAACCGACCGACCAAAACGAGCGCCACGATCATCGCCGCGGAGTCGAACCAGAGCGGCTGGCCGGCCCCGCCGAGAAGCAGCAACAAGAACGACGTGACCCAGGCGGTCCACGTCCCGAGCGCGATCAGCGTGTTCATGTCGGCCGCGCGCACGCGCAGGAGCCGCACGGCCCCAACGGTGAATTGCCGACCGCACCAACCGACGGCGAACAACGAAACCGCGGCCGCCGCCCACGGCGACTCGAAACCCATCGAAAGCACCATGACGACGGCGCCGGCCGCGATCGCGAGGACCATGTCCCGCGACAACGCGGCGAGTTCGTTGCGTGGCTCCGTCCCGTGCGGGACAAGGCGAAAACCAGCCAGCGACTCGAGCGCACGCGCATCGAAGGTCGCCGGATCGACTTTCAAGACGGCCGATTCGGTCGCGAGATTGACCTGCGCCTCCTCGACGCCCGCGACCTCCTCGAGGGCGGTCGTCAGGCGCGCAACGCACGACGCGCAGTGCATGCCCTTCACGTCAAAGATCTCGCGCACTTCCGTCACGCCTCGCGCAAGCAGACCCAGAGAACGAACACGAAGTAGAGGGTGAGCAGCAGCGCGCCCTGACGGCGGCCGATGCGGCGCTCGCGGCGCAGCAGCGGGAACGCGAGAATCGCGAAACACGCGGCGATGGGCAGCTCGACCTTGCGCATCATCTCCGGCACGGGGATCGGCCGGGTCAGCGTGACCACGCCGAGCACGAACAGGAGGTTGAACAGGTTGGATCCCGCGAGGTTGCCAACGGCGAGGTCCACCTGTTTCTTGCGCACGGCGGCCAGGGTCGCTGCAAGCTCCGGGAGCGACGTCCCGAGCGCGACCATCGTGATTCCGATGACGTGCTCGGAGACTCCAAGCAGGAGCGCGGTCCGTTCGGCACCGTATCGCAGCATCTCGGCACCGAGTGTGATGCCTGCGAGGCTGATGAAGATCCACAGCAGATCCCGGCCAACGACGGGTTGGACATCGGGCTCGGCCTCCGTCTCGCGCCGGTGCGACCGGGCGTGGCGAATCGACAGCCACAGATAGAGTCCAAAAAGCGACAGAAGCACGACCGCCATCGGAGCCATCAATAAGACGGTCCCATCGCTCTCGGGCGAAAGTCCGATGCCCACAATGAGGACGAGCACCGCGAGCACGCCGAGCGGCAAGTCGAGCCTCAGCAGGTTGCGTTTCACGTGAACGCTGGCGAGAAACGCCGCGATTCCGAGGATCAGTCCGACGTTGGCGATGTTGCTGCCAACGACGTTCGCGATCGCGAGCACCTCGTCGCCGTTCGCCGCGGCGATCAGGGAAAACACCAACTCCGGCGCGGACGTGCCGAAACCGAGGACCACCGCGCCGACCACGGTGGGCGGCATCCGGAGGGAGCGGGCAAGGTGCGCGGCGTGCTCGACGAGCCGATCGCCGGTCCAGAAAAGGACGACCACGCCGCCGGCCACCATCAGCGGCGGCAGGACGAATTCGACGAACCAGCCCGGCATCGTGGCCAAGCGTACCCGGAGCCCCAACCCATCCCTGCAAGTCCTGGCGGAACCAGCCGATGTACAGAGTGGGGACCTCAAATACATGGATGACACACCGACCGGGCCCGCGCCGCGCGTACTCGTCGTGAGGAACGACGACGCCGAGCGCCTAGCCCTCGAACTCACTCTCCAAGACGCCGGCTTTCAGACCGTCGGCGCCGCCAACCGCGAGCAAGCGCTTGCGCGCGCGGAGGACGGGATCGAACTGATTCTGCTCGACTGCCAGGATTCGCCGATTGACGGCGTTGAATGCATGCAGTACTTCGCGGAAGCGTTCCCGGGGATTCCCGGGTTCGTAATCGCCGAGACGGACCGGGATGCCGCGGCCGATCCGGCGATCGGCGCAGCGGCGCTGGGTCGGATCCGCGCGCCTGTCGAGCCTGCCGAGATCATTGCGCACATTGAGAAGGCGCTGCACGGCCGGCGGGAGCCGTCTCCTCCGCCCGCGATCGATCCGAACATGCTGATCCGGGAACTCGCCGAAGCCAGCGTTCCCCTCGCCGAAGTGTCGCAGCGGCTGATCAAGGCGACGCTCGAGATCACCGGGGGCAATCGCGCGGCCGCGGCCCGGCGCCTCGGCGTCAGCGAGCGAACGATCTACAACAAGGTCAAGCGCTTCGGCGCCCAGCCGTCCTGACGTCCCTATCTGGCTCGGGCGTCGCCGGCGCGCGGAATGCGGTCGAGCGGCGTCCGTGAAATGCACGGGATGAATCCGGCATCGCGCGAGCGCTTTGTTGCCGCCGCGGTGTTTCTTGGATCGATGCAGTAGTCCAATGTGAATACGGGCAGGCCGCGCAGTCGGAACTGGCCGAGTTGTTTCGCCAGCGCGCGGCTCGCCGCTTCGTCCGTCGGCGAATCGGCGCTCTCGGGGTCGTCCCAATCGTCGGTGGCCTTGCCGCGAAAGCTCAGGTCCTCGTGGGCCACGGCGTCGATGTAGCCGTAGTACTCCGGCACCCGATGCCCCAGATCCGCGCCGTTTTGCGCCACGATGAGAAAACCCGGGCGCTTCTTGCGCGCGTACACGCGCAGATCCCGGATCAACTCCGCCATCGCGCGCGCCGGCTCGACCCCGGCCCGCCTGGCCGCCGCCGCGACCGACGGCTCGGCGTAACCGAGCACCCAGTCCAGGTACGCGCCGTCGAAACCGTCGGCGAGGATGCGATCGAGCATCGCATCGGCGGAACCGAACAACACCGCGCGCCACCGGATGTCCCAATATGCGACGGGGTAGTTGCCGGCCCACTGGTCGGGGTCGACCGACAGCAGGAACCCGGGATGGCCCCGCTTTTCCCGCGTGGGCGCCCGCCACTGCGCGCCCCAGTAGGTGCGGTAGTCCTCGGCCTGCCCGACGTTCAGGTACGCGAGGCAGAGCTTTCGGCTCCCGCGAGCGCGCGCGACCACGGATTTCATCGGGAACGACTCACGGCCGCGCACCGAGCGCATCGGTTCGAGCACGACCATGTCGACGGTGGCCCGCTCGATCGCCTCGACGGCCCCCTCCTTCTCGATGCCCTGGAGCTGAATCGCCCACGAACGCACCTCGTCCAACCGCGGCGGGCGCGAAAACGTCTCCTTCGGCGTACCGCGACAGCCCTCCGCGAGCGCGACAAGAACCACGCCGTGAATCAGTGTGAGACGAAAACGTCCGTGAAAGTGACGCATCAACCTTTCCATTCGGCGCAACCCGCAGGAACCAGCAACCGCGCGTAAAGCAGCGCGCCGCAAAACGCCGAAAAGACCGCGGAAGAACATTTCGGACCGGCCCGGGGGGGTCGGATCCGGTCCTTCCTGCGGGGGCAGGAAGGAGACAAAAGACAGGTGCTCCGGGATGGGGCCCACAAAGACAAGAGGTATTCGAGGGACCGCGGTCCTGCTAGGGACCGTTCTGCTCTTCGCTCCCGCGTTGCGGGCTGGCGATGCGCAACCGGTACGCCGTCACGTAATCGCCCTCTACGACGGTGCACGCAACCCGTATGTCGTCGACCCCGTCCACGACCTGCTCGAGACCCCCCTCAATCATCTCGGCCTGATCCCCCTGCGTCACGACATCCGCAAGGGCCCCCCGCCGGCCGAATGGCTCGAGAAAGCGCACGCGATCCTCTTCGCGTTTGTCGCCACCGACCAGGAATGCCCGTGGTTGTGGCCCTGGGTCGAAAAACACGCCGACCCATCAAAGCGGCGCGTCGTCCTGTTTGGCGGTTTCGGCCCCCTGATCGTCGATTCGAAAGAGAGTCCCGACCCGGACCGTCTTGGCCGCTGGCTCTCCCGATTCGGCCTCGGATACGACCACTACTACGCGTCCGGCATCGGTGTCGTCGAAGTTGACCTCCTCGAAGAGGACTCGACGTCCTACGAAGCCACCCCCCTGGGCCATTCGATTCACCGCGGCCCCTGGATCGAGGACAAGTCGAACAAGGCCTGGATCAGTACGCGCGGACAGCATGACGCTCAAAAGGAACGCCACCCGATAGTCGTCGGTCCCTGGGGCGGTCTCGTGCTCGATCCGTGGACTCTCGAACGCGGCAGGGTCCACGACGACCGCCGCTGGTTCGTCGACCCGTTCCGCTTCCTGCGCGACGCCCTCGGCATGAAGGGCGTTCCCGCACCCCATCCCAGCGTCCTGAACGGACGCCGCATGTTCTTCGTGCAGGTGGACGGCGACGGCTTCGAGGACATCTCCACGATCCACACGAGACAGTACTCGGCGAAGGTGATGCACGAAGACGTGTTCCAGAAGTACGCGTTGCCCTTCACCGTCAGCGTCATCATCCGCAGCCTCACGCTCGACTACGAAGCGCCCGAACCCACCGACCGGATGAAGCTCGCGCGGCGCATCTTGAATCAACCGAACATCGAAGTCGCGAGCCACGGCGTGCTGCACACGTTGCGCTGGCGGCGGCCGCTCAAAGTCGACTCCGCGCCGCGCACGATCATGTGGTACGCGAAACTTCAGAACTACGCGTACTCGCCGCTCGCGGAAGTGAGCGAGTCGATCCGCTTCATCAACGAGCGGCTCATGGAGAACGGCAAGCGTTGCGAAGTGATGCTGTGGACCGGCATGGCCGACCCGTTGGCCAACGTCGTGAGACAGAGTCGCGCGTCGGGATGCTGGAACCTCAACGGAGGGGTATTCCGCTGGGACCCGTTGCACGACTCGGTCGCGTTCGTCAGTCCTTGGGGCCGGATTCAGGAGGACACGGTTCAGGTCTACGCGGGCGGGGCCAACGAGAACGACTTCGAGGGTTTCTACGACACGATGCCCGGCGCGTTCAAAGCCATGGATCTGACGATCGAACGGACCGGCAAAGGACGCATCCTCAAACCCGCCGACGTCTACATTCACTTCTACAGTGCGGACAACCGGCCGCGTCTCCGCTCCGTCCACTACCTCATCCAGCGCTGGGCGTTCCGGGAGCCGACCGCACCGGTCTTCGCCTCCACGTACGCGCGCGCGGTCCACAGCGCTCTGACCGGCGCGCACATCCTCCGCACCGACAACGGGTGGATCCTGCGCGACTTCGGGGACTGCAAGACCATTCGGATCGACGAAGAGCCCAGAAACGTCGACTTCCTGCGCAGCAAGGGCCTGCTCGGCGCGCGCCGCATCGGCGACTCGCTCTACATTCATCTCGCCCGCCCCGACGCGGTGCTCGTTCTCGCGGATTCGCCCCAGCTCCATCCCCACGTGATCGAGGCGAACCACACGCTCGAGGACGCGGGCGTGGAACACAAACGCGTGTTCTTCCGTTCCCGCGCGCACAGCCGCCGGGAAATTCTGCTCGGTGGTTTCCCCAAAGACACCGAAGTTCAACAAACGCTGGACGGCAAGAGCGCCACCGTCCGCACGGACGCGGACGGTCGACTGCGCATCGTTTTCGAAAAGCCCGGAGAGACCGTCGTGGAGGTATCGCTCCCGTGACGTTCGAGCCGTGGCGCATCCTCTTCTTCGCCGCGACCGGGCTCCTCACCATCGTTCTGTTCTCGCTGCTCGGCACGAACCAGTTCCAGGAAAAACAGGTCGATCGTCACACGGGCAAAGCGCTGCCTCGCATGCGCACGGCCGATGAGGCCCTGGACAGTGCCCTTCGTGGCGCATCGGCACCCGTCATTCTCGATCGCGTGCAGCATGCGCGGAAACGGTACGGAGCGAACGACGGCCTGCGGGAGGCCGAAGCGGTCCTTCGCGCCGAACTCGACGAAACCAACCGGCTCGTCCCGGGCGCGCACCCTCTGACCGAACGCATCCGCGTCGATCGCGCGCAGGTCGAGCAGTATCAGAACTCGCTCGATCAGCACTTCGGCGAGCGCATGCTTCCCGAAGACCTGGTGACGATGCTGCGTGGTCTCGAATCGGACCGCGCGATCGGCGAAGCGACGCACTCGCTGTGGGTCGCGATCGAGGACCGCATCGGAAAACCCGCCGTCTCGACCGACTTCGCGGCGCACACCTGTCATCAACGGCTCGACGACAACGAGGAGGTGACCACCGAGGAGGTCCTCGCCATCGCCCATGCGTTCGCCGCGGAGGGCCGCGGACGTGCGCAACGCCGCTGGTTGCTGATCGCATTCGAGCGCGCGCCGCGCAAGGCCCTATCGCGGAACGCGCTCGTCACCGCCTATCTCGCGCAAAGCCGTACCAAGGAGGCGTTCGCGGTCCTGGGCAGCGCGCTCGCCGTCGGCGTCGATGACATCGCGATCTGGAAACGCCGCATGGAGATGTCGGGGTGGTTCTCCCGGCCGGACCTGCAAGCCGAGGCCATCGAAGGTGTCCTGCGTCACGAACCGACGCCGGAACTCCGCGAGCGCGCGATCGACATCTACCGCTACGTCGGACAATTGGAGCGCGCGTACGCGCATGCCGTCGTTCTCGCGAGAGGCACCGACGATCGGGCGCTGATGCAGCGGCCCGTCCGGATCGCCCTCGAAAACGGACGGGTCGACGATGCGCTTGGGCTCTTGGAGGACCTCGCGAAACGCGACGAGGAACCCACATACTGGAGCGAACAGATCGTGACGATCGCGCTTCAGGATCTGCGCATCGAGCACGCGGTGTCTACGTTGGAGCAGATGGTCGAGGACTATCCCCGGCGCGGCTACGACAAACAGCTCGAGGTGGTCTACCGCCGCATCAACGACCGCGAGGGGCTGGTGGCGCTGCTCGAGAAACGCCTGGCCGGCGATTCCGCGAACCGGGAACTCGAACAGGAGGTCCTCTCGATCTACGTGTCCCTCGGTCGCAGGGATCGGGTACGGGCGATCCTGCGGCGCCAGGCCGAACGCATCACCGACCCCTACCAGTTCTTCGTCCGGCTGCCGGAGATGCGCAAGCTCGGGGTAAAGAACCTCGAATTCCGCGCCATGGACATGGTCGAGTCCGAGGACTTGAAACCCGAGGACGTCGAGTTCATCGCGGCGCAACTGTATTTCTACCTCGACGAATCCGACTACCGCCAGGTCGCGTGGACCCTCGCGAGCCGTCACGTCGAGGCCAAGGGCGCACGCGCGCTTTTCATCACGATCATCGACAGCGAACCCACGCCGGAGGCGCGCGCGCTCATGGCGAGCCGTGCAGCCGCCGCGCATCCCGACGACGGTGCGCTCCTGCAAGTCTGGGCGGACCGGGCGGCGTGGGCCGGCCTGATCGAAGAGGAGGTCAAGGCGCGCGAAGCGATCGTGGCCGCCGGCGTTGCGGGCGCGGACAACCACCAGGCTCTCGGCGATCTGTACGAAGCCACCAACCGTCACGAGGAAGCGGTGGCGCAGTGGCGGATCCTGGTCGAGCGCGACGGAATCATGTCGGACGCGACCCTGCGTCTCGTCGGCGCGCTCTTTCACCTGAAACGGGTCGACGAGGCGATGGCTTGGCTCGAGAAACGCGCCGCGGCTCCGGACTCTGACCTCGAGGATCGACTCTTTGTCGCGAACGAGCTGTTCGGCGCGGGCCACGTCGACCGCGCACTCGTGTTCTACGGCGCGGTGCTCGAGGAGGATCCGGCCCACCCGCAGGCGCTGTTGCGTGCGGGCCAGATCCGCTCCTGGTCGAGTGATCCGCACGGCGCCATCCCGCTGTTCCTGAAACGCCTCGAGGTGAGCGACGAGCAATCGTCGGTCGTTCACTACTACCTCGGCGAGGCGTACTGGGGCACGCAGGACGCCGAGAAGGGCCGGCGGTACCACGGGCTGGCGGTCCCGGCGTTGCGGAAGCTCGATCCGCGCACGCCGGAACAGGAAGCCATGCTGGCCAAGGCGCTGATCCGCCTGGGCCGTTTGGAAGAAGCGCAACCGCTGTTCGAATCGCTCCTGGCATCGTCGCCGAACGCGGTGGACTTCATCCTCGACTACGCCGACGCGATGGTCGTCGCCAGACGTCCGGACGAGGCGATGGTGCTCGTCGAACGCGCGCAGAGACTCGAACCGAACAACGCGCGAGCGCTCCGCTTGCAGGCCCAGGTCCACATGAGCGGACGGCAATACCGAGAAGCCGTGCCCGTCCTGAAACAAACGCTCGAGAAGTACGGGCCGGACGCGGGCGTCGAGTCCGACCTCGGTTACGCACTCGAACTCAGCGGGGACTGGCAGCAGGCGGTCGCGGCGTACGAACGCTCCCTGCAACTCCAGCCGAGCAACCGCGACATCTCTGCGTCGCGCCGACGGCTCAGCGACCTGGTCTCCGACATGGTCGGCGGGTTCGTTCGTTTTAGAAAAGCCGGCGAGGACCGCACGTTCAAGAGCGAGGTGCATGGCGGTTTCGCCCTCGCGGATGACCAAACCCACGTCTACGGCGGATTCGGATTCAACTCGCTGAGCGGCCGTGCGGCGGCCATCGACAACGGGGCCACCGACGTCGAAACGAACTACGCGTCGATCCGGCTCGCCGTCAGCCACCGCGCCAACGGCCACTCGTGGTTCGGCGGTGGCATCCACGGCTACCCCGGCGCCGGCGGCACCACACCGATCGGCGCGTGGGCGAGCTTCGCAACCCAAGCCAGCGATCCCTTCAGAAGCCTGAAGGTTCAACTCCACTACAACGACCTGTTCAACGACCCCGCGGCCGCGGCGAGCCTCGAAGGCCGCAGCAGCGGAGGCGCCGTCACCGGCTACCGCGAGTTCGGCAAGCGCGCGTGGGTCTCGATGAACATGAACCTGCGCGAACTGTCCATCGTCCCCCCGGGCGGTGCACGCGTTAGCGACGGCTACTTCGACGGCAACGTGAGCGTGGGTTTCCGCGCGCGCGAAGGAAGCGTCGCCGTCAGCGAGGGCTTGAACACCCACACGGCGCCGCCCGGTCCATCAAGCGCGGACCTTCGCGGCGAACCGCAGGCGAGCAAGACGCCGAGCGTCAACGTGTGGGTGCAGTACCAGGCGCTGCGCCTGCTCGACGATGAGGAACTCTCGGCGCTGCTTCCGATCGGCGAACGATTCGACTACGTGTCCGGAAGCGCGCGCATCGACCATCACGTCGGGCGCGGATTCGGTTGGATGGCCCTGGGAACCCTGGGCGCCGACATCCACGAACGGGATCCCTTCTGGGAACTCACGGGCGCGTTCACTTGGCGCCCGCGCCACGCGCTCGAGGTGTTCGGCGCGTTTTCTTACGGCATCGCCCGCGGCCGCAGCGATGACGATTCGTCGTCCGTCGCAGTCCGGGTCGGGGTCACCTACCGGTGGTAAGGGAGCATGGGCAAACGCCGTAAGAAGCGCCGCTCCCAGAAGAAACCGGGAGGATTCTCGGCGAAGCCCAAGGGCAAGAAGCCCGAGGAGCAAGAGCCGGAGCCGGGCAACCTGGAAGAGGGCGGCGTGGGCGGTTCGTTCACGAGCCACGACCCCGACGGCGGCCAAAAGTTCTTCTCGTTCAGCGGACAGCTCGAACGCCAAAACGTCCCCGGGCCGTTTGAGGAATTGGATCCGACGACAACCGACGCGTTCGGCGCCACCGACGGTTTCACCGTAACGCCTGGCGAGACTCGCGACCACGGCATCGACGTTCCGGACGAGTCCCCCGCCCCGGAGGAAACAGAAGAACCCGTCGCTCCGATTCGCGAAGCGCCCGGCCCGTTCGAGTCGGACGGCAACACCCACACATACACGCACACCGACACTTGGCGCGCCCCCGACGCGGCGCCCGGTGAGTTCGTGCACCCGCACGACCCCCACACGGACCCCATCCAGGCTCGCGAGCAGATCCCGAGTGATGTCGATCCCGCGCTGCTCGAAACGCGCGACGCGACCCCCGGCGAGATAAAGAGGCTCTGGGAAGCCCACGAAGAGACCGCGTTCGATCCGCTCCTGCGGGTCAGCCCCGACATTCCGACCGCCCCTGCCGAGCCTGCCGAAGATGTCGGCGAACCGGCGCAACCGGACGCAGCGCCGGCCGAGGAGACCGCATCGCAATCGTCGGCGATGACAGCCGACGAAGACACGCACACGGAAGCGATCGGCCCGGGCGGCCTTCTCGTTCAGGGTTCGACACCGGCCGCGCCGGCGAGCGACGTCGTCGACATGCGATCGGCGCCGCAACAGGAATCCGGAACCGAGTCGAAGGAAACGCCCGCGGAGGATTCGACCTCGGACGGCGAAGCGGCCGCGCCCGCCGACGTCGTTCACGAACCGGCGGAAGAGACCCAACTGGTCGCCGAGGCCACCGACGCGCTGATGGACCTCGGCGACGAGACCTTCACCGAGGGACTCTCCGAGCTGAAGGAGCTGCTGTTCGAATCGAGCCAACCCGGCCCCGCCGAAGAGGAGGAGGCGACGCCGCCGCCGGTCCGGGAGGCCGCCTTCGACGAACGAGCCTCCGACGACACCGCGACCGAGGCGTTCCTCTCCATCGACGGCGATCACACGGACACGTCCGATTCGATCGCGCGGCAAACAGAGGCCGATGTCGGGGCCGCACCGAACCAACAGGACGCGGCGACAGAGACTGAAGACGCCGACGAACTCGAAGCACTCGAACCGCTCGACGCGCCCAAAGATCTCACGACATCCGATTCGTCGGCGCCCGCGCAACCCGAGGTGCTCGCCGAGGCCGACACACCGTTTTCCGATTGCGCGGACGAGACGTTTACCGAGGGCCTCTCTCGCACGGACATGTTCACGGTCGGTGGCGCGCCGCCGGCCGATGAAGCCGAGAGCGAGCAGGCGCGCGATTCGGCCGAGGCGCTCGGTTCTTCCCGCGCGGTCAGCTCGAAGCGCGGGCCGCTTTCTGAGGATCCCGCCGACAGGCTGCTGGATGGTTCGGTCGAAGAAGCGGTCGAGGAGGACGAGGCGGACGTTTCGCTTCCGCCGCGCCACAAGATCGCCGCGCGCTCCGAGACACCGAACACGCCGTCGGCGGCCGACGCCGAATCCCCTGACGAGGAACCCGCGCCCGAAGCGGAGTCGGATGAGCCCTTCACACAGATCGGCGAAGAGACGTTCACCGAAGGTCTCGACTCGCTGCGTGAGCTCACCGTCGGTGATTCCGCGACCGACACCCAGATCGTGGCGCCGGAGCATTCGGGGCCCGAGGAGTCGAGCGTTTCCGATGCGCCGACGGCCGACACCGCCGCAGATCCGGCCGACACCCCGCGCGAAACGGAGGAAGACGTCGTCCATCCCGGAGTGGGCGAAGCGGCGCAAAGCGAATCGGCCGGCGACGAGACGTTCACGGCGGACGGCACGGAGATCGAGGTCGAGGCTGCGACGCCGGCCGCACCGACACCCGCGGAAGCTACTCCGACAGACGCCGAGGCCGCCGGAGCGACGAAGCGGGATGTCTCGCAGGCCGAAACGACCGAGCTGCCAATCGAGAGTGCCACGGGCGACACGACACAGCCCATACCCGGGGATGAACACTCACTGGCCGAGCGCGCCGCGGGCATGGACTCCGCCGAGTTGGGCGCCGCCGACACCGCAGCGCTCGGCCCTTCGCCCGACACGCCCGTCGAGGCGGATTCGATCGACCTCACCGACCTCGCGGCGACGGTGCCGGACGAGACCGTCGATCTCTCGCGCATCGGCGAGTCGGCGGAGACCGTGATCCTCCCCGGCGGAGACCCGCAGCAACCGTTCGCCAAAAAAACCAAGACACCCGTCGATCCCGACGCGACGGATCCGGAGCCGGCGCTCGACGCCACGAAGTCGGAGTTCAAAGCGCCGCTCCCGCCGGACGGCCACGAGCACTCCGCGCAAAGCTCGGCCGAACACGGTCTGACCCGGACGGACATGCTGGCGTCGCACGAGGTGCCGCAACGCGAGAAGACGCTGGATCAGCCGGCCGGAGCCTCGCAGTCCCATGTCCTCAAGGACCCCGAGTTCCACGCGCTGCACGTCGCGGAACCCTCGGCCGAACCCGCGGACCACGAAGCGGGTCCGGTGCCGCGCCGCAAACGCTTCCGGGATCGCGCACAAAAGCGCGGCTGGTTCGGAGGCGCATTCGCGGGACTCGCGAGCCTCGTCAAGAAGCGCGAACGCAAGGCTACGTGGACAGATCCCGCGGATCTAGAGGAGCTGGCGCTGTTCGAGCCGGCGCCGACCACTTCGGGCGAGATCGATCCGGAACTCCAGACCGACAGCGACCTCCTCGGCGAGTTCCAGAGCCTAGAACGCCCGGCCGATGCCGCGGCGAAGGGAGCTTCGGCCGGGCCCGCCGCACCGTCCGCCACCGGCACTTCGCCGGAACAGAAGCCGCGAACCATCAAGGACCGCGTGCGACAACGCGCGAACCAGCTCGGCATCCACCTCGGAGCCGTGCTCGCTTCGCTCTTTGTTGCCGGCCAGCGCGATCGTGCGCTGGAAGTCGGACCGAAGGGCGCCGCCTGGTGGCGGCGAACGCTGATCGAGATTGGAACGCTCTACGCGATCCTCATTCCCATTGAACTTACTGTGACCCAGGGCCGTATCGGTGCCTACGGTGTGCACCCCCATCCCTATTGGCTTGTTGTTCTTCCCATGGCTGGCGCACGCGGTGTCGTGGCCGGATTGGTCGCGGCAGCCGTCGCTAGCCTCCTTTATGCCGTCGGTGCGATACAGGCCCTGGGCACGCTTTCTCTCGATCAGGTATTCACGTTACGCCGGCTGATGGAGCCGGTGCTCTTCTTCGGTGCGGGGTTCTTCCTCGGCGAGTTGCACGACGAACTCTCCTCGCGCCACAAGAAGCTGCAACTTCGGATGAAGAAGGCGGAGGACCAATACGGAGTCGTCCGCCAGGAACGCGACGTACTACAAGAGGCGAACCGCGAACTCGAACGGCGGATCGTCGATCACAGCGCGCAGTTCGGCAACATCATCGTGGCCGCGCAACGCATCGAAGAGTCCGACCGCTCCGAGATCTTCGAGGTCGCCCTCGATCTGGTCGCGGAGCATTGCGGCGCATCGGCGTCGGTCCTCCTCCTGCTCGGGGACGGCGCTGTGGACTACGTCTGTCACCGCGGATGGCCCGACGAGCAGCGCAGCGAGCGGCTCGGAAGCGCCAGGCGCAGCCCGCTGCTCCGTCGCGCGATCGAGGACGGTCGCACGATCAACGGATTCTCACCGGACGTGGAGGCGCCGCCCGACGGCCCGCTCGTGGTGGCTCCGCTGTTTGACGAGCGCGGCGTCTTGAAAGCACTCCTCTGCCTGGACGAAATCCCGCCGTCGCGCCTCAACGAGTCCACGATCAACACCTTCGTCGGAATCGCGGACTGGATCGGCAAGTCGCTGGCGCGCCTCGGCAAGCAGGACGCCGTGCCGACGCCGAACTCGAGCGAGGGCGGGAGGCCGCAGGACGAACTGCGACTCGGCACGACCAAGGAATTCGGCGAACGGCTGCGCATCGAGTACGAGCGCTCCGCGCGCTACGGCGTGCCGACGGCCATCCTCGCGATTCACGCGATCGAGTGGAGCGACACGACCCGCGAGGGCGACGGCACGATCGATCGCTTCATGATGAGCCAATTCACCGGCGGCCTGCGTCCGTCGGACGCGATCTACCGGTTCGGCTATCCGGGCTGCTACATCATCGTTCTCGCCGGAACGACACCGGAAGGCGCCGAGGTCGTACGCGGCCGCCTGCTGCGCCGCGTGGAGTACTCGGCGACCAGCGCCATCGGCCGCATCGAGATCTACGCCGAGGGTCCGGACGCGGACGCACCGGATCTGATGAGCCTCATGGAGCGCGTCGCGCAGCTCTTCCGCCGCTCCTCGCCGCTTGCGCTCGGTTCGCACGTTCCGGTTGCGATCCCGGACTGGACGCCCATCGGCGACCGGGATGCACTCATCCGTCGCGTGCGCGTCGAAACGTCCATCGCCGTCCGCAACGGTTTCGATCTTCATGTCGTCGGCATCACGGCGCCCGATTCGCGGGCGGAATACGCGGAGGGTCTCGCACGCCACCTCGAGGAAGTATCGCGAGGCATCCTGCGTCCGTCCGACGGCGCGTACAGCGTTACGAAGAACCAGTGCGCCGTGGTCCTGCCGAACACGGATCCGGAATCCAGCGCGATCGTCGCTCACAAGCTCGTGAGTGCCTTGCGCGAACGCGATCCGGACGCGCCGTACGGCAACATCGAGACCCTCGTCCTCGGGCTGGGCACGCACTATCCGGACACCGACTCGTTCATGGACGCGCTCACAGCGGCCCGTGTCAGTGAGCACACGGCCACGAGCTCGCAGGAGGACGAGACGTGAGCATCGGCTGGAAGCGTTACTACGTCCCCGTTCTCGCGCTGACGCTGCTCGAGGGCGGCGCGGTCTGGACCGCCGTCACCGCGGAGCGCGGGTACGTGTTGCTGGCTTCGCTGTCGCTGCACTGCCTGGCGAGCTACCTCGCGTTGGCCGCGGCGAAGTCGCGCCGCGCAGGGACGCTCTCCGAGGTCGAGCAGGATGTCGTGCTGTTCGGTTCGTTGTTCGTTCCGCTGTTCGGCCCGGTCATCGGGTGGACGATTCCGCGCGTAGTAGCGGACGACGACATCGAGGACGCCCACCAGGTGTTCGAACGCTACGAGGAACACGTGCGGCCTCAGGTCCCGGACTGGGAACGCTCGCTCTTCACGGGCGATTTCGACCGCGACCTTGCGCGCGAACTGGACGCGGAGAGCTACTACGAAGTTCTGCGCCTCGGTAACACGGACCAAAAACGAAACGCCCTCGCGCGCCTCGCGGAGCTGGGCCAGCCGAAGCACCTCGAACTCGTGCGTCGCTGTCTCGAGGACCCCGTGCAGGAGGTGACGCTCTATGCATACTCGGAACTCGAGCGACTCGGTAAATCGTACGAGGAGAAAATCGAGACGCTCACGTTGGCGTCGGAGAAAAACCCGACCGACGCGGCGGTGCTCTACGAGTTGGCGGACGCGTATTACGCGTATGCGTTCAGCGGCGTTCTCGACGGCGGCTTGAGCGCATATCACTTCCGTATCTGCATGGCCAGCGTGAAGGGCGCGCGCGAAAACGGCGACACGCGCGTCGAGACCTATGTCCTGGAGGCGCTCTCCCTCGTCGGGCTCGGCGAAACTCCGGCGGCACGGGAACTGCTCGACTCGCTTCCGGAGAACCTGGCGTCGGACACGCGCGTCCGGCTGGTGCGCGCGCGCATCGCGTTCGAGGATCGCGAGTTCGACGAGGCTCGCGCCGAGGCCAACGCGATCGTGGAATCCGGCGACGATCTCCCCGCCTGGCTGCAAGCGATCCACGCCGCGAGCACGGACGAAGCGGACGCGGCCGCCGACGCTGCCGGCGAAGACGCCACGCAGGACGATAAGGACGAGCGCGATCTCGAAGCCCAGAAGCCTCTCAACGCCCTCGCGCGCGAGATATCGGACCTCTCCGAACTCGACGATTGGAGCCAGCCCGACGAGGACATCGCGGCGATCGAAACCCTCGCACGCGAAGCTGATCTTGACCGATTCCCCGCGCCGGAGGTCGAACTACATCCGGACTGGGACGAGGACCCGGTACTTGCCGATCCGGAGACCTGGACCGGCGATGAATCCGACCTGTCGGTGGACACGCCGCTCGAGTCGTTGCGGCCCGAGCCCGCGCAGCCCGAGCCTTCGGGAGCGGGAGACGAGATGTCGGCATCCACGTCCACCGACGCGGACCTTGCGACGCTTGCCGACTTGGGGACGCCTGTGTCGCACGAAACAGCCGCGCCGCCCGAGCCCATCAACACGGAAGCCCACGTTGCATCCGGGGATGAGACCGAAGAACCGGCGTTTGAATCCAACAACACGATCTCGGATCTCGCCAACA
>JAZFYD010000022.1:0-25799 GCA_036443405.1 Planctomycetota bacterium
CCGCCGACATAGCTGGCGGTGCGGACGGTGCCCTCACCCGTGTTGGCCACGAAGTAGTTCGTGAACCGGGGCGAAGAGGCGAAGAAGCCCAGCGCCCGCGGATCGCCTGCGATGCTACTGGGGCCGAGGCCCGCGCTGAGGTTCGAGTTGATGACCTCGAACCGGTTGGACGGGAACTCCTGAGTCACACCAAGTTGCTGCAGACGGTTCAGGCCGGTCTCGGCGACGAGCGCCGCGGCGCTGAAGCCGAAGTTGGTCGAAACCGCGCTGCCGTTGGTGATCCACTGCACGCCGTTGGGCTGCTGCAGCCCGCTGACGTTGTTGACGATCTTGTTCGGCGCCAGGTTGTTCGTCGGACCGCGCACGGTGGGCGCGTTCGCCGAGAAACCGGTCGCGAACAGCTCAACCGTGCCCCCCACGGCCGTTATGAACCCGTAATACGTCGCTCCTCCACCGGGGAAGGGCAGCGACGAAACCGGCGTCCAGGAAATCTCCTTGGGTTGGGACGAAATCGAGACGCCATCGAGATCCGGCTGGATCGCAGCGGTGCCGCCGAGGTTCGTCAGCTCACTGAAATCGGCCGTGGATTCGCCGGCGTTCAACACGCCGAGAATCGTGTTCTGCGTGAACAGAGGGAACGTGCCGTGCGCATTCGGGAACTGTGTGAGTTCCACGCTCGAGGGGCTGACACCCACGCTCACCGTGCCGATGATCGGAGGACCAGGCACCTGGAACTGGTTCTCGGCGTCGAAGCGCTGCGACGGGAACGCCGCCGCGAAGTCCGCCTCATTCAGGATGAGGCCCGCCCCCGAATTCATGAGCGCGGTCTGGGAGCCGACCGGCGCGTTGTTGCTGACGCCCAGGTCGTACCAGGCAACCTGACGGATGTCGTACATCGTCACCGTGTTGGCGCTGAAGTTCGAGACGGCCAGGCGGCCATTCGGGCTGTTGGAAACCGCGGTCACGCTGACGCCGCCCGGGGACGGAGTGCCGAAGCGACCCATGGGCCGCATCAGATAGCTGTCGATAACCACGATCTCACCGCCACGCGACGACTGGCTGGCCGCGTACAGGACGGGGTTGAAGATGTTGGGAAGCGTCGTCGCGCAAAGGTGGGTGTGAAACGCGGTGTACGGACGCGTGTCCGTCTTCATGTCCACGAGATCGGGGACCGGGACGCGGACGATCTGTGCCGCGCGACCCGCGCCGATGGTGACCACGCTGTTCGCAGCACGCACCGGGTTCGGACCGGCACGGTACGGCGTACGGCTGGGATCGATGTCGATGACACCGACGCCTATCGGGTCGCCGAAATACAAGGCGCCGTCGGTGGAGGGCGCAAAGACCGACGGGTTGGGCTTGGCCACCTCGAACGTGAAACTGATGTTCGGGGAGCCGGCCTGAATCGCGTTGCCCGCTGTATCGGTGACACCGAGGCCCATGGTGTTGAAGGTGACGGTGATGGCCTGCCCAAGCGGGAATCCACGATTGCCCTTCTCCGGCGGATCCGCGATCGGAGCGCCGCAACCGACGGGATCGATCGCATTCATGTTCACCGGGAATGCCGTCAGATTCGGCCGGAACACGAGATCCGCGCCGTTGCGCGGGCTTTGTCCTGTGAACCCGGGCACGCCGTCCCGGTCGAGCTGCAGCGCGGGGAAATTGTTGCCCGGGCCGTTGCCGCCGTCGGAGTACCACGTACCGGGAATCGCGATCGGAGTGGTCACGCCCGTGGGCTGGTAGTTGACCATGATCGTGTTGATGTCGACCGTGCCGGCCCGAATCGTCTCCGTCAAGTTGATGCGGATCTCGCTGAACGGATCCACACCGCGCTCGCCATTCGCGGGCGAGGTCGAGACGACTGACGGCGGGAGCGTGTCCTCGCCGACGCGGAAGTAGAAGAAGTACTCGGCGCCGTTCAGGTTCGTCCGGTCGGCCGCGGTTACACCGCGCTCGACGATGACCGAATACTGGCCGTCCGGCATCGGATTGGTCGCACCGAATCCGGTCGGGCGGATGATCAGCGTGTCATTCGGCTGCTCGGAAAACGAGAGGATCGTCTGCGCCTTGACGAGCACGTTCGCGCCGGGCGGGTTCACGCCGGGCATGGACGGCTGGTCCGGATCAAAAGGACCTTGCGTCGTGTCAAAGTAAAAGAGCCGGACGTTTCGCGACCCCTGGGGATCCGTCGGGTCGGTGTTGATCACCGAGGCCGGGTCGAGCGGCGCCGAGAACCTGATGGTCACGGAGCCGGGGTTTTGAAGCGTCGGATTGTTGAGCGGATTGAACCCGTCGTTGGAGTCGGTGAAGTCAAGCTGGTCGCCGTTGCCGGGACTCGTGCTGATCACGATGAGATCGGGCAAGTCATCTCCCGGATCGCCAGCGGCTCCCCCAGTACATCCCCCAAGGACGGCTCCAATCGCGCCAATCGCGAGGAGCAATAAACGATTCATACGAACAACCCCATCAAAAGCCGATGAACGTGAAACTCGCCGCGTCGACGCCACACCGGAAACCGGCGCTCTCTCGGAGTAGTCGCAGCAACACTAAGAACGCGCGCGGGGCCGTCCGAGATGCAAGTTTCCCAAAAAAAATCACCGTATCTACCTGCGGAGTAATGACTTACGTCAACGCAGGGACGGCGGGCCCTTGCTGCCATCTATTGCAAGAGGCCTGCCAAAAGACACAACGTGCGTGCTGTTTTCTTAGCGCCTGCGAATCAACGACTTACGCACAGTGCGCTCTTGCGTCCAAGACACTCGCGCGCGAATGCGCACGCGACGAGACGGATCGCGGTAGCAGCAGCGCACAGAGAACGTCGCGCGCGCACACTTTCGTGCGACCAAGTTTCGGCGTCCGTGCTATTACATTCGCAACACCGTGGGCTTCTTCGACACCGTTCAGTCCGAAGGCGCGCTTGTCGTCAAAGCGATCATCTCGCTTTACATCGTCGTGAACCCCACGGGAGTCTCGTCGATCTTTCTCGGACTCACGAAGGAACTACCGCGAACGGTCCGCCTCAGCATCGCGTTCCGTGCGTGCGTCGGCGGCGCGCTCACTCTGGCGCTGTTCGCAATCGCCGGCGGCTACGTCTTCAAGTTGCTGCACGTGACCGGTCCTGCGATGCAGCTTGCGGGTGGCATCTTCCTGTTCGGCGTCGCGTTCGCCTTGGCCCGCGGGAAAGAGCAGGAGTTCTTCGGCCGCCTCGACCAGACCCAGTCGGAGGGATCCCCCAAGAGCCTGGCGCTCTATCCGCTTGCGATCCCCATGATCGCCGGGCCCGGCTCGATCACCGTCGTGCTGACGCTGTCGAGCAGCCTGCCGGCGGCCGGCGAGTTCAGAGGCGTCGTCTATCTACTGCTCTGCATCGCAGCGGTCGCGGCCTTCTGCTTCTTGTCGATGATGAGGATCCTGAAGCTCTCGCAGCGCACCGGGCCGGGGCTCGATCTCGTGGCGCCGCGCGTGATGGGACTCCTTCTCGCCGTCGTCGCAGTGCAGATCATCATCGAAGGCATCACGGAAATCGCCGTCAACATCGCGGCGACGATCGCGGCGACGGGTTAGGAAACCGTAACCGTTCACAGTGTGGGGCGAGAGCGACGTACTGCTTTGTCGCCCGCTGTTTGTTGCCGCGTCTTCCTCCTTCGGTGAACAGTGAAGCTCTGCGCAGGGAGCCCGCCTTGGTAAGCTTCGCGCGCTTTCGAGTGACGCCGTCAAATTGAGCTGCACAAGGACCCCCGGCTAGGATCGACATGAACGAGCCCCCCCCGCCCGAGGCATACGACCTCGAACGCATCTTCCGACTCAAGTACGGTGAGCCCGCCGACACCGGCTGGGGGCCACGTCAGCGCCATCGATTCGGCTACTACACGCCCGACGATCACAATGAAGCCACGATCGACAAACTCGTGACCGCGGACACCGATTGGATCGACGTGGGTTGCGGACGCAGCCTCTTCCCGAACAACGAGCCTCTGGCGAAGGAACTCTCAGAACGCTGTCGCCTCCTCGTCGGCGTAGATCCCGACGACACGCTGGACGAGAATCCTCTCGTTCACGAGCGGGTCAAGGAGCCCATCGACACCTTCCGCACGGACCGCGAATTCGACCTTGTCACGATGCGGATGGTGGCCGAGCACATCGCGGACCCACGCGCGACCGCCGAGACCCTGGCGCGCCTAGTGCGCTCCGGCGGCACGGTGGTGGTCTACACCGTGTACAAGTGGTCCCCGGTTCCGCTCGTGACGCGGCTGATGCCCTTCGGTATTCATCACCCCGTGAAGAAACTTCTGTGGGGCACGGAGGAAAAGGACACGTTTCCCGTCGTGTATCGAATGAACACACGATCCGCGCTAAAGCGCCACTTCGGGGACGCAGGATTCGACGAGGCGCGCTTCGCCTATCTGGACGACTGCCGCACGTTTAATCGGTTCCAGTTCCTCAATCTCTGCGAATTGCTCTCGCGGAAGGCGCTGCGTGCAGTGGGCCTACGCTACCCAGAGGTCTGTATCTTGGGGCTTTACCGGCGGGTGTGAACGCTCTTGCTGGCCCAACGCCTGACCGCGTTGGAGCAGTGGAGCGCGGCCGCAACTTCGATCTCGACGACACCTTCATCGATGAGCACCGAGTCTCCGTGGTGCCGAGGAGCACGGAATCTTCGTGCCACGGCCGGCGACGACCCGTGAGGACGAGTTTTTCAAGACCGGACCTTCGGTTGCGTCGTGTTCGAGATGCGTTACGAGGCTCTCGATTACCTCCCGGGCCAGCTTGAGGCAGGCTGACTCTTGAGTCGGCCCTAAACAGCGGGCGTGCGCTGTTCCACGCTGCCCCCGGGAACGGCTGCTTCCGGATCGGGTCCTTCGTGGGCCGCGCGATAGTCCATCACCGGCGCCTCCTTCTCCCACGGCAGCACGGTCTGAAGCGGGTTGTCATCCGGCGTCGCGAGGAACGCACCGGCCAGCGCAAAGATCGACCAAAGGTACTGGCTCAGGAACTGGCTCGTGAACGTCCCGGTGGCCAGAAAACCCACGATCGCGCAGCTCAGCATCGTGCAAAAGGACTCGGTCTCCTTGTCCCCGCGCGCCCGCGCGACCCGAGCCTTGTTTCTCAAACGAAGGAGCAAGGAGCCGATGATCCACAGGAAAAAAAAGAGCATTGGGAGGCCGTATTCCGCCGAGCACTTGAGCCAGATCGAGTGGGGTTCGGCCGTGCCGCCATACTTGCTCACGTGCTTCCAAAAGTTGTTCGGGCCGACGCCGGTGAGCGGGTACTTCAGCGTCACGTCTATCGCGTTCTTCATGTGTTCGATGCGGTTGGCCGCCGATCCCTCGGACTGCTCGCCCTCGACCTCGATCGTCATCATGCGATCGATGGTCTGCTGAGGCAGAGCGAAGAATGCGATCACCACGAAGACGGCGGCGATGGGCAGACGCTTCAGGATTCCTCCCGTCGCGATCGCGTACCAGACGGACAAAGCCGCCAAGCCGACGATCGCGCCTCGGGAGAGGCTGAAGAAAAACGCGGAGATGGAAATTACCGACCCTGCCTTGAACAGCAGGCGAATGGGCTTTCTGAAGTGGCGTCCGTGATAGTGCCAGCCCATGAAACAGAGCATCGGGAGGCACGCGGTGCCGGCGACCAGGAAGTCATTCCGTTCGGTCATCTGACCATGCGGAATCGCCATAGCGGTTTCCTGGGCCTGCCGGAAGAACGTCATGACCCCGTAGTGAATGAGCCAGACCCCGACCGACAGCGCGAGCGCGTACGTGAACAGGTACTGCGCGCGGCGATCCACAAGCGAAGCCGAGATGAACGCCAATGGCAGGAAGTACTTCGTCGACATGATGACGGTTTCGACGGCGAGTTCCCGATCGATCGCGGTGATCACAAGGCACCAGATCCAGACGACAAAGATGACGATTTGCGTCGCTGTGGTGTTCCAGCGTCGCTTCCACGGGCCGAAAATGACCGCGCACAACAACACGGCGGTACACAGATGGACGGGCTTGAACCACGGCGCGCTCAGGATGCTCCCGCGCCGCGCCCACGAAACGGGCCGGAAGATGTCGTTCCAGATGAAGAGACAACTGGCGATCACCGCGTTTCGGACTCCGAACGCGGTCCCGAAAGCGTAAGTGGCCAAAACCGCCAGCACGCGCAGCATGTGTCAGTCTCCTCCGATCAGGGAAAGTACTTCACGATCGCCGGTCCCGCCATGCGGGCAACCGGGCGCGGCAACTTGCGCCATACACGGCGCACTTTGGCGAAAATCCCGCGGTTCGGATCGATGCCCGACGGGGTTGGGACAAGCGTCTGATACGGCAACGCCTCCGCTTCGAATCCCTGACGCACTTTGAATTTGACCACGCCCTGGTTGCTGAGGCGGCTCCGTCCAAAGTCGAATCGGCCCAGGTTTCGGTCGACGGCATATTCCATCAGCCGGAAGTATTTGAAGTTGTTGGGTTTCAGGCGTCCCGCACCGGCCGCTTCCCCGCTATAGATCGGCATCATCGTGTTGCGGAACTCCATCGAAAGCACGCCCGCGATCGGATCGTCCTGGTGTCGAACGATCAAAATCGAGGATGTGGGCGCGAACTCGCGGAGCATCGCGGCAAAAAACGACTTGGGAAACACGGGGGTACCGAGGTTTCGATACGAGTCCGCGAGCAGTGGATAAAACGCCCCGAGGTCTCCCGCGAAGTCCGCTTCGAGTTTGTGGCGCTTTCGCGCCTGATTGATCATCTCGCGCGCCTTTTTCGGGAACGTCCGATAGACGTCCTCCGGCGAAGCCGGCAGTTCCTTTTCGAACGTGACGAAGCCGTCGAGCGCAGGCATTTCCAACAACGTCGCGTGGCGGTTCCGAAACTCGACGGAATGTGTCCCGAGCTCCTCGGACATCTCGATCACGCGCGCGAGCATGGCCTGCTCCACCGCGGCATCCACGCCGACCGGTCCGCCGTAGACCGTGTGCGGTAAGGAATAGAGTCCTAATTGGCCACGGATCGATCGACAGGCGAACATCGGCAGAATGCCGCACATCTCGCCGTCGCGTTCGGCGACCAGGTAGCACGCGGGATATCCGAACGTGGCCTCGAGAACGCGCTTCCATCCGATCTGGTGGAAAAACGTGGCGCGCGGTTGTTCGAGCACGAACGCATCCCAACCGGCTTCGTCGTCCGGGCGCCAGTCCCGAACGGAAACCGGCGCCGGGCCGCGCGCCGACGCGGGGAGTGCGGATCCATCGACCATCGCAGTCGTCATCTTCCCTTAGGCCCTGCCTGACTCGATCTGGGCCCAGCCCCGCGGGCCTGAAACGGCCGAACTCCGAAGCATCGCACGTGATGCCTCATCGGTCGCTCATCCCACACTGCTCCACACCGGCGCAGTACTTGGAAAGCCGTTGAACCTGAAAATCGAGTCGGTTCAGGCAGGTGCACAACCACGCCGGGATCACCTCGTTGAACTTCACTTCGAGGAGGACCATCGTCGGCGGCACCGCGAACCGGCCCCGCGTCCGATGCGTGGCCAAGTCGAGGCCGACGTGGCGGCACCGGATGTTGCGATCCAACGTGATGCGCAGATCCGCCTTGTACTTGTCGAAAAACGCGGCGCGCTGATAGCTGATGATCATCTTCGGTTCGAGCCGGTACCGCCGCGCCAGAACAAACACCTCGTCGTACACGGGATCGAGTGCGCTCTCGAGACGACCGTTGCAAATTGCCGCCATCCTCTCGGTTATTTCCGCGAGGGTCGCGCGACAGCGGCGCTTTTGCACCGTGAGGTTCAGGCGTTGCTTGATCTCGAGGAAGGCCTCCTCGGGATGGGCACCATACGTCCGGACGCGCACTTTGCGACGGAAGCTCTCGCCGTCGAGTTTCTCCCAATAACACTTGAGATCGGACGAGTCGTAGTAGAGCGACGAAATCTTGTAGTAGCCGTCGAACCCCGCGTTTTCGTCCTGGGTCACATGCGGGCCGATCATCTCTTTCAATGCCTGCGCCTGCTTGTAGTGGACGAGGTACTTGAGTTCGAACCGGTTGAAGGTCCGGATGTAGGCCTGTTTATCCAGTACCGCCTCGCCGCTCACTGGTCATCTCCTTCACGCGGGTCGATCTCGCGGAACGCGCCCGCAGGGAGCCCAACCGGAAGGGCGTAGGCGCGTCTGGTGCTGCAGCGTTCCAGGACGAGCGTGCTCCAGCGGTCCAACTCGACATCGCGGCGGTTTCCCGACAGCACGCAATCCACCAGGCGGCCGCGACCGCCTCCCGGATAGCGCCAGTTCTTGTCGTAGCTCGCGATCGCGGTGCGGCAGTCCTTGATTTCGCAGTTCCGAAGCAGCGGATCGGATCCGTCCTTGATGCCCAGGCCGGTCACGCAGCGAATCAGGCGGACGCGCTCCACGAGCGGGTTGGCTGACTCGCCGACGGAAATCCCTTTGTCTCCCGCGCCTTCGATCAACACATCGGAAAGATCCACGTTGGCGGTCATCAGATCGATCCCGTCGTTCCGTGGAGAAATCACGCGAACGTGCGAGATCTTGCCGGTGCTGATGTCGCAGTCGATCGCGTCTCCGTTCGCGTCGCTGACCGTCACCCGCAAGATCAGGAGGTCGTGACACTTGGCGAACCGGACGGTGTCGTCCCCCAACACGTTCTTGGCGAACACGCTGTCAACCACACTCACTTTGTCGGCGTAGTGCACCGACAACATGCCGCTGTAGTAGACGTGATCGATGGTGTCATCACTTCCGCCACGGAAGTCGCAACGTTCCAGCCGGCTGGAAGAAGCCGACTTGCCCTGTATCACGAACACGCCCCACGGCCGATTGGGCACCAGACGCCGGATCGTGAGCCCGCGGATCTCGGCACGGCTCTTCACAACGATGGAAACACCCGGCGCGAGACGCAGCGTCGTGTCGGGTTCGACGAGGAGTTTGTCCTGCGGCCTGACGATCAGGTCTTCCCGCAGGGTGTGCTCCCCGGCAAACCGGTAGGTGCGAGCGGGCGCCGGCGCCGGCAATCGCCAGGGGTGCACGGTCTCGGTCGCCACGAAACCGTCCGGAGCACCGCTTCGAACCGTGACCGCGCCCTCGCCAACCGTGCGCTCAGCATCGACACCGGTGATCGCGGCGGTGGCGCCCGCACCCACGAGCAGCAGGGGGCTCGCCAACGACGCGAGGCGCGTATAGTCGCGCGCGACGCTATACGACTCGATGCCGTCCTTGTGCGGGCGATCGTAGCCCGCACTGAAGTCCCGCCCGACGTAGAGCAACGCGTCGTCGTCGAGCACCTCGAGCCGGTCTCCCGTTGCGTCGACCTTGAGTTCACGATCCGCTTCGCCGACCACGCCGTCGAAGTCGCGGTCCTCGAAAAGCCGGACACCACTCGCTGGACCGTTCAGCGTCAAGCCGCGGAGACGGAGGGATGCGGTCGCACGTGCGTGCAACTGAACCGTTATCGCACCGGACGGGCTGCGGGCAACCTCGTAATGCAAGTCCGCGACCGCAGCCTGATTGCGAACCGTGTCGCCCCGCTGGCCAAGTCGACGTTCCATGGCCCTCGTTCGCGCGACGAACGCTTTGGGATCCAAGGCGAGTGGCGCGCACGCGCTCCGGATCCGATCGAGCTCGCGAAGTTGGAGGAGGGTCATGTCGGATTTCAAGAACCGGTCGTGCATCAGGCGATGCACGCGATCGAGGAACCGGGGATCCCTCGCGAGCTTCTTGAACATCCGGTTCGCGACGGTCTCGACGCCCTCCCCATAGGGCAAGTAGAGGAGCGGATTCCAGACGATCCCTTCAAACCGTCCGAGGAGCGGATCGAAGTAGAGCTTGTGGTTGTGCGCGTGGTCGACGTGATGGTCGCCCTGAAACGAGAGCAGCGCGAAATATAGGGCGTACTCGTCAACTTCGAGCCGGTTGTAGAGTCGGTCCCACGACCCAGGATCCTCGCTGCAGACCTGGTCGAGCAGATCCTCGAGGTGCGGTCGGTATTGCTCGGAGTAGCGATTGTTGCGCGCTCTTTTTTCCCAAACGTACGGGTTCCAGAACAGCTCGTTCGAACTCCGCTTGGGCTCCTCCGGGATAAACAACTCACCGTAGAAGACGTCGCCCGGCATCCGGCCCGCGCGGCGTATCATCGATTCGTCGATCTGTTCTTCCTGCAGGTAAAGGCCCTCGTCCCGCATGTTCACGAACAGGCGCACGACGCGGGCCCGCGGCGCGGGCAGACCGACCTCCCGCGCCACGAGGAGGCTGAGATGGCTCTCCAAACGGCGGGAAAGGGGTGTGAGATTGATCAGGCGGTACCCATTCCAGAGCTCACGCTTTTTGGTTTTGATCTTCCAGCTCTTTTGGTGGAAGAAGTAGTTCGTGAGCAGCTGACCGCGATAGTGAACGCTGACCCGCTGTCGCTTCGACGGGCTGTCGTGCATCCACGCGTCCCGCCACTTCTTCGAGCTCTTGGGAAAGCGGGCGTCGAGGGCATCGAGGTCCACGCCCTTAACGCGAAGATCGATGTTCGGCACGACGTCCGGCTCTCCGCGCCCCTTGGAAGACAGGAACCGGTTGTGGGAGACGTCGCCGAGCGATTGGGTGGCACGCAGAAACATCGACTGGAGTCCGCCGATGCGAAGACTGCGGGCCGGGTAGCCGTGGAAGTTCTCGACCTCCGCCTTGTGGAAGTCGGAGATCGCGATCCCGATCAGATACACGAGGATCACGGTGACTGGCAGGCTCAGCCAGAACACGTCGCGGAGAATGTGGCGGTGGTGCATCAGTGACCACCTTTCACGAGAGCGTTCTCGCGCGCCTTGTCCACGATGCGCACGCTGTCCTCGGACAGCCCCCCTTCGGGGCAACTGTAGTGCACGGTGATCGCGGTGATCTCTGCGGCGTTCAATCCGGTATCGATCTCCGCGTAGAACTCGGCTCCGGAGTGGGCGCGGTGCAGGTACTGAACACGACCGTCGGCCGCCACCCGTTCTTGTTCACCGGAGTCCTTCACGAACGTGAATCCGTCCACCTCGAATCCGTCATAACAGTGCTGCACGCGGAGCTGTAGATAGAGCGTCGCGGCTCCGCCGATCCACGGTCGCCACAACGCAGGGGGCAACTCGATGGAACGGCCCTCACCCCGTTGCAGCCCGTATCGGTCAAGGGAGCGCGTGTAACGACCGTGTTCGACGGGGATGCCGATCTCATCGAGCACCCACCGCTGGAGAGCGGAACGGCGTGCGCCAGCCCTGATGTCCATCGCGGGGGCGCCGCGGCGGCAAGCCCGTTCGTAGCGGTCCGCGACCCAGAGAATTCTCTCGGACGCGTTTCGATCGGCGAGCACCGCCAGGTAGGTCTCCGCGACTCCGCGGTGGTTTGGGGCCAACAGAAACGCGCGCTCAAGATCCTTGTCGGCCCCCGCCAGGTCGCCGCGACTCTCGGCGTCGCGCCCCTTCACGTACCAGATGTAGTAATCGAGCGGCGTGCGCTTCGCCGCGGCGGCAAGCTCGCGATCCGCGCGCACCAACCGATTTTGCGAACGGTAGACCTCCGACAGAAGCATGTGGCCGTCGGTGACCGCGTGCGTGTGGAGTTGCGCCGGCTGCGTCCGCCGGTGTTCGTCGAGGAAATGAACAAGACGCCGTTCCGCCACGGCAAAGCGCCCGGCAACGAATTCGCGGCGTGCCGCCTCAACCGGTTCGAAGCTCGCGAAATAGGTGCGCGCACGCAGCGCAATCGACAACGCGGCGTCGTATTTCGCCGGGAGCAGGCAATACGCACCCACGCCGAGAACCATGAGCCCGACCAACCCGACGTAGAGGCCGGCAAACAGGCGTTGGCGCCGCCAAAGGAGGATGCGTAACCTCTCGAAGATTCCCACAGTTCCCGGTTCTTATCTTGAAGACTGCCCTGCTCGGTGCCACGGAGACACTGGGAACGCCTTAGAGGTTGAGATTGTTGTGCCCGTGGATGAGTTGCGCCTGTTGCGCACCGTCCACGCCCTGCAATCCAGACAAAAGCCCTTGCTCCACCGCGCCGCGGCGCAACGTGACACTGTAGATGAGTTCCAGTTTACCGGTGCCGTCGCTGTCCACCGAGAGCAGATCCGCATTCTCGAGGTACTTGAAAAACACCTCGTTGAACACGTCGCCGTACTGCACGTCATCCCCAACGGTGAGCTTCAGCAGCACCTCAGAGACCTTCTTGGCGCCGATATCGAACCGGGCCATGAAGTAGATCATCGGGCAAACGCACAGGGTGTAGACGGCGCCGATGGCCGCGAATCCGGTGCCGCAGGCCATCCCGATCGCCATGGACAAGAAGTAAAATGCCAGGTCGCGGCTGTCCTTGACGGCATTTCGGAAGCGAATGATCGAAAGCGCGCCTACCAGTGTGAACGCTCTCGCGATGTTGGTCCCGATGATCTTCATGATCAGCGCGACCACGACCGCCATGATGACCATCGTGTGGACGCTCGACTGGCTGTAAGACGGTCCCCGGTGCGTGATCCGGTACGTGTAGCCGACGATCAGCACGAGCAGGAAGCTCATGAACGAGACGCCGATCACCTCCAGGAACTGCAGGTCCGTCGCCGTCCGCGAGTCGAAAAAAATCTTGTCCAGTAGATCCACTTGCCGAGCCTCCAACTCGGAACGGGGACCGGGCGCACGTCACGCCGGCCCCCGAATCCGCATCCCCTATCTATCGTCTGGAATCGCGGTGTTTGTAAGTCGGAGCGGGCCCGGGTCGGAATTCCACTTCGCGGCGGACATGCAACGAGCCGATCTCTTTAAATGACAAGCTCTTATGCCTGCTGAAGACTCCGCACGGTCCACGCTGAAAAGTGCCATTTCGGCGGGTGCGCTCTGGGGAATCGGTGCGGAGGGACTCCTGCGCATCGTCGCGGCCCTCGCCTCGAATGAAATCGTGCCGACCCGCCTGAGCCGTCTGGGCTCGCTGACAAGGGTCGGTGGGACCCTGGCGCTCGTCCTTTTGGTGTTGCACGCGGCAACCCGGCTCCTGCCGGCGCGATTTCGGCCCTCGACGTGCTTTTTCAGCCTCACTGCGGCGTTGAGTTGCCTCTGGCTGGCGGTCGTGTTCGGGCCGCTCGGCCCGGAATTCCGCACGGAACTCGTGACCACGCCGGACTATTTCCGGCTCCGGATCCCCGTTGCCGCCGTGTCGACCGCCGCATGCCTCGCCAGCCTGGTCTTCGGGCTACGCTTGCTGCGGAACAAATCCACGGGCCACCTCGTGCCCGCGGCCCTGCTTGCCGCAGGGGTCTCTTGCCTCTTGCCCGGGGCCACGACGCGGCCGGCGGGCGGGACGCTCCCGGATCTGCTCATGCTCACGGTGGACACGCTGCGAGCGGACCACATGGGCTGCTACGGCTACCCGGCAGCCCTCGACACGACGCCACGGCTCGACGAGTTCGCGAAGGAGACGACGCGCTTCGAACACGCGTTCACGGCCGTCCCGCGCACGGGTCCGAGCTACTCGACCCTGTTCACCGCAACTTACCCGCAGGTCCACGGGGTGATGTCGAACCTCGTCCAACTTCCCGAGGACGTGCGAACCGTGCAGGAGCGGCTGGGCGAGCGGGGATATCACACGATCGCGCTCGTGAAAGGCGCTTGGCCGAGCACGTTCATCAATCTCGATCAGGGTTGGGACTACGTGTTTCATCGCGGATTCCCGATCTTCCGCCCGTTTCGCACGATCGAAGACGGACTGTTCAGCATCTGGTACGCCGCGCGGTCGTTTCTGGAGGAGCGCTATCGCTTGCCGTCCTCGGCGTTCACCGACGCGGCGGTGCGGTTCGTCGCGGACCGGCCGGACGCGGGGCCCGCGCTCTATCACATCTGCTGGAACGAACCGCACGATCCCTACGTACCCCCGGACCGGTTCCTCCGGCCTGCGCCGGTCGGCCCCGAAACCACGATCGCCCTTTACGACGCCGAAATCCGGTTCTTCGATGCGCAGATCGGCCGCGTCATCGACACGGTTCGCGAAACGGGGTTGCTCGGACGCTCATGGACGTTTTTCATGAGCGATCATGGTGAGGAGTTGAACCGCATGTACCAAGGCCGCGCGTGGTGGGGACACGGCCATCTCGTTTTCGACGCAAGCGTTCACATTCCGCTGCTGGTTCGGCCGCCGGATGCCCGTGCCGCGGAGTTCAAACCGGGGACCGTTTCGACGGTGGTCGAGAACATCGACATTGGCGCGACCCTTCTCGATCTCGGCGGCGCCGACCGGGAGGCGACCGCGGGGGAATCGTTGGTCCCGCTTCTGGCCGGCGGCACCCGCGAGAACGCGCGGGCGTTCTCGATTTCGAGCCCGTACTCGAAGATCGAGGAGTTGCGGTACACGATCCGCACGGGGAACTGGCGCTACGTCGAGACCTGGATGCGCAAGCGGCGGATGCACCGGCAGCTTTACCGTCACGACGGAACCGACCCGGGCGAGACTCGAGACGTCATCGAGCAACACCCGGATGTGGCTCATCGGCTGGAACTTGCGCTAAAAGCGTGGATGGACGGGTAGACGTCTCCTAACGGGTCAGCGCGCGAAATTCCGGTTGGAGTCACGGGTCGCCGGTTTGGCATACTCCGAAGCGTGGGGACCTCTCGATCCGGGCGCTGGACGGTGGGCGCGCTCTTTCTGCTCATGGCGGCCGGACTCGCGATCGGCTGCTATGCGCGCTTCGCTGGGCTGGGCCGTTGGTGCCTCGCGACCGACGAGTTCTACTTCGGCACCGCGGTCGACCTCTGGCGCGCCAAAGGGCTCCCGGAGTTCTTCTCGGGGAACCTGTATCCCCGCGGACTGTTCGTTCAGTTTCTCGCGACAATCTCGGTGGCCCTGTTCGGCGTGTCCGAATTCGCGTATCGGCTCCCCGCCGTGCTCTGCGGTTTGGCGTGCTTGATCCCGCTCACGATGCTCGTCGGGCGCCGCGCGCGCGCACCGGGGATCGCCGCCGCGGCGATCATCCTCCTGCTCTCTTCGTGGCATGTGGAATTCTCGCGGTTCGCGCGAATGTACAGCGCGCTGCTCCTGATCACGCTTTGGGTTGCTGTCGCGGTCGAACGCGGTTTCGTACTCGACCGAAAGCGGTGGAAATGGGCCGCGCTCATCCTCGTCGTGTTCTGCGGGCTGGTTCACGAGGCGCAGCTGATCCTGGCGGCGGTTCTCTTTGCGTTCGCTGCCCTCTCCTGGGAACGCCGGCGCGACAAAGAGAGGCTCAAGTGGCTCGTGCTGACATTTGTGTGCGTGCTGCTCTCGTTTGTCTGGCGCAAGATCTCGCTGCGGTTGATGCACAGTGGTTCCCCCATCGGAGCCAACACGGGCAGCTGGTTCGTCGTCCCCGACACTCGGGCGCTCGCCCTCTGGGCCGCGGACCCTCAACGACTGATCGTCTGGGCCGTGTGTTGCGCCGGGCTCCTCGCCCACGCGATCCGCCAACGGCTACCCCTCGTCGGGTACCTCGTGCTGCTCCCCCTGCTCGCGCTGCAGCCGGGCATTGCAACGTGCCTTCTTTTCATCCTCGTGTGCGCGCGAGCCGTTCCCCATGGTTTGAAAGACCGCCGGCTCAAGTCCGTGCTCGTCCCGGCAGGCGCCGCCTGTTGTGTGCTCATCCTCGTGGCAGCGGTCCTCGCGGAAAGCCGCACGTTTATCACGGGCGCCGTGGACACACCCGCGCTTTATCGGCGCGTGATCGAGGTCTGGGTGCTGTTCATGCCCATCCTGGGTATCGCCGCGTTCAGCGCCCTCGGGTGGTCCATTCTTCGCCTGCTGCGATCCGGCTACCGGCCACGCCGCGACTTCATCAGCGTCTTTACGCTTTGTCTGTTGCTCGCCGTCTCGGCATCCGACGCATCCTTGCTCACGCCGCGCTACACCTACTACACATACCCGCTCCTCTTGCTGGTTCTGCTCACCGAGTTGCGACGGCTTCCATGGGCGTTCTGGAAAGACGCGATGTCCGCGGGAGCCCTGTTGCTTCTGTTCCTGTCGTCACGTGATTTCTCGTGGGCGCATCTCAGCGCTCCCGACACACCCTCGGCCAATTTCCGCCTCGGGCCGTACCGCAGTGCCCGCACCCAGTGGTACACCCGCCACGACTACCAAACGCTCGCTGAAACGGCAGATGCGGAACTCGGAAGCGGTGGCCAACTCGTCCTGACGAACCGCACCATCGCGACGTACCGGTACGTTTCCAATCCAGCCGCCGTCCACGTCGTCGTCCCGCCGAGTTACTGGACGCTGCGCGCCGACGGCCCCGGGAAGTGGCGAGATCTCTGGACCGGCGCGCCGGCGAGCGCCGGTGAATCGGAGTTCCTCGCAAACACGGAACCCAACCGGGACCGCGTGCTGGTCTTGCACTTGGAAGGCGGCAGCAAACGGCGTTTGGACCGGCGTCTAGACAGGCAGAACCGTCGGCTAGAGCGGTTTTTCGTCGACCGTAGCGGAGAGCTCGGGCTCTTCCGAATCGTCGACCGTTGAGCCGCGGCGCAGCACCTCGCGGATCGGCGGTCCCTTCGACGGACTGGACTGCACAAACGTAACGAGTTCGCCGAGGAGGCCGAGCGCGAGCGTTTGAAATCCGAGCACCACCAGGAGGACGCCGAGCAGGAGCAACGGGCGTTCGCCTAGCTGGGCGCCGACGAAGACCTTCAGGATGGACAGATACAGACAAATGGCGAATCCGACCGCGAACAACGCGCCACCAACCAGGCCGAAGAACCGGAGCGGTTTTTGGGTGAAGCGCAGCAGGAAGAAGACGTTGACGAGGTCGAGGAGCCGGAGCAGGTAGGTCGTCGGCGAATACACCCGGCGGTGCGTCGCCTGCTCATGCTGTCGCGCGTCGACTTCGCGGACCTGGAAGCCCTTGATCGTCGCGAGGACCGGCAGGAACCGGTGGAAGGACCCGTGCACCGAAAGTTCATCGAGCACGTCGCGGCGGATCGCGCGCACTCCGCAGGCCACGTCGCGGTAACGGACCCAGAGCGCCTTTCGGATCGCGGCGTTGAACGCCCATCGCTGGATCCGGTTCGAGAGTGATTCCTTCGTTGGGAGTCGCGATGCAAACGCGACCTCGGCTCCATCGTCCAGAGCTTCCACGAGCTTGGGGATCACCTCGCCATCGACCTGGAAGTACGCGGGATGCGTCATGAGGATCGGCGCGGTGGTCGAGCGAACCCCGGCCCGGAGCGCCGCGCCTTCACCGAACGCGCGAGCGAGGCTGAGCACGCGAACGCCCTTCGATCCCGCTGCCAGCTTGCGCGCGACCTCGAGGCGGTCGGGACGCTCGCCGTCCAATACGAACAGGATCTCGTAGGTGCGACCGGTAGCTTCGAGGCCCGTGCGGACGAGATCCAAGATGGCCCCGAGATCGTCCATGCGGTGGGAAACCGGGATAATGAGTCCAAGCTCCACGCTCATGCGGGCGCCTCCGCGGGATGGCCGTGCTCGCGCACGATCAGATGCTCGAACTCACGCCGGTCGGATCCGAGCAGGATCCCGCTCAGCAGGCCGAGGAACAGCATGAACACCCCGAGCGTACCGAACGCGATGCCGCAGCCGAACAGCACCACCGCGTTTTCGATGCCACCGACGACGGTCGTGATCATGAACCCCGCGCTCAACATGAGCGGCACGATTGCCAGGCCGAAGAACCAGAACAATGACCGCGAAGAGTAGTGCACGAGCATCTTGAGCGTAATCAGATCGAACAGCACCTTCCATGTGCGGCCGATGCCGTACTTGGTCGTGCCGTAGATACGCGGCGCGTGGTTGACCGGAAGTTCGGTAACGCGCGCACCCGACATCTGCGAGATGAACGGCAGGAAGCGGTGCATGTCGCTGTAGAGCCGCATGCGCTGCACGAGGGGCCGGCGGTACGCCTTCAGCGAGCAGCCGTAGTCGTGCACCTGCACACCGGTCACCTTGCGGATGAGCCAGTTGGCGCATTTGCTCGGGATCTTGCGCGAGATGAGCTTGTCCTGGCGGTTCTTGCGCCAGCCGCACACGAGGTCATAGCCCTCGTCGCACTTTTCGAGCAGGCGCGGGATGTCCGCCGGGTCGTTCTGCAGATCCCCATCCATGCTCACGACGATGCGGCCGCGTGCCAGGCGAAACCCGGCCGCCATGGCGGGGGTCTGCCCGGAGTTGCGCGCGAGTTGCGCGCACACGATCTCGCCGGCGCCTCCGTTGAGCTTCCGCAACTCCGCCCAGGTGCCGTCGGTGCTTCCGTCGTCGACGTAGATGGCCTCGTAGCGGACGCCGAGGGGATCGCACGCTGCGACGATGCGTGGGTGCAATCGCCCGACGTTTTCTTCCTCGTTGTGGAGCGGGACCACGATCGACAGGTCCCAGCCTTTTGTATCCACGGCCGAAGTTGCCACTGAGTCGCTCACTCGCCTCCCACTATCGCATTATCGGATCGGACGAGCCCGATCCATACCGGGTTCGCCGGACTCTCGCGCAACGATCGCCCATGCCGTCATCGGAATCGCCCCCCGCCGGCGTGAGTGCGTGCCGGAAAGCTGGGCGGGACCCGTACCACACTGATACGCCCGCAACCTTCCTTGGAACCTCCTCCGGGGGCGCTCAACCGTAGAATGCGCGCTTTCATGGGCGGTGGCGATGTGTTCTCCGAGCGGAAGATATTCCTGTGCGTTCTCGCGCTCTTCTTGGGAGTACGGCTCGCGGCGTGGGCCCAGACGTCGATCGTCGAGGACCACGACAGCATGGGGTACCTGCGCCAGGCGGGCATGCTGCTGGACGGCGACTACAACCGCTGGAACGGCGACCCGGACAACACGCCGTTCTATCCGCTCGCGATCATCCTGTGCAGCCTGCCGGGCTGGTCCCTCGAGATCGGCGCGCGGATCTGCTCGCTGCTTCTGAGCACCGTGCTGTTTTGTTGCGTGTGGCGCATCGGACGGCGCTATGCGGACCCAGGACCCGCCGCCATCGGTCTGGTGCTCCTCGCGCTGAGTCCGCTGCTCATTCCGTTGCAGTTCGCGGTGTTGTCCGAACCGTCGTACATCGCCACGATCTACCTCGCGTTTTTTCTGTTCCTGAAGGGGTACGAACGGCCGGACTGGAAGGGCGGAGCGCTGCTGGGACTCGTCTGCGGCCTTTCGTTCCTCAACCGCACGGAAGGCATCCTGTACCTCGCGTTCCTGCCGTTTCTGCAACTCATCCACTTTGTCGCGATCAAACCGAGGACCTACGCGTTTTCTCGACTTGCAATCTGGACCGCGGCGTTCGCAGGCGTGTTCCTGTTGCTCGCCGTGCCTCAAATCGTACGGGTGAGCAAGGTGGTCGGCACCCCGGTGCTGAACGGCCGCGAGGTCTGGATGGCGATCATGGACTCCACCGACAAGAGCACCACGGCGGCGCTCTACGGCCTCGACTACCGCCCGGACGAGGTCAACATCGACTACCTGCGCGTGAACGGCAAGGAGGCGAAGAGCCTGGGTTCCACGGTGACGATCGGCGACAAGACCCGCCATGTCACCCGAAACGCCATCCGTTTCGTGCGCAGCCAGATCATCACGTACCTCACGCCCGTCGGTGCGCTGTTGTTCGCGCTCGGTTTGTTCGCGGTGTTCCGATCCGGACGGCGTTTCGAAACAATCCTGATCGTGTTCTTCCTGGCCGCGAACCTGCTCGCGCCGTTCCTGCACAACGCCATGGTGCGGCACGTCGCGATCGTCGTGCCCCTGATGCTCGGGCTAGCCGGACCGGGCGCGGTACGGGCCGCTCGATTCCTGACCCGGCGCGGGGACACGAAGACGCGGGGCGACACGCGGGCCCACGCCGTCACGATCGTGCTGACGGCGTCCGTGATCGCTCTCTGGGTGTCCGGGTATCGGGATGTCTTCCAACCGCCGGACTGGCGACCCGAGTACAGCGTTCGCGAAATTCAAAAGCCCATCGAGGTCATCCGCGAAGCCTCGACCCATGAAGGCATCGGCCAACCCCTCGTCGCGGCGCGCAAGAACTACGTCACCGACTTCGGTGGTTTCCGCCGGTCCCCGCTCCCGTTCTGCGAGTTCCCGGAGCTAGTGACGTTCCTCGACCGGAACGACGTCGAATTCGTATACCTCAAATACGGGCTCTTGAAGAAATTCCCGTTCATCGATACGTTTCGTGCCGGCGCAGCCGGAAGCCGGTTCCGGCTCCTGCATCGCGGCCTCGACGCCGGCGAGAAGACCATCGAGTTGTACCGTTTCGTGAGCGAGCCGAAACCGCAGTAACGCCAACCACAACAGAACCAACCGCAATGACGCGAACCACCGGGACTCCAGCCGCATGACGAAGCCCACGGTTTCGATTGTCGTTCCTGCCTTCAGCGAAGCGGAGAACGTCGCGGTGCTCCACGCCGAAGTGAAGCGCGCCATGGAATCCGGGGAGCACACCTGGGAGCTGATCCTCGTCGACGACGGCAGCAAAGACACGACGTGGCAGGAGATCACGAAACTCCACGCGCAGGATGAGCGTGTGCGCGGCCTGCGCCTCTCACGCAACTTCGGGCATCAGTACGCGCTGTTTGCCGGACTACGAAGTGCGCGCGGTGACGCGGTGATCTCGATGGATGCGGACCTCCAACATCCGCCGGAGGTGTTGAGCCGCCTTCTCGACGAGTGGTCCGGCGGCGCCAAGCTCGTCCACACAGTTCGGACAGATCCCGCAAGCACCGGCGCTTTCAAGCGGCTCACGTCGCGGCTGTACTACCGGCTGTATTCGTTCCTGAGCGGCGTAAAACTCGAGAGCGGGATGGCGGACTTTCGCCTTCTGGACCGGCAGGTCCTGAATCACCTGCTCGAGTTCCGGGAGGAGGGGTTGTTTCTCCGCGGCCTCGTCCAGTGGGTCGGATTCGAGAGCGCGAAAGTCCACTACGTGGCGCAAGCCCGGCGCGCCGGCCAGAGCAAGTACACCGCGCGCAAGATGCTCCGCCTGGCCTGGACGGGTATCACTTCATTCAGCGTCGTCCCCCTGCGCGTCGGGATCGGAGTCGGCGTGATTACTTCGGGGATCTCGTTCTTTGGCATCGTCTACGCGATGTATTCCCACCTCTCTCCGGACGTCGAGACGGTTCCCGGTTGGGCCTCGGTCGTCGCCATCCTCTCGTTTCTGTTCGGGATTCTGTTCATCCTGCTTGGTGTCATCGGCGTGTACGTCGGCCGCGTTCTGATCGAGGTGCGGAGCCGGCCGCGCTTTCTCATAGCGGAAACTCTCGGCATGGACGATCACGACCCTCATGGGACCGTGTAGGCGCCACCCCATCGCGGTCAGGAATAGGGTCGGAACGTGCGGGGCGTCAGGCTAGACGCGGATGTTGGGTATGGTGGACGGCTCCAAGTTGCGCCTGACTTCGGCGTTCGGTGTCGTCCTCGTTTACTGGCTCGCGTGCTCCTATCCCTTCGACTGGGACCTGCCGCGCCTAATCCAAAATGCGGCGGTGCGCGTGCCGGACGGCGGCGTGCGATTGGAAAACACCGGCCGCGTGTGGGATGAAGACCCGCCGCCGTGGATCGAGACGGTCCGCCGTACCGGTCGGGTTGAGATCGAGTTCGAGGCGCGCGCATTCTTGAGCGAACAGAGCGGCCCAGCGCGGATTCTCACGCTGTCGCGCGGCGCCAAACACCGAAACTTCACCTTTGCGCAGGACGGCCAGGACTTCGTGCTGCGCCTGAGAACCCCGACATCGGACGCAAACGGGAAACCGATCTGGCGCATCAAGGGTCTCTGGGGCGATCGGAACTGGCACGAGATCCGGTTGCGCATCGAACCCGGCTCGGTGGAACTGTCGGCCGACGGGACAGTCCGCGAGACACGTACGATCGGCGCCGAGGGACTCTCGGTATGGGACCCGACCTATCCGCTCTTGATCGGGAACGAGTTCATCTCACACCGGCCGTGGCTTGGCGAACTGCGCCGGGCACGGGTGAAGACCGATGTCACCGACGATCTGCTCGCGCCCGGGCGACTCGGAATCGACGAAAGCTATTGGTTCGTGCCGTATCACATGCGTCGAACCCGCGCCGGGCTGTCGAGAACCGAGTGGTGGCGGGACGCCATCTTCAATCTCGTCGGGTTCGTGCCGCTGGGGTTCTTCCTGGTGAGGGTGCTGCGTACGAACGTAACCCAGGCGGCCATGTGGTCGCTTCTCGTGAGCGCGATGATGGAAGCCAACCAACTGCTCCTCGCCAGCCGCATCACGAGCCGATCGGACGTCATCTGGAATACGCTCGGCGCGCTCGGGGGCGCGTGGTTGGCATCCTGGATCCTGAAGCGACGGGGAACAAACTCCGGGTTGGCGCGCGACTTGCGATCCGCCCCCGCCAACATGAAACCCACAGTATCCGTCGCGCACGATGAACCTGCCGCCCCCGATTTGTTCCGCCAATTGGACACTTCAATCGCCGACAGCCCCAAACTAGCTACCCCGCCGGAGAGGGAGTTGGGCAAGATCCTCGTGACCGGCGTGACCGGTTGCGCGGGCGGAAACCTCGCCCGGCTGCTGCGGGACCACGGGGACGACGTCCGCGGCCTCCTACGGGATGGCAGCGGCGCCGCTTGGCGAAATGCGGGATTCGAGGTTGCCGAAGGCGACCTGCGCGACGAAGGCGCCATTCGGCGCGCCATGGAGGGGATCCAGACCGTCTATCACGTCGCTGCCGCGTTTCGCAAGTCCGGTTTGACGGAGAAGGAGTTCGACGCGGTCAACGTCGATGGCACGCGCCATCTCCTGGACTCGGCGCTCGCCGCGGGTGTCGAGCGTTTCGTGCACGTGAGCACCGTGGGCGTGCAGGGTCACATCGAGAACCCGCCCGCCGATGAGAACGCCCCGATGGGGCCTGGCGACGCCTACCAGCGATCCAAACTGCGCGGCGAACAACTCGCGCTTTCGTACCACGCGGAGCGAGGCCTGCCGGTCTCGGTCGTCCGCCCGGCCGGCATCTACGGACCGGCCGATACTCGCTTCCTCAAGCTCTTCCGCTCCATCGCGAAAGGCCGCTTCGTCATGATCGGGGGCGGCCAACCGCTCTATCACCTGACATTCATCAGCGACATGTGCGAAGGCATCCGACTCGCCGGCGACAAGAAAGTGGCGGTCGGCCGCGTCTACACGATCGCCGGCCCCGAGATCGTCACACTTCAGGAATTAGTGCAACGCGTCGCGTCCGCGTGCGGTGTGGCCGCGCCGAAGTGGCGCGTACCGTTCGCGCCCGTGTACGCCGCGAGCGTGCTATGCGAGCAACTTTGGCGCGTTCTGCCGGGCAGCCCGCCGCTGTACCCGCGTCGTGTCGACTTCTTCCGCAAGGACCGCGCGTTCGACATCTCGCGCGCCAGAGCGGAGCTCGACTTCGACCCCAAGGTTGGCCTCGACGAGGGCTTGAAGATCACGGCCGCCTGGTATCGGGCCCAGGGCCTGCTCTAATTCGCGCATGCGGCGCGACACCGCCAAGCTCGCAGACGCCGAATTCGACCTGCTCGTCATTGGCGGTGGCATCTATGGCCTCTGCAGCGCGTGGGATGCGGCGCAGCGCGGACTCAAGGTGGCGCTCGTGGAGCGCGGTGACTTCTGCGGCGCCACGTCGTCGAACAGCTTGAAGATCGTGCACGGCGGCCTGCGCTACCTGCAAAACCTCGACTTCCCGCGCATGCGCCTCGCGATTTCTGAGCGGCGCACGATGCAACGCATCGCGCCGCATCTGGTGGAGCCGCTCGGCTGCGTGATGCCGGTTCATCGCGGCGGCCCTTTCACGCGTGGCCGCATCGCCCTGCGGACCGCGATGGCGATCAACGACCTGATTTCGGCGGGGCGCAATCGTGGGCTGAGCGAGGCTCAACGGCTACCGCATGGCCGGCTCATTTCGCCCCGCGAGTTTCGGGACCACTTTCCGCTGGCGCCCGCGGAGAGTTTGACGGGGGCCGCGATCTGGTACGACGCGCGGATGCAGAACACGGAGCGCCTCGCGCTTTGTTTCCTGCATGCGGCCGTGGATTCCGGAGCGCAGGCGGCCAACTACCTGGAGGTCACCAACCTGCTGCGCGAAGATGCGGCGTCTCCGGGAGCACGCGCCGGTGCCTCACGTGTTATTGGCGCACGGGTCCGCGAAGTGTCGAGCGGCGAGGAATTCGACGTCCGCGCGAAATTGGTGCTCAACACCTGCGGGGCGTGGACGGACGCGCTCCTACAGGATGCGGGCGAAACGCCTGGTGATCCGGTCCCGCAGAGCGTTGCGCTCAATCTCGTGCTCAAGAAGCCGCTTGTGGGCGAATGGGCCCTGGCGATCGGCGAACGCACGCTCTTTTTTGTGGGGTGGCGCGGGCGAACCCTCGCCGGCACGGCGCACTTTCCGCTCCCGCACCCCCTCCAGCCGCCGGTCGACGGTTTCCCGGTGACTCCAGAGCACGTCGACACGTTCCTTGCCGAGATAAATCGTACGTATCCGGCGGCGGCGGTAACGCGCGACGATGTTGCGTTGGTTCACGGCGGCCTCTTGCCCACCGAGCCCGAGGCGAGCACGGCGAACGGCGTCACGATTCTCCGCCACCATCGTGTCGCCGATCACGCACGAAGCGGCGGGCCTGAAGGGCTCGTTTCGGTGCACGGCGTGAAATGGACCACGGCGCGCGCCGTCGCGGAGCAGACGATCGATCTCGTTTCCAAAAAGCTCGGCACCCCGACTGCGGATTGCCGAACAGCCGAGACCGTTGTCCCGCACGGCCCGGATCCGCTGCGCTACGAGGACGTCGCGCCGGGCCTGCTACCCGGCGATTCGGGCGTACGCGGTTGCGATGTCGTGTGCGCCGTGCGCGACGAGATGGCGCGCACGCTGTCGGACGTGGTGTTTCGCCGCACCCCCCTCGCGTCCGCCGGCGACCCCGGCGCCGCCGCGCTACAACGCTGCGCCGTACTGGTCGCGACGGAGTTGAATTGGTCGCCGGAGCGCGTGCAAGAGGAGTTAGCCGCCGTACACAAACGGCTCCGCGCCGGCTTGGAGTAGCGGGCGGACACCGTCGAAGAAGAAGAGTTTCACCACAGAGGCACGGAGATACGGAGGCGTTTCTCCGAAAGCCACCGTCCCCGAACGAGTGACAACAGACGCGCCTGCCTTTGACCACCGCCTCAGAGTCCACCGGCCAGCCGTGGTTCAGCGCAGGAACGCCTCCGTGACTCTGTGCCTCCGTGGTTATCTTCTTCTTGATCGACGCCCAGGGACGGCTCAGCCGCGGCAATAGGCCATCAAATGCCAGCCCAGGCGGCGCACCAGGAACCGTGGGATCAGGTTGAAACCGGGGACGAACAAACCGTTGTACAAGAAGCCCTTCAAGCCCTTGTGCAGCTTGGTCGGCACGGGGAAGCGCTCGGGCACGATCTTCACGTCCTGAAACGCCGCGAGGGAGCGCCGAAATTCCGCGATGCTCATCGGGCGAAATACCGGCGCGTCGTCGTGTTCCAGGCCGGCCTTGACGACCTTGCTGATGTAGGCGAGCCAGCCACGGCGGTTGTAGACCATGAAGATCGCCTCGCCACCCGGCTTGAGGACGCGGCGGCACTCCGCGGCGATAGCGGCAGGGTCGACGGCGTAGGGAAACACGCCGTGGCAATACACCACGTCGAACGATGCGTCGGGAAAACTCATCGCCTCCCCGTCCATGCGCTCGAACGTCGTCGCGCGGCCTTCGCTCTCGAAGTACTGGCGCGCGAGCGAAAGCGCGGTCTCCGACAGTTCGATGCCGGTCACCTCGGCGCCGCCGCGCGCGAACCGCATCAGGTCGAGGC
>JAZFYD010000023.1:0-27419 GCA_036443405.1 Planctomycetota bacterium
ACGCGTTTCGTCGGCCGCGCTCTCTTTCTTGGGCAGCACGATCGGCGTCAATTTCTCGCGGTCGTTCTTGCCCGGCGCGGCCGCGGCTTCGCGGTCGAGGTACGCCGCGGCGAATGCGACGCGTTCCGGCGGGGGAGCCGTCGGTGCGGATGCGCAACCCGCCGCGATGAGAACGAAGATCAGAGTGTGCTTCATTTCGAACCCCTTTCCGTCCTCGTGAGCGGTCTTCCGATAACGGCTTCGAGAGACGCAACGGCCTGTCCGTAGTCGGAGCGCGCTCGTGCCGCGGCCAAACGGAAGTTGTGCAGGACCGCAACGGTCTCGATGTTTCCCGCCAGCGAGCCCTTGCCCGCCGAGAGCAGGTCCTCGGCCGTGCGCACGGCACTCCTGGCGCGTGGAATGAGGATTTGCTCGTAGAGATCGACCTGGCGCTTCGCGTTTCCAACCTGAAACCACGCTCGCGCGAGTCGCGGGCGCAATCGAAGGGCGACATCCCGCCGGTCTTGCGCCGCCATCCGTTCGAGCGCGCGGGCTCGTCGAATCTCCGCGCTGTTCTTGCCGGCCCACAGCGGAACCGTGACGCCGAGGTGAACGATCTGCGCATCGTCACCGTTGCCAGCGGGGTTGCCGATCGATGACGGCAGGTCCCCCGTGAAGATGTGCGTGTACCCGAACGTGAGATCCGGCAGGCGGTTCTTGCGCGCGAGGCTGGTACGCAGCGCCGCGGCTTCCACCGACAGCCCCGCCTCCTTGATCTCCTGGTTGTGGGTACGTGCGATCGAGAGCAGCCCGTCGAAGCTCGCATCGATGTTCGGAACGTGTCCCGCGCGCGGGGTTCCGATGGGGGTGTCGGTCGGGAGGTCCAGGAGCGAGCGCAGGCGCTCCGCCTCGACGCCGCGGAGTTCGACGAGGATGACCCGGTCGTTGTCGAGTTGGGCGCGCTGCGTCTCGGCCCGGAAGAGTTCCGATAGCGCCGAGCCCGCATCTCCCCCGGCGGCGTCGGCCACATAACGCTCCAGGAGCGGCGCGATCTGACCGGAGATGTCGATCGCCGCGTCGATGTAGATCAACTCGTGGACCGTGTGCACGACTTCCACCAGCACGTCACGCACGGTGCGTTCGAACGCGACGTGTTCGCGTTGGGCAAGCTTTCCGCCGAGTTCCGACCGCACACGAAGCTTGGACGGGAAGGGCACGGACTGCTGAATGCTCAGCGAGAACTCCTGCGGCCCGACACGTGTCTCCACCGGTGTCGCGTACCAGCCCATCAGGATCTTCGGGTCCGGAAGTGCGCCGTCGATCGCGCCAACCTGCGCCGACGCCAGAACGCTCTCTTGCGCCGATTGGATGCGTGGATTGCGCGAGAGCGCCAAGGCGAGGAGTTCGCCGAGCTCCGGGGTCTCGGACAGCGCCGGCAACTCCGATTCTCGCGCGACGGAGTCCGACTCATCGGGTCGGTGCGGCGCCGGCCAACTGAGCGCAGCCATCTCCGGCTGCGGCGACGCGCACCCCGCGATCAAGACCAGAAGGAGCGCCGCGGGCGGCAGTGTTTTTGAGTCGAACTGTGTTTCGTTCTTGTGATTCATAGACCTCACCGACGAAGTGGTTCCGGGAACGGGCCATGGATACGGCCGGGCGGACACACAGGCGCACGAAGCGGTGCGCCTCTTCGGTGAGGTCTTCTAGATCAGGAGGGGGCGGCAGGCTGGTGGCCCGGCATCGCCCTCCAGCTTCGGGGCCACCTGCAGCGCGGGCTGCGGGGCCTCCAGCAGAGGCGATAGTTCATGCGAGATGGCTTCCGCGGGCACGATTTCGTCCTGTTGGGCGGGGCCGCTTCGCGGCTGGCTCTTCGTGCAGACGCAACCCGACAGGTTGCCGGGACCGTCCGGGTCGGACGGCTCGTCGTGCCCGGGACAACTCTGGCAGCAGCACGAAGCGGCATCGCCGCAGCAGCACGACTCGCGGCTTTGCGCCGGTGAGGCGGATTCGCTGCCGCAAAAACAGGACTCCGCCTGCACAGCGGGCGCAAACGCGACGATGGCTGCGAGGAGGAGCGGGACTGCGGAACGCATGAGACTTCTTGAGACTATACGACGCCGGACTACCCGGACGGCAGTTCTTTGTTGCTGAGCCGCGGGGATGTACCCGCTAGCCGTCCTTGCGGTCCCAGTCGTAAGGGATGTCCGGATCGTGGGCGGGGCGGCGTTGCTCGTCGGGGTTTTTGTGGTCGTAAGGCTCGGTCACCGTGTTGATGATCAGCGCCTCGACCTCGCCGATGGACTTGAATCCGTGCAGCACGAGATTCGGGATCTTCACGAGCATCGGTTTGTGCTCGCCGACGAAAAACTCCTGCACTTCGCCCCGCGTGGGGGACCCCTCGCGGTCATCGAAGAGCACGAGTTTCATCATCCCGCGGACGCAGGTGAAGTAGTCCGTCTGTTTCTCGTGGAAGTGCCACCCCTTGACGACACCCGGATACGCCGTGGTCATGTAGACCTGCCCGAAGCCGTCGAAGATCTCGTCGTCGCGGCGCAGGATCTCCATGAGCCGCCCGCGCTCGTCGGAGATCATCGTGAGCGGTTTGACTGAAACTCCGTCGATCATGATCCGGGTTCCTCGGCCGATTCGGCCACCAGTTTCGACGCACGGTGAAGCGAAGGGAACGTGCCCGCGTCGGTCCACCAGCCGCGAAGCTCGCGGTGCACGAGTGCGTTGCGTCTTATGTAGTCGTTGTTGACGTCGGTGATTTCGAGTTCGCCGCGTTGCGACCGCTCCAGACCCGGGATGATCTCGAAAACACGCGCGTCGTAAAAGTAGATGCCCGTCACCGCCATGTTGGACGGCGGTGTCTCGGGTTTCTCGATGATCTCGACGAGCTTGTCGTTTTCGAATCGCGCGACGCCGAAACGCTCCGGGTCCTCGACCTCCTTGAGCATGAGCATCGCGCCGTTCGGATCGGCATCGAAGTCCCTCGCCGCGTCCGTGAGGTCGTCCTGAATCAGGTTGTCCCCGAGCATCACGCAGATCGGACTCCCGTCGGCGAAGCTCTTGGCGAGACCGAGCGCCTCGGCGATACCGCCCTCGCCCTCCTGGTAGGCGTAGTGCATGCGCTCCAACCCAAACTCCTTGCCGTTGCCCAAAAGGCGCAGGAAATCACCCGCGTGTTCGCCGCCGGTGACGAGCAGGATCTCGGAGATGCCGGCCCGCACGAGCGTGCGGATCGGGTAGTAGATCATCGGCTGGTCGTAGACCGGCAGCAGGTGCTTGTTGGTGATCTTGGTGAGCGGTTGGAGCCGCGTGCCGAGCCCTCCCGCGAGGACGACGCCTTTTAGGTTCACTCCCTTATTATCGACCCCTGGGCCCTCAATTCTCTTGGGTGCGGCCCAAACAGGCGAACCGTGCGAAATTCCGAAGCCAGCCCCCCGACGAACAAGACCGCCGTTCAGGCGCTGCTCGCCGCCAACGGTCTGTTCCCGAAGAAGATGCGCGGGCAGCACTTCCTCATCGATCCCAACCTGATCGAGGCGATCGCCCGGCATTCCGGCGCCACAAGGGACGATTGTGTTCTGGAGGTCGGCACGGGGACGGGGGTGCTCACCTGGGAACTGGCCGCGCGGGCGGGCTGTGTCGTGACCTGCGACGTTGACGTGAAGCTGCAAAAGGCGGCGCGGGGGGCCGCAGCGTGGCCGGAGCATGTCCGGTTCGAGTCGGGGGACGTTTTGAAGAGCAAGCGTGAACTGAATCCGAATATCACGAGCGCCTGGCTCGAGGAGCAATCGCAGCGCGACCTGGCGCACCTGCTGGTGGCGGCGAATCTGCCGTATTCGGTGGCGACGCCTTTTCTCGCGAGCCTGCTCTGGTCCGGGATCGCCTGTCGCGACATCGTTGTTTTGGTCCAAAAGGAAGCGGCGGAGCGTTTTGTCGCCGACGTCGGGACCGCGGAATATGGCCCGATGACCGTTGCGGTGGGGCTCCTGGCGGAAGCGAAGATCGAGCGCGCCGTGGGGCCGCGGGTCTTCTGGCCGGAACCCAAGGTTCAATCCGCCGTGTTGCGGCTGACACCCAAGGACCCGTCCCGCGCGCGGCAATTGGCGGCGGCCGGCCTCCCGCAGCTTTTGCACGCCGCGTTCTTGCACCGGCGCAAGACGTTGAGAAAGTGCATCGACCCAGCGCGTTTGGAGGCGGCGGGAGTATCCGTCGATGCGCGACCGCAGGAGGTTGCGCCGGAGAGTTGGGTAGGAATTCTGAACGCATGAGAACCTCGGCCTTGGCCTCGGCCTCATGCGTCGTGCCTCGCCTCTCGGTCCCCGGACCACAACCTCCTCCTTTGGAAGGGCTCGAGGGAGTGGACAGAGGTCCGAGAGGGCAGGGTCGAACGCACAAGGCCGGCGCATGAGGCCGAGGGAGGAGTCCCCTCGGCCTTGACCAAGGGCACTTCGTCGGCGACACTGCTCGGTTCGCCGTTTGAGGCCTTGGCGACGACGAAAGACCCTCGCCGGAGACCCCAGGCGGCGACACCGCAACCCGTTACGATCCTGAGGCTGGGAGGCGGTATCTAGGCCGCCCCTCCCCGCGCACGATAGGAGCTCGAGACCGCTTGGCACGCGTTTCCGACGAGACCATTCAGGCCGTCAAAGAGGCGGTGGACATCGTGGATGTGGTCTCGCGGTATGTCACGCTCAAACGCTCCGGTGCTTCGTACAAGGGGCTCTGCCCGTTTCACGACGATGCGAACCCCTCGTTCTCGGTTTTCCCCGACAGCCAACGCTACAAGTGTTTTGCGTGCGGCGAAGGCGGCAACGTCATCACGTTCCTGATGAAAAAAGCCAACCTCGGGTTTCGTGAGGTGCTCACGGATCTCGCCAAGGATTCGGGCATCGTCTTGCCCGAAGAGCACGAGATCTCTCCGGAGGTCGCCGAGCGGCGCAACGAGGCACTGGCGGCTCTTCGATTCGCAGCCGGGTTTTTCAGGGCGGTGCTCCATCGGGAGTCCGGCGCGCCCGCGCTCCTGTACTTGGAGCAGCGTGGCATCGAGAAGGAGACGATCGAGACGTTCGATCTCGGATTTTCCCCCGACGAGTGGGAAGGACTCCGCAACTACGCGAAGAAAAAGGGGTTTTCCGAGCAGGCTCTCGTCGACGCCGGGCTGCTGCGCCGCCGCGACGACGGCCGGGTGTATGACATGTTCCGCGGCCGGATCATGTTCCCGATCCACGACCTCGCCGGCCACGTCATCGGCTTCGGTGCGCGCGCCATGGGGGACGCACAGCCCAAATATCTGAACTCGCCCGACGGTCCGCTGTTTCACAAGGGCCGCGAGCTGTACGGCCTTCGGCAGGCACGCCAAGCCGCGGTCGAGGCGGGCCGCGTGCTCGTCACCGAGGGATACACGGATGTCCTGATGTGCCATCAGGCGGGTCTGAAAGAGACGGTCGCAGGCCTCGGCACGGCGCTCACGTCGCAGAATGCCAACAACCTTCGGCGCGTCGCGGTGCCGGTGCATCTTTTGTACGACGGCGACCAGGCCGGCCGCCGCGCCGCGGAGCGAGCAGCCGGGGCGCTCTTGGAGGAGCGAGTCGAGGGGGTCGTCGCGATCTTGCCCGAGGGGAGCGACCCCGCCGATCTCATTGTGGAACAGGGCCGGGAGGCCTTGGAGCGGGTCCTCGCCGGGTCCGTGGACCTCTGGGAGTTCCGCGTAAGCGAGGCACTGAGCCGCCATCCGAAGGGTTCGTTGGATGGCGAATCGGCTGCGCTGCGAGAGCTGGTGGACGGAGTGGCCCGAATTGCCGATCCCCTTCGGCAGGGCGTGGCCTTCAAGTTGCTAGCGGAGAAGTTTCACGTGTCCGAGTTGACTCTTCGCCACGCCTCCCGCCCGCCCCGCCGTACGCAGGGTCGGGATTTTGAGGCGGATCCTTCCGCAACCGGTGCGCAAAACTCCCACGGAGCCCCTGCATGGTTGAAGATGGAGGGGGAACTATTGAGCGCGTGCCTGCTTGACCCGAGCCTCTGGGCGAAGGTCGAGGAGGTTTACCCGTTCAGCGGTTTCCAAGACCCCGCACTGCGGCTTGTGGCACAGACCTTTCGGGGTCTGGTCAGTGGGGGCGGCGAAGTGACGCGAGAGACCCTGTGGGCCGAGTTGGAGGAAACGCCCGAGGCGCTTTTTGCCTTGGAGCGTTTGGAGACTCCCGAAGATTTGATCGAGAGAGCGCAAATCCATCTGAAGACCCTCGTGGACCGGAGACGGCGCGAGCGTGGGTCTTCGCGAGATTCCTCATGGACCGCCCGGCGTGTTGGCAGTGATGAGACGGCTGGCGGTGATGTGACGGACCGCGATGCGGTGGATTTGGACCACACACATTTTTCGGAGAACGGATGACAACCGAAGCGTTCGATCCCGACGTGAAACTCCTCATCGAGGAGGGACGCCAGAAGGGTTTCCTCAGTTACGAGGAAATCAACCGCGTCCTCCCCGATGATCTTGTTTCGCCGGAGAAGTTGGACCAGATCCTGATGCATCTGGATGACTTGGGCATTCAGTTGCTCGACGAGTCCGATGTGCCGGCAACGCCGCCGACGACCGCACCGGCGGCTGACGATGACGGAGACGCCCGGCGCGCCGACGCGCTGGCGTTGCTCCAGCATCAGGAGGAACTGCCGGCGCCCGACGAGAGCGCGCCGTTCGGGACGGGCTCTGTCGAGAAGATCGACGACCCCGTCCGCATGTACCTCACGCAGATGGGCGAGATCCCGCTCCTGTCCCGCGACGAAGAGATCATGCTCGCGAAGAAGATCGAGCTGACCCGCCGCCGCTACCGGGTGAAGGTGCTCGAGTCCGCCGTCGCGATGGACCGTGCGATTCGCACGCTCGACGAGGTTCAGGCAGGCGAGCTTGCGTTCGACCGGACGCTGAAGATCAACACCTCGGGCGAGACGGACAAGGAAGAGATTGCGACGCGCCTTCCCGTCAACCTCGCGACCGCCAAGCGCGTGCGCGATACGTTGCGCGAAGAGTTCGTCGAGTACCAAAAGGCCCGGACCGGCCAAACGCGCAAGAAGGAACTCTGGCACTCCATCCGCGGCCGCCGCAAGCGCGGGGTTGTCCTCCTCGAGGAGCTGGCGCTGCAGATCAAGAAGATCCGTCCGCTCAAGGACGAGATCGAGGACGTGCTGGACGAGATGGACGATCGTGCGTCCCGGGCGCGCGAGCTGAAGAGCCGCCGCGCGCCGCGCGACGAGATTCGTGCGCACGAGGATCGACTTCACGATCTGCAACTGCGCGTGTGCGAGAGCCACGAGCAGTTTCAGAAGCGCATCGAGGTGATTCGCGATCGCTTCGAGGAGTACGAGGAGGCCAAGCGCAAGCTCAGCAGCGGAAACCTCCGGCTGGTCGTCTCCATCGCCAAGAAGTACCGCAACCGCGGTCTGACGTTCCTGGACTTGATCCAGGAGGGCAACACCGGCCTGATGAAGGCGGTCGAGAAGTACGAGTACCGCCGCGGTTACAAGTTCTCCACCTACGCCACCTGGTGGATCCGGCAGGCCATCACGCGTTCGATCGCCGACCAGGCCCGCACGATCCGCATCCCGGTGCACATGATCGAGACGATGAGCAAGCTGCGCAACGTGACGAAGCGGCTCATCCAGAAGAAGGGGCGTGAGCCGACGATCGAGGAGATCGCCGCCGCGACCGACATCTCCGTCGAGGAGACCAAGCGCGTTCTGAAGATCAGCAAGCATCCGATCAGCCTCGACCGGCCGATCGGCGAGTCGGACGACTCGTACTTCGGTGACTTCATCGAGGACGAGCAGGCGGAGTCGCCGGTTACGGCGGCGTCGCACGAAATGCTGAAGGACAAGATCGAGGGCGTCCTGCAAACGCTCACCTTCCGCGAGCGCGAGATCATCAAGCTGCGCTACGGCATCGGTGACGGGTACACCTACACCCTCGAGGAGGTCGGCCGCATCTTCAAGGTCACGCGCGAACGCGTGCGTCAGATCGAGGCGAAGGCCGTTCGCAAGCTGCAGCATCCCGTTCGGGCCAGAAAGCTCGAGGGCTTCCTGGAGGGAGCCGGCGAGCGATGAACGGCAAAGGCGGCGAGATGGCCAATCCGGAGTTCCTCTCCGGGGGGGTCGGCAACAACGACCCGGAATCCTTCTCCGGGTCACGGTTGCGGATGAACACCGCGAACCACGCAACCCAAAACACACTTCTGGGGGGCCCGCTTGGCGGACCCCCTTTTTTCGTGCGCTCTTCCCTGGCGATTCGGCCGAACGGCCGCGCCGCGGACCTGACCTTTCTTCCCACTGAAACAGAACCGGTACACAGGTAACGAATGGACGTCATCGCTGGCTTGCTGAAGCTCCACGACATGGACCGGAAAATCGACCGGCTCCAGAAGAAGCTCGACCAGGTGCCGATCTGGCTCAAGGCCCACACGGACGCGATCACCGAACTCGAGGGCAAGGTCGCGGAGGAAAAGGGCGCCGTGCTCGCCGCCCGGGCCGAATCCAAACGCAACGAGTTGGAGGTCGATACGAAAGAGGCCCAACGCGACAAGGTTCGCTCGCTCATGACGGCGCCCAAGCTGTCCATGCGCGAGTACCAGACGCTGCAGGAGCAGATGGCCGGGCTCCTGGCCGACATCAACTCGTGCACGGAGCAGACTGTCGTGACGATGGATCGGGCCAAGGAACTCGAGGAGGGGGTCGCCGCCCACCAAGCCGAGCTCGAGAAGGCGAAAACCGCGTACGACGAGAAGAAGGTCGAGCTCGAGGCGCCGCTGGCCGATGTCCGGGCGGACCTCGAAAAACGCAAGGTCGAGCGCGAGGAATACGTCCACACGCTGAACCCCGACGCCACGTCGAGCTACGCCCGCGTGCGCGTCAAACACGCGGACGCGATGTCGGCGATCGACGGCACGATCGACCGCGCCGCGGGCCGAATCGGGAACGACCTGCACTGCTCGGCCTGCTACATGGCAGTCACCTCGAACGATGCCGTCAAGGTCATCGGCGGGTCCGAGCTGATGCGCTGCAAGTCCTGCACCCGGATTCTCTACGCGCTGTAATGTTTTCTGCCCAACGGCTGACGTGTTTCTTGCCCAACGGCTGACGCCGTTGGAGCCACTCGTTCGAACGGTTTGAGATGAATTTCAGGCACAATTTCGCGCGGGAGGCAGGACTCGGGTTTCTGACCCCGTGCGGGCCTACACTCCTCCCCAATCCGGCGCGGACGGGTGTGTTTCCCGACCAGTGCCCGGAGCGAGAGGCGCGGCATGTTGCAAGAGACCCAGAGTCACGGGACCCTTTCGGAGAGGGATGCTCAGGCCATCGGATCGAGAGCGACGGACGCAAACATGACCAGTTTCCCGATTGACCTAAACGCATACCGCCCGCTCGCGCTCGATCGGAAGCGCGCGAACCTCACGGATCAGGAGCGCGAGATCCTGCGCGCGAACATCGATCTGTGCCGCGATGTGATCGTGTTCTACACCGCGGTCGCGGACGCGAAGGGCGTGGGGGGGCACACCGGCGGCCCCTACGACATCGTTCCGGAGGTGTTGCTCGCCGACGCGTTCATGCGCGGCGACGACGACATCGTTCCCTGTTACTTCGACGAGGCGGGACACCGCGTCGCGATCCAGTACCTGATGTCCGTGCTCAACGGGCACATGGAACCCGAGCGGTTGCTGCACTACCGCGAAGCCGGGTCGAAGCTGCCCGGCCATCCCGAACGCGACTTCACGCCGGGCGTCACGTTCAGTTCCGGAAGACTCGGACACATGTGGCCGTACGTGAACGGCGTCGCGATCGCCAACCCGGGCAAGACCGTCGTGATGTTTGGATCCGACGGTTCGCAGATGGAAGGGAACGACGCCGAGGCGGCGCGTCTGGCCGTCGCCCAAGGCCTCGACATCAAGCTGCTCATCGATGACAACGACGTCACCATCGCCGGGCACCCGAGCGAGTATCTGAAGGGCTTCGATGTCGCGCGCACGCTGGAAGGCCACGGTCTCACGGTCAACACCGGCGACGGAGAGGATATCGACGCGCTGCACGCGCGGATGCAGCGGGCGCTCAACACCACAGGTCCCGTCGCACTGATCAACAAGCGCAAGATGGCGCTCGGCATTCCCGGGATCGAGGGGTCGCCGAAGGGGCATGACGTCGTCAAGGCGGCGACCGCGCTCGAGTATCTCGAGGCGCGCGGCCACACCGAGGCCATCGAGTACCTAAAAGCCGTCGTGAAACCGAAGGACCCGGCTGTGTTCTTGGGCAGCTCCGCGAAGCAGGCCAAGAACCGCGACCTGTTCGGCAAGGTCGTTTGCGAGATCCTCGGCAAAATGGACGAAAGCGAGCGGAAGGCGCGCGTACTCGCCATCGACAGCGACCTCGAGGGGTCGTGCGGCATGCACCACATCCGCAAGGCGTTTCCGGAGATCTACATCTCCAGTGGTGTGATGGAGCGCGGCAACTTCAGCGCCGCCGCGGGATTCGGGTGCGATGCGGGACGCCAGGGCATCTTCGCCACCTTCAGCGCGTTCTTGGAGATGCTGATCTCCGAGATCACGATGGCGCGGCTGAACGAAGCCAACGTGCTCGCGCATTTCTCCCACGCCGGCGTGGACTGGATGGCGGACAACACGTGCCACTTCGGTCTAAACAACTTTTTCGCGGCGAATGCGCTCGCGGAAAACGACCACACGCGGTTGTATTTCCCCGCGGACCAACATCAGCTCGCTTCGTTGCTCGAGCGTGTGTTCTGGGATCCGGGGCTGCGGTTCCTGTTCTCGACGCGCTCGGGGACGCCGGACATCCTCAAGGAGGACGGCACGCCGCTCTACGGCGAGGGCTACTCGTTCGAGCCGGGCGTGGATGAGATCGTGCGCGAGGGCAGCGCCGGGTATGTCGTCAGCTACGGCGAGATGCTCTACCGCGCGCTGGATGCGGTTGAACGGTTGCGGGCCGACGGTTTGGACGTCGGGCTGATCAACAAACCGACGCTCAACGTGCCGGACGATGAGATGCTTGCGCGTGCGGGCCGGTCGCCGTTCGTTCTCGTTGTCGAGAGCCAGAACCGCAACACCGGTTTGGGCCTGCGCTACGGCACCTGGTTGCTGGAGCGCGGATTCGGGCCGAAGTACCGGCACATAGGTTCGACCAAACAGGGCGATGGTGGATTGTGGGAGCACATGCACCATCAGGGTCTGGACCCCGATTCGATTATTAAGGCTATCCGCGCGCTGTGACTCTGGCCCAACGGCTGCAGTGTTGTTGGCCCAACGGCTTACGCCGTTGGAGCAGTCGTTGAATCGGGCCTTACTCCCGCACCGTGAACCTACCGAGGTCCGTGTCCCAGCGGAAATCGTTGCGGTGTTTCTTCCAGTAGCTGTCGATCACCTTGTGCATCACCGTGCGCTGCTTCGGTGGGGCGACGGGGTCGAAGTACACCTCGCGCGCGATTAGCCTCGTGAGCAGGTCGTACGCGGCGCGGCGGCGATCGACTTCCTTGTGCCGGAGTGCTTCGACGAGATAGCCGATGAGCTTAGGTCCGCGCGCGGCAAATAAAGGTGCGACCGCGGCCTTGCGGCTGTCGGCGTAGTAGCCATAAAGCGTCATCGCGCGTTCGAGGCGTTGTTCGGCTCCCTCGCCCGGATCGACGAGATCGGGAAACTCGCCGCCGCGGGTGGAGTCGCGGCCGGGCGCGCCGGCGTCTTTGGAACTCTCACCCGTGCGCGGGGGCAGCGTCGCGCGACACAGAAACAATGTGCAGAGGGCCGTCTCGTAGATTCCCGCGGCACCATCGGTGGCCGACCATCCGCCGCCGGGACGCTGATGCCGGATCAAATAGCTCGCGCCGTCGAGGTACCACTCGTGTTTGGGGCGCGCGAGCAGAGTCCCGACGCGTTCCAGTCCCGCACGGTAGTAGGCGTCTCGGAAATAGCCCGGATTGCTGTGGCGGCGCAACCAACCCAACGCGCGCGATGCCGTGTCCGACTTTCTCAGTCCGTCCAGGTTCGCGGGGTCCTGCTCCAGCGCCGCGGCCGCGTAGATCCAGACGCTGAGCCCCGCGCAGGTCATGGTCGCGGTGCCCGTGTTGTCGGCGGAGGTGTATCCCCAGGATCCGTCGCGCCGTTGGTTTTTTTGGAAGTGAGTGCGGATTCTGGTCCAGGCGGCCGGCAGCACGGTGGCGCCGCCCAGGGACTCGCCGGCCCAGAGCGCGAGCACCGCGACCTGTGTGTTGGAGTGATCGGTTGAAACGTCGGGGTGGTTCGGGAGCAGGCGGTAACCCCAGAGCCCGTTTTTTTGGCGGCCCGCGAGGATCTTGTCGACCAAGACGCGGATGCGGCCGCCGTAACGGACGGGGTCCAGCGAGGTGAGTGCGAGCACCAGGAACGAGTTCGAGTAGGTGGCGTACTTGGCGCCGGGTGCGAGTCCGGCCTTGCCTTCTCCGTCCAGCCAGTGGATCGCGCGCTGAATGCTCGGGGCGGTTTGCGGCGCACTCGCGGCAGCCATCGCATAGACAGCCAGCGCCGTCAGGCCGGCTTCGAATTCCACCCGACCCTTGTGCCGAGTGTAGAGCGGGTTTCTTGGCGACCAAGGGCCGCTTCCGTCTTGCGCGACTCTCAAGAAACGCCGAGCGCGCACGACCGCCTGATCGATTTTCGCGGAGAGTTCGTCCGGCACGCCCCGCGGCTCGGCGTCTTCGCCACCGGCGCGCACCGTGGCTCCGGGCAAATACGCAAACACGAACAAGCAGAACGAGAGCGGAGCCGAACGCACGAGGTTCCAGCGTAAGAGGAAATCACGATGGTGGTCGGGGTAAGATCCGCGTTCTGTTGTTTGACAAATTGCGATCCGAGGGCGGGTAGACGGTCGCGGGAGAAATTCCGAGGAAAGTCCGGGCACCGCAGGGCAGGGTGGTGGCTAACGGCCACCGTTCGCAAGGATAGGGAAAGTGCCACAGAGAACAGACCGCCGGGGCTTGCTCCGGTAAGGGTGAAACGGTGGTGTAAGAGACCACCGCGGGCGATGGTGACATCCCCGGCACGGCAAACCCCACCTGGTGTTAGGCCGAATAAGGAGGAAGGGGCGGCTCGTCCCGTCACACCTCCGGGCAGGCCGCTAGAGACGGCGAGCAATCGCCGTAGCAGACAAATGACCGTTCACGACAGGACCCGGCTTATCGCCCGCCCCTCGGATTGCTTCTAGACCTCGGCCTTGGCCTCATGCGTCGGCCCCGGCCTTACCCCTTGGTCGCCGGACCGCAGCCTCTTGCGTGACACGAACGGTGCGCAGTGGCCCGGGGACCGAGTGGCGAGGTCCGACGCATGAGGCCAAGGCCAAGGCAGAGGGGCGCTAACGCGCCGCCTACTCTTCTTGCCGCGCCGTCCAGCGCTTGTGCTTGTTCTTGTTCCACCAGCGTTGCCACTGCGGCGGGGTGCGCTCGGTGTGGTTGGACAAGAGCTGCAGGCTCTTCTCGAACGGCTTTTCGATCAACTCCCACTTCCTCTCGGCGCGGCGTCGCTGCGATTTGTGATCTCCCTTGAGCGACTTGGTCAGGTTGTACGTGGGAACGAAGATCTTCAAGAGGGCCGTGAACAGTTCCTTTCGGACACTCTCCTTGGCGTGGCGGTGGGTTCCCATGGCGGCGGCGGCCGCCGCCGTCACGCGGTCATCGACATCGACCATGCGATCCGTCAGGTACTCGATCCCGGCCGGATCGCCCGTCGCCTCCAGGACGAGGCAGATTCCGATGCGGGCGACGTGGTCCTTCTTCAGCCGGCGCACCTTCATCAGCATGAGCAGCGACTTCGTGATCTCGCGACTCTCGATGCCGGCCAGCGCGTGAAACGACGCCTCGATGATCTCGGGCGGCATCTTCGGTTTCGGTTTCCGAATGAGCTTGACGAGTGCTTTGGCCTCGACGTGGTTCTCCTTGAGCTCGCCGATCTTCTTGAGCAGCGCCAAAGCGTCGTTGGTCTTGCGCGCCTTGAGCAGGGTTTCGAGCTGGGGCACCTTCTCGGCGGCGGGTCCCGGCGCGAGCAGGAGGAAGGTGAGCAGGATCGCCATGACCCCATTTAAACGCGCCTCGGCCTTTTACGCTTGGGAGAATCGCAAATCGCGGGCGCTCTCCGCGAAACCCGGGGCAACTCCCGTCTTCTTGACGGGTCCACAAGGCGGCCTTAACCTGACCCGCTTCGCCGATTGAGGAGTAGTTCAATTGGTAGAACGCCTGACTCTGAATCAGGAAGTTGCAGGTTCGAGTCCTGCCTCCTCAGCCACTTTGGCTCAACGGCTGACGCCGTTGAAGCAATAGGTATTGAAAGGCTTTGGCTGGCTGACGCCGTTGAAGCAATGGGGATTGAACGGCTCTGGCGGCTGACGTCGTTGAAGCAATTGGTATCGAAAGGCCCTGGCGGCTGACGCCGTTGGAGCAATGAAAATCAGACATTTAGACGGCCCTATCGTCTAGCGGTCCAGGACACAGCCCTCTCAAGGCTGGGACGGGGGTTCGAGTCCCCCTAGGGTCACCATTGCGAGGTCCGGTTGTCCGCCGGGCCTCGCGCCTTTTCTTTTGCCCAACGGCTTACGCCGTTCCGTGTCTCTTGCCCAACGGCTGACGCCGTTGGAGCTTCCGTACCGGGGCATTCTCGATTGTCGGGCGTCGACTGGGCCAACAGGCCGGGCCACGGGCGCGGTCGCAGCCCGGGCAGCACGCGCCACCCGGCCCGGCTAAACTGCGGTGCATGAGGTCGGCGAAGCTGTTGCCGGTTTGGATCGCTGTGATTGGCGTGTCCCTTGGGAGCGCGACCGTCCGCGCTTCGGAACCGGACCTCGAGAAGGCCCGGGAGAAGGTTCGCGCGCTGGAGGCGGAGTTTCAGGCTGTCGTGGCCAAGGTGACTCCGGCCGTCGGCGCGGTTTCGAATTACCACGCAACGTTCAACCCGAAAACGGGGCAGGTCGGCGTGCGGTTGGTCGGGTTCGGGAGTGGGACGGTCATTTCCCGCACCGGTTTCTTCCTCACCAACGTCCACGTCGTGGACAAGGCGGCGCGCATCACGGTGGCGCTCAGCGACGGCGTGAGCTACGAAGCCGAGCTGTTCGCGGACACCGGATCGAAAGGTGACATCGCGCTTTTGAAGCTCCACGGCCGGAAGAGCTGGCCTTTCGTCGACTACAACAAGGGTGATGCGAAGAAACTCGAGCCGGGCAACTTCGTGTTCGCGATGGGGAATCCGTTCGGGCACGCGCTGGATGGGACACCCGCGGTGACGCTCGGCATCGTTTCCGGCAAGAGCCGAAATGCGAGCGAACGCCGCTTCACGTATGTCGGCGCCGTGCAAACGGATGCGGAGATCAACAAGGGCAATTCCGGCGGGCCGCTCTTCAACGCGTTGGGCCACTTCATCGGCATGAACGGTCTGATGCACTCGACGACGGGCTCCAACACCGGCATCGGGTTCGCGATTCCGATCAATCAGATCCGGGATTTCATCGCGCCCATGATGAAGCGGCAAGGCAAGGACGTCTCGTATGGCTATCACGGCCTGCACGTCGGCACCGCGAAGTCCGGCGGGGCACTGGTCCGTCGCGTGGATGGCGGTTCGCCGGCCGCCGGCGCCGGTGTGCGCCGCGGTGACGTGATCTACAAGGTGAACGGCAAGAAGGTCGAGAACCGGACCGCGTTCGTCAACGTCGTCGACCAGCTCCCCGAGAAGAAGCTCGTGCGCCTTTCGTTTCGCCGCGGGAACAACACGAAGACCACGTCGTTCAAGCTCGGATCGCAGGCCGACGCGCCGCGTCAACGCAACGCGGCCGAGCAGGCGCTCCCGCTCTGGGAGCGCGCGTACCTCGGCGCGGAGTGGAAACAGGTGGAGAACGCGGTGTACCTGACACGCGTGGTCGCGACGGCGGGCGCGGGAGGCGCGAAGTTGGCGGCCGGAGACCGGCTCGTCCGCCTCGGCCGGACCACCATCACCTCGATCGACCAGCTCGTCATGATCCTCAGCTACCTCGAACCCGGCCACAAGACCCGCATCGCGTACAAGCGGGACGGCCGCACGCGCGAGATCGGCATCGTCCTGAGCGACGCCGCCGAGGCCGCGGGGATCGTGCGATGAAGCGCACCGCCATCGTGCGCGCTGCGCTTTGCCTGCTGCCTTTGCCGGCCGCGGAGTCGATCGCCGGCGAGCTGAGAGCGGCCGAGAACGCAGTCATGAAGGCGTCAAAGAGCGTCCGGCCGACCGTGGTCACCGTGATCACCCCGAATGCGGGCGACAGCGATCAGACCGGTGTCGTCGTGGCGCAAGGCGGCGTGATTCTGACCACGCGGCGCCTGCTCCTGAGGGGCGGCCACGTCCCGAAGACGGTCCCCGTCCGGTTTCCCGACAAGGACAAGACCATCACCGCCGAAGTGCTTGCGGACGATGAAGGAACCGACACGGTGGTGCTGCGTGCCAAGGGCGCGCGTGTCAAACCGATCTCGATTGGCCGGAGCGACGACGTGCAACAGGGCATGTGGGTGCTGCTGGTCGGACAGACGTACGGCCAGGGCCGCGAGAGCGCGCCCACTGTGAGCTTGGGTGTCGTTTCAAACATCGTGCGCGACAACGACGGCCCGCTCTGGTTTCATGCCAGCGCGCTGGTCAACCCGGGGTCGGTGGGTTCGCCGTTGGTCGATCTCTCCGGCGATCTCGTGGGCCTCGTCACCGCGCGCCGCACGCCCGCGGGCGGACAGAGCATCGTGTTGCCGTTCGACCGCGTGCGGAGGGCGTACCGGAGCCGCGACCCGGCCGTCGCGAAACTGCTGGGGCGGCCGCCGCCGCCGCGAGCCTGGCGTGCCCACGTTGCAGACGCGCTCGGGCCCGTGATTCAGGACGCGGTTCGGCGCGCGAGCAAGGCGGTCGTCGGCGTGCGGTCGGGTGGTGTGCAAAAGGGCGAAAAGGTGGCCGCCGCGGTCGGGTACCCCAAGGGCATGTCCGACAAGGACAAGAAACGATTCGACGAGTACCAAAAGCGAATCACGCCGCGTCTGGTACCTGGCGCGCTTGCCGGCCACGATCGTGCGTCCGGAGTTGTTGTCGGCGCCGACGGTTGGATCCTGGCTCCGCTGCGGGCGACCGGGTGGCCCGGCCCGCTGCGCAAGCTGACCGTCGATTTCATGGACGGAGCCCGCCTGCGGGCCAAGATCGTCGGCACCGATGAACGGCTGCGCATCGCGCTGCTCAAGGTCAAGGCGAAGGGTCTTCCGGTCCTGGAACCCGCACCGGCGCGCGGACTGGCGGCCGGGAGTTTCGTGGTTGCGCTCGGATTCCCGCACGGCTCACCGGGTCAAGCCGCGCCGCAGTCCACGTTCGGCGTCGTTTCGCGCACCAAGGCGCTTGCGCGGCTTCACCCCGCCCTGAGCGCCGTGCAGACCGACGCGGCGGTCTCCGGCGGCAACCGCGGCGGCCCACTCATCGATCTCGACGGCCGGCTGGTTGGGTACTTGATGGATGTCAACGACACCGAACGAACCGGTTACTTTGGCCGGGTCCGCGCGCGCTACGGCGAAAACACAGGGCTCGGATTCGCGATTCCGACCGATGTCATGGCGAAGTTCTTGCCCAAACTGATGGCGGGCGGAAACTTCGCCAGCGGGTTTCTGGGCATCAGCGGCGTGCCGACAAAAAAGGGCATCCTGGTCCAGAACGTCGTGGAGAGCAACAGCAAGGGCGATCCGACGACCGCGAAAGCGGCGGGGCTGAAGGTCGGCGACATCGTCGTTTCGGTGGGGGGCGCGCCGACGCGGTCCATCGAAGAACTGCGTAGGGCGCTGGCGCCGTACGCGTCGGGCGATCAGGTCGAGTTCGTGTATCTGCGCGACGGCGAGGAGACCCGCGTCACCGCCCAGCTGAGCCCGCGCTAGAGCAGGAGCGTGCCGCGGTAGTCGTCGGAGATGTGGATCTCGTCCACAAACCGAACCATCCGCGGTCCGCGGGAAGTCAGAACAAGCGAGTGCGTGCGGCAGCCATCGCCGAAGAACCTCACGCCGCGTAGGAGGTTGCTCTCGGTCACTCCAGTGATGGTGAACACGATATTCTTGCCCGGCGCGAGATCCTCGGTGCGGTAGACGCGGTCGAGATCGTCGATGCCGGCTGCGCGGATGCGATCCTCGTCGCCGGGCTTGGCGGGCATCAGCCGTCCCTGAATCTCGCCGCCGAGACAGCGCAGCGCCGCCGCGGTGAGCACACCTTCGGGCGCGCCGCCCGCACCCATGACGGCGTGGATGCCTGTGCCGCGCAGCGCCGCGGCAAGCGCGGGCGCCAGATCGCCGTCGGTGATCAACTGGATGCGCGCGCCGGCTGCGCGGATCTCCGCGATGAGTTCCGTGTGGCGTTCGCGATCCAGCACGACGATTTGAAGATCCGTCACCTCGCGGTCGAGGCTCTCGGCGATCCGGGCCAAGTTCTCGGCGGTGCTCGCGTTCAGGTCGATGCTCCCGCGCGCGCCGGGGCCGACCGCGATCTTGTCGAGGTACACGTCCGGGGCGTGCAGCAAACCGCCGCGTTCGGCGGTGGCGATGACCACCGACGCGTTGGGCGAGCCCGTTGCACAGAGGTTGGTGCCCTCGAGCGGGTCGACGGCGATGTCGATCTCGGGTGCATCGGCCGCGTTCGTTCCGACCTCCTCGCCGATGTACAGCATCGGTGCGTCGTCACGCTCGCCCTCGCCGATCACGACGCGGCCGCGCATGGGAACGGAATCAAACGCCTTGCGCATGGCTTCGGTCGCAACGTGGTCGGCGTGTCGGCGCTCGCCATAACCGGTCGTGCGTGCGGCCTCGATGGCGGCGGCTTGCGCCACGCGGAGAAGGTGGGAGGTGAGATCGACGTCCATGGCGGCGAGCGTACTGCGAGGACGCCGGTTTCGCCAGCGGGGAGGGATCTCGGGCGTTCCGTACGGGACTTTCTGCCCAACGCCTGACGGCGTTGGAGCCCCAACGTCCGGACGCCCCCTCGCAGATACACTCTTCGCGCTTTGAGTCCCCGATCCCGCATCAATCTCGCCGCCTTCGCGTACGACCTCGCCGGATTCCTCTTCACCGGCGCGGTGTTCCTGCGTCTGCCCGAACTGACCGGATCCCGCGCCGGCGGCAGCGAATCGCAGCTCAACGGCCTCGTGCAGGCGCTGGCTTCGGGAGGGTATGCGGCGCTCGCGCTGCGCATGGGGGTCTGGAGCGATCGGATGGCGCGGCACCTGTCGTGCCGGCTCGGCACCGTTTTGTCCGGCACCGCGGCACTGATCGCGGCCGGCGCGGGCAGCCCGGTTGCGCTGGTCGGTCTGGTCGTGGCGTTTTGGTGTTGCAACAGCCTGTTCTGGCCCGCGCTGCAAGGCGGCCTCGGCGATCTGGCTCCCGACCGCGAACGGTCGCGGTGGGTCGCGACGTTCAACGTGTCGTGGTGTCTCGGGAAAGCAGCCGGGTTTCTCGTCGCAGGAATTCTGGTGCAGTTGTTCGGCGCCAAGAACGCCATCGCCGTGGCGGGGGTAATCGCGATCGCGTCCGGCTTCGCCGTGCCGAGGCTTCCGTCGAGTGGCCCACGCCCGGACCCCGTGCCGTCGTCGACCTCGTCGGGCCGTTTCCTGATCGCCGCGTGGCTCGCGAACTTCGCGGCGTTCGGTGTCGGGAACATTCTGGTCAGCCAACTGCCGGTCCTGGGCCGGTCGCTCGGCGAACCGGCGACGCTGATCGACGGGCAGCTCTTTGTGCTTTTCGGGGCGCAGGTGGTCTCGTTTTTTGTGCTCGTGCACTGGCACGGTTGGATCGACAAGAAAAAGCCGTTTCTGGTCGCCGGCGTCGCGATGGTCGTGCCGCCGCTTCTGCTGCCGGGGATCGAGTCCGCGTGGTTGCGAATGCCGCTCCTGTTCGTTACCGGCCTGTCGTTTGGTTTCGCGTATCAGGCGTCACTCACGTACAGCCTGCGCCGGGGCGGGGCGCGCGGGAAGCGCGCAGGCATTCACGAGGCGGTCTTGGGCACCGGCGCCAGCCTGCTCCCGCTGTTGGCCGGACAGGCGGCGTTGCTGGCCGGTGGCGTCAGGGGTGCGTTCCTGGTGGCCGGGGGCGCGGCCGCGGTTCTCGCGCTCGTGCAGGTCTGGCTCGTCCGGCGCACCTGAGTCGGCCCTGAAAAAAAAGCGGGGAAGCGACCAGCGCTCCCCCGCGACGGATTCGATTCTGCCGAGTCGCTACAGGATGCCCGCGATCTCATGAAGAAGATCCCAGTCGAAGTCCCTCTTGTGGCTGACGTTTTCGTAGCAACGGCTGAGGGGGTTCACTTCCTCGGCCGCGGCGGCGTAGCCGAGCGCGATGACCGCCATCCCGCGGATCTTCTTGTTCCCGCTGCGGGCGAGCTTCTGGAGTTGGATGACGACCGCTTCATCGCGAATCCAGCCGAGCGCGTAGGCCGCGCTGCCGGCCTCGAAGCGCGCCTTTCTCTTCCACCCCGAGGCGAAGTGGCGGATGAGTGTTCTGACCTGGGCGCGATCGCCGAGCACACCGAGGGCGAGCGGCGTCTGCCGCAGCATCTGCGACGTTGCGTTCTTGCTGTCCTGGTACTTGAGGAGTTCCGCGACTCTCGTCGTGTCACCCATGAGTGCAAGGCCCATCGCGGCGTAGCCACGTGTGTCGGCGCGAACGCCAGTGGGGGTGAGCGCCTCGTCGATGATCTTTTGTGCGTGCTCCGTGGCACGAAGCAGGCCGAGCCCGAGACAGAGGCCGGCACGCATCTGGTGATCGGTTGTGTCCAAGAGGAGCTGGGCCATCGCGTCCTTGGAGGACGTGTCGTTCGCGACTCCCAAGGCCAGCGCCGCGGCCGAGCGGACATAGGGATCGTTTTTCTGAAGTCCGTCCTTCCCTCTCAGAATCTTGAGCAGAGTCTTCCGGACGGGGGAGTTGGGATCGAGGCGGCTCGCGAGATCGCCCGCTGCCAGAATGCCGAATGTTCGCGTTTGGCCTTCACTGCTGCCGATCCCTTCGTTTTTCAGTGTGTTGGCCGCGATCTTGGCCATGGAAGGATCGTCGCTGTAGTTCGCCAGCGACAGGACCGCCGCCCACTGCACGGTCTTCGTGCGGTCTTTGGCGGCCGCCCGGACCGTGTTCACGCTCTGTTGCATGCGTGACAGCGCGACGATGGCCTGGATGCGGATCGGTGCGAGTCCACCGTTGCGTCCGGCGAGTTTGCCGAGCTTCTTGATCACGTCCGCCTTTTGAACGTGTTCGTTGTTCGCCGCGGCCGGTCCCATCAGGCCGAGGGCGTGCATCGCACCCAGCTCGGCGTTTCCAGCGCTTTTGTCCGTTGCGTTGCGCGGCATGCGGTCCACGAGCAGCGGCAGGGCGTCCATGTAACGGGCCAAGCCGAATGCAATGGCCATGTGGCCCTTTTCGTCGGTCGGCGCTTCGGGGTACATCTTCACGAGCGCGGCGCAACCCGCAGCGTCGCCGCAGATGCCAAGGCCCAAGATCGCGCTGGAGCGAACAGCCTTGTCGGATTCCCTCACGAGTGTCGCGAGCAGCGCGCGCACGACGGCGTTGTCGGGCTGTCCCTCCTTCTTGTCCGCGTCGGCCACCGGGATGTTCCCGAGTTTGCCCATCGCAATCGCTGCTTCGGCGCGCACTTTGGCGTCCACTTTCGAGCTGAGGTTTTCCTGCAGGGTCTGGAAGACCTTCGTGGCGCGTTGGGTCTGAGAAATGGGTTGGATGTTGCGCGGCGGAAACTTCGCGCCGGAGCCGAACCAGTAGAGCGAACTGTTTGCGTTGGCGCGGCCGCGCTTGGTCGCGCGGGCGAGGAAGCGGTCCTTGTTGTGCTCCCACCACCACTGGAAGATGATCTTGCCGTCGAAGACGGCCGTCCTGTTGCCGGGGCCGACAATGCCAGGATTCGGACCGATGCCGGGGTCGCCGCCAGGATCACCAGGATCACCCGGATCGCCCGGGTCTCCGGGGTCACCGTCAGGATCACCTCCGGGGTCGCCTTCATCGACGCTTTCTTCGACACCTTGCCCGCCGCCGACGAGTTCGTTTGGACCGCGATACGCCGAGCCAATCCGGTCGGCAGACGCTTCCATCGGAACGACCCAGCTGAGGATCGCGAGAGTGACAAGAACTCTTGAGATTGAGCCTCTGACGCGCATTTTGGAGTCTCCTTGTGGCCCTCGACCAAGGCCATTCGAGTATAGCCACGAACAGACCGAGCGTCGGACCGCCGTCGCGCCGAGTTCCGTTCGGAGCGAGACTCGCGGCGCGTTGTCGCGGGTTTGGCGGGCCCGGGTGACCCCACAAAAAAGGGGAGAGCGACTAGCGCTCTCCCCGATGTTTCCGTGTGTGGACTCGTCGCTACAGGATGCTGGCGACCCTCCAGAGCAGCCTCCAGTCGAACGTCTTTTTATGGCTGACGTTTTCGTAGCAACGTGTGAGCGGGTTGACCTCCTCGGCCGCAGCGGCGTATCCGAGCGCGATGATCGCCATGCCGCGGACCTTCTTGTTTCCGCTGCGGGCGAGTTTCTCGAGCTGAGCGACGACCGCCTCGTCGCGGATCCAGCCGAGCGCGTAGGCGGCGTTGCCGGCCTCGTAGCGCTCCTTGCTCTTGAATTCGGAGGAGAAGTGGCGGATGAGCGTTTTCACCTGAGTGCGATCGCCCAGCACGCCGAGAGCGAGCGGAGTCTGGCGCAGCATCTGCACCGACGCCTTGGAGCTGTCTTGATACTTCAGGAGTTCCGCGACCCGGGTCGTGTCGCCCATGAGGGCGAGGCCCATCGCCGCGTAGCCGCGCGTATCGGCGCGGACGCCGGTGGGGGTGAGCACCTCGTCGATGATCAGTTGCGCGTACTCGGTGGCGCGCAGCAAGCCGAGCCCGAGGCACAGACCGGCACGCGCCTGGTGATCGGTGGTCTCTCTGAGGTACTCCGCCATCGCGTCGATGGAAGAGGAGTCGTTCGCGATTCCCAACGCCACGGCCGCAGCGGACCTGCGGTAAGGATCGTTCTTGTCGAGCGCGTCGTCCCTCAGCGCTTTGAGCAGAGTCTTGCGCACGGGCGAGTTCGGGCTCAACCGGCTCGCGAGGTCTCCGGCCGCCAGGATGCCGAAGGTCCTTGTCTGGCCCTCGCTGCTGCCGATTCCATCTCTGCCCTTGAGCGCGTTGGCCGCGTCCTTGGCCGCCGCGGGATCATCGCTGTAGTTGGCCAGGGCCAAGACGGCTGCCCACTGCACGCTCTTGGTGCTGTCCTTCGCTGCAATCTTGACGGTCTTCACGCTGGCTTGCATGCGTCCGAGCGCAACAACGGCCTGGATGCGAATCGCGTCGATGCCGCCTTTCTTGCGTGCCAGTTTGACAAGTTTGCCTTCCACCTTGGCCTTCTGGAACGCTTCGTTCTTGGTGACGTCGGGACCCATCAGGCCCAGGGCATGAATCGCCGCGAGGCTGGGATCGAGTGAACTCTTGTCGTTCGAGTTGCGCGGAAGGCGTTGGATGAGGAGCGGGACGGCTTCCACGTAGCGCGCCAAGCCGAATGCGAGCGCCATGTGGGCTTTTTCCGCGCCCGGTGCGTCCGGGTACATCTTCAACAATGCGGCGCACCCGGCGTGGTCGCCACAGATGCCGAGGCCCAAGATCGCGCTGGAGCGCACGAGCGCGTTGGATTCACGCCCGAGGGATGCCAGGAGGGCGCGCACGACTGCGTTGTCGGGCTGTCCCTCTTTCTTGTCAGCGTCGGCGACGGGGACGTTCCCAAGTTTGCCCATCGCGATGGCGGCTTCGGCGCGCACGCCGGCATCCACTTTCGGGCTGAGATTTTCTTGCAGGACCTTGAACACCTTCGTGGCGCGTTGGGTCTGCGAGACGGGCTGGATGTTCCGCGGCGGGTACTTCGCGCCGGATCCGAACCAGTAGAGCGCGCTGCCGGCGTTGGCGCGGCCGCGCTTGGTCGCGCGGGCGAGGAAGCGGTCCTTGTTGTGCTCCCACCACCACTGGAAGATGATCTTCCCGTCGAACCTGGCCGTCTTGCCGCCGGCACCGGTGCTCGCGCCGGAGCCGGAGCCGAAGCCGGGGTCGCCGCTTCCTTCGCTGCCACCCTCGCCGCCACCGCCTTCGCCGCCGCCACCCTCGCCGCCTTCACCACCCTCGCCGCCTTCTCCTTCACCTTCGTTGCCTTCGGTGCCGGTGTTGACTTCGCTTTCGTCGTCGGTGCCGCTTTGGGCGCCGCCAACCAGCTCGTGTGGTCCGCGATAGGCCGAGCCGATCCGTTCGTCGGCAAACGCCGTAGCCGGAACCACCCAGCTGATGATGGCGAGCGTCATGAGAACTCTGGCGATTGAGCTTTGTGCGCGCATGGGACTCTCCGTGTTGCCGTGGAGGTAGCCGTCGAACTCCACTTGGTTGTGAGTATAGCCCCGAACGCGTTGGCTGCGGACCGCGTTCCCGGGAGAATTCGGGATGGTTCAAAACGGCCGTTTCCCCCTGAACCGCCTTGACTTACGAACATCGCATAGAGTAGATCTTGAGTTGCAACGGTCCGCCGCGGCATGTGTTTCGTAAAGTAGGTTTGGCGTCACCCTCGGATCTGCTCTTCGAGTGTCCGAAGAGGTTCACGATAGGGGGGTGTCCGCGTCTGGAGAGAACTATGCGAGAGGCCATATCGCTCCTTCTCCTGCTCGCGCTGACGGGCGGGGTGTTTGCGCAGGAACCGGCCAACGCCGGCGCCGGCGGAGATGGTGCAGCGCCGGGCGCGTCCGGCGATAAGAAGGCCGACGAAAATAAACCCGAGGACGAAAAGGCCGAGGGCGCGGCGGATACCGAGAAGGCCGAAGCGCCGAAAGAAGCGCCGGCGTTCGAGCTCCCCGATAAAGACAAGAAAAAGCTCGACGCGCTGATGCGGGACTACCTGTTCCCGAAGAAGTCACGGCTGAGCGCGCGCGCCAAGCTCGAGAAGTTCATTTCGAAGCTCGTCGACGGCCACAGTGTTTTGGAGGACGTTCCGTCGGTGGTTCGGGCGGCGAGCCGGGCGAAGATGTCTTTTGCCAATCCGAAAGCCGGGAGAAAGGGCGCGATCAAGACGGTCGAAATTCGGCCCGACGTTCATGGGTTCCCCGGCGGGGTCGGCACGGTCAAGTACTTCCTATATCTGCCCAAGACGTACGCGCCGGGTAAGCGGCAGGTCCCGCTGATTCTGTCGCTCCCGAACAACCGGAGATACCCCGACGGCGCCGCCTACATCAAGGAGATGTGGCTGCGCAGTCCGAGCATCGCCAAGAACTACGCCATCGTAGTGCCGACCCCGTTCAAGAAGGGCGAGGCCTGGAACAAGCGCAAATCCTATGGGCGGGCGATGATCGCGCTGCGTCACGCGGCCGGCAACTTCGAGCAGAGAAAGAAGACTGGTGGCCCGGCCTTGGATCAGCGGCGTGTTTTCATCGACGGGGACAACACCGCCGCTGTAATCGCAGCGCGGTTTCCCGAGGTGTTCGCCGGCGCGATCCTGCACGGAGCGACCGGCTTCGGCCGCGGGACGAGCTTCGGGTCCGTCCGCGCGGTCAACCTGAGCAAACACGGCGGACTCACCGGACTGCCGACGTACTGCATCACCAACGAGAAGAAAAAATCGCACGCGTTGTTCGCCGCGAAATTGCTCGCGGGCACCAAAGGCAGTGTTCAGCAGACCGCGAAGGATCCAAAAAAGCCCCTCGGGGATGTCGAGAAACTCGCGGAGTGGATGGACAAGGTCGAGCGGCAGGATCAGCCGCGCAAGCTCGAGTACACGATCCACGATCCGTCGTTCCAGCGGCTCCACTGGATTTACATCAACAGCTACGACGGGACGTTTGACGGTTCGAGTTCCAGCCGCCCGATGGCCGGATTCACGGCCGAGGCGGATCGTGCGACGAACGTCATCGAGATCGACAACCGCGGTCTGGAGCGTTTCGAGCTGTTCCTCAACGATGCCCTGGTGGATCTGAACAAGGAGATCACGATCAACGTCCTCGATGGCGAGGAGGAGATGGAGTTCTTCAAAGGCAAGGTCACTCGCAGCGTGTCCGTACTGCTCGATGAACTGGTGGCCAGCAACCAGCCGTGGCGGACGTACACCGCCCGGTTCGTGGTCGACGTCGCCGCCCTGCGCGAGTTGCACGCCAAACGCAAAGCCGAAGCGAAGGCCAAAGCGGACGAGCAGAAGAAGAAGGACGAGGCCAAGGGCAAGGACACGGACAAGGGCAAGGGCAAAGACTCCGACAAGGGCAAAGACGCTGAGCCCGAGAACGCCGGCGGCAGCGACTAGACCCTAGTTGCCTGTGATCGTGCGCCAGACGTAGCGGACGCGTGCGCCCGGTGACGATGCGGCGCGGAACGTGCGCAACTGACGGTGGCGATCGTCGGGGTCCTTGCGCACATCGATCGGAGCACTCGACGAGCTTTCGTGCTTCGGGTAGTTGCCGATCCAGACCTCCCAGCCGCGGACTTCGCGTCGCTCCGTGAGTTCCGGCGGATCGTTTGTCTCGGGTCCGGGCAGATTCGCGCCAAAAAGCGCGTGGATCTCCTCGGGCTCCGGCGGAGCGCTTTGGGTGCTTTCGTGCACCAGAGACACGCCCCCGATGAGGAGCACGCTGGCGAAGAGCCATCCGATAGATTTGCGCATCGACCTGATCTAACTTCGACCCGTTCGTGCAACCGCTTGAGGGGGTGGCGTTTGACGGCTACTCTCTCGGAAATGGCCACCGCAACTGAAATCCGCAAGGGATCGGTCCTCGTGCTCGACGGCGAGCTCTTTGTCTGCTCCGACTTTCACCACATCACCCCGGGCAACAAGCGGGGGCACGTGCAGACCAAGATCAAGAGTCTCAAATCGGGGCAGATCGTGAACAAGAGGTTCAGCGCCACCGAGCGCGTCGAATTCGCCTTCCTCGATAAACGAGCGTGCGAGTACCTCTACCAGGACGGCGGCCACTACGTTTTCATGGACGGCGAGCACTACGAGCAGTACCACCTCTCCGCGGACCAGGTGGGGGATCAGATGAAGTTCATCATCCCCAACACGACCGTTGAGGTGACGTTTTTCGAGGGGACGGCTATCTCCGTCAACCTGACCGGCTCCGTCGAGTTGATCGTCGAGCACACGGAGCCCGGCCTCAAGGGTGATTCCGTCAGCAACGTCTTCAAGCCCGCGCGGTTGGAGACGGGTCTCGAGATCAAGGTCCCGAACCACATCAACACCGGCGACCGCATCAAGGTCAGCACGGCGACCAGCGAGTTCCAGGGCCGCGTGAACTAGGCTCCGTCTGAGAAAAACCCGCAGGCCCGAGATCGAGCTGGGACATCTCTGGCTCAACGGCTGACGCCGTTCCGTGTTGCTGGCTCAACGGCTGACGCCGTTGAAGCGCCGTCAGGCGTCGT
>JAZFYD010000024.1:0-9381 GCA_036443405.1 Planctomycetota bacterium
TCGTTTCCATCCCGACCCAGTTCTTCGCCGTCCTCCTTCTGATCCTGGTGTGGACGCTGACGGACTGGTCACCGTGGAAGGCGATCCTGCTCACGGGCCCGCTCATCGGTTTGTTTTCGCTGTGCACGTTGCCGTACATGCGAACGATCTGGATCGCCCTGGACTACTACACGGACCTCAAATCCGGCGAGACGACGTCGGCGGAGTACGCGCAGCGGGCCTATCGCAACGTAAGCGGACACGGCGCCACCAACGTCAAAGCCGACACGTAGACGATTCCCGGGCGTGATGCGCCCTACAATGGGCTGCCATGGCCCGCCGCATCATCGCGCTCTGCCTCTTGTGCCTCGTGGCGCCCCCGCTGGCCGCTCTGGACGGCCCGGAGATCCAAGCGCGTGCTGCCGCGTCGACGGTTGTGGTGACGACCGAGGGTGCCGCGCCGCGCGAGTCGAACGGCATCCTGATCAGCCTGACGCGGGGGCTGATCGTGACGCGCGAGCACGTCGTGCGCGATGCGGAGAAGATCACGGTGCATCTGCGCGGCGGTTTGTCCCGTTCGGCACGCGTACAGGCGATCGACAAGAGTCTGCAACTCGCGCTGCTCGAAGTCGGCGACCTCCGCCACTCGACGGCGCTGCCCGCCCAACTCGGCGAACTGCTGCGCGCCGATGCCGACCTGACCGAACTCTCGCTGTTCTCGATCTCGCGCACGGGTTCGGCGGACACGCCGTCGTGGAAAGCGTGGCCCGCCCGCCTGTTCGGGGCGGAACCCGCGCGACCGCCCGGACTCGAGCAGTTGATGTTGCTGCGTCACGACGCGACGACGAGCAAAGCCGACGGCGGCGCGCCGCTGCTCGACTCCGAGGGGCGCGTGATCGGCATGCACGTCGCGGGTTGGAAAGCGCTCGGTGAATCGTCCGGCACCTTCGCGCTGCCGATCAACGCGATCATCCGGTTTTTGGAGCGCGCCACGGTGCGCATGCCTTCGAGCCACTGGAAGGGCGCGCTTCCGATCCGGTACAAAGACGGCGCAAATGAGGAAACGGACGGCGGCGAGGGAGAGGGCGGGTCGAAACCCGAAACACCTCGCAGACACCGTCACGAAGATGCCCACCAAGCGGCGCACGAGTCGGCGGTCCCGGCCGCGCCTCAGCTCACCTATGGGCCATACCGTCATTACTACGAGAGTCGCGGCAAGGCGGACCTCAAGGCCCGCGTGAACGCGCTGCTCAAGTTGCTGCACAACCTCGAGGACGCGTGCCCGCAATGCCGGGGAGCCGGAACGATCCGGGTCAAGGTCCGCGAGCGCAGGTATGACCGCGTCGACGACGCTTGGCGCCCCGCGGTCTACGAGCGCCAGGTCTGTCCGCTTTGCGAGGGGCGGCGCGTGCTGTTTCAGGCCGCCAAGGCCGAACGGTTCGTGAATGAGGCGTTTGCGCCGCTCGATCGCAGACATCGCGCGTTCGAGAAGGTCCGGGAAGGGTGGATGAAACGCCTGTTCGCCGCGCGGTTGTCGTTTCCGCGCGCCCCGAGACTCTCGTTCAAGATGCACGGTCGCCGGGCGATCGTAACGGGAACTCCGACCGCGCTCTTCCCGTTGGCGTTCGGTCTCCGTCCGACGCTCGGTGGGTACCAGTGGTTCCTGCTCGATCCTGCACTCGGCCACGACGAGCGGGACGAGACCATCCCGACCGCTGGCAAGATCATCGCGGTGCACGCCGGCGACATCCTCGAACTCGAGGGCGGCCAGATCCTGCGCCTTTGCGGCGTGACGATCCCCAACGGGCGCGGCAAGGTCGCGGACGCCGGGACGCGTGTCATGGATCAGAACGCGCGCGAACACATGCAGCGCCTCTTGATGGGCAAGCGCGTCGAGCTCGAGTGGGACCGATACGCGCGCGTCACGTACGAAGGCCACGCCATCGTGTATGTGCTCTTGGACGGCAACGATGTCGGACAGGACCTGATCCGCCGCGGCATCGCCCGGCTCCATCCGAAGCACGCCCACGTGCGCAAGACGCGCTACCTGAAGGAGCGCACGAAGGCGCAGCGCGAGAACGCCGGTATTTGGGCCGACTAGCCCGGAGCCTCTTGCGCTAGGTTAGGCGCGTGGCTCACGACCCCGCGACGCTCCCCGACGCGCTCCTGCGACCCGAGGCCTACCCGCATACACCGGATCACGTCGAGTTCCATCAAACCCACGTCTCGTGGGTCTACGTCGCCGGCGACCTCGTCTACAAGCTCAAGCGTCCCGTGTGCTTCCCGTTCGTGGACTACTCGACGCTGGAACGCCGCCGGCACTTCTGCGAAGAGGAGGTGCGGCTGAACCGGCGAACTGCACCGGATACGTACCGCGGAGTGGTGCGCGTTGTGCGGCGCTCGGACGGGTCGCTCGCGATCGGCGGCAACGACGAATCGGGCGAGGTCGTCGAGTACGCCGTGGAGATGGAACGGTTGCCCGCCGAGGGCATGCTGGACTACCGACTAAAAAACGGCCTCGCGACACGCGAGGAGATATTGCGCATTGCGGACGCGCTCATCGCATTTCATCGAAACTGCCCCACCGGGCCGGGCGTGAACGAGTACGCCACGCCGGAAAAGGTGCGGGAGACGTTCGACAAGACAATCGCGATCGCGCGCGCGCACCTCGCTCCCGTGTTCGCCGATCGGATCGAAAAGCACGTCGCCAACGCACTGAACCTGAAATTGCTTCACCGTCGTATCAAGCAAGCTCGTATCCGTGACGGACACGGCGACCTGCACGCGGGCAACATCTGCTTCTCGTCGGACGGGGCTCCGATCCTGTACGACTGCATCGAGTTCGATCCCGCGCTGCGTTGCGGCGACGTCGCAGCGGAAATCGCGTTCCTGGCGATGGACCTTTGCCGCTATGGACACGCGGACTGGAGCCGCCAGTTCATCCTCAGGTACGCGATCCCGACGGGCGATCTGGAATTGCGCGAACTGGCTGCACTCTATGCAATTCGCCGCGCGCTGGTGCGCGCCAACGTCACGAACATCCTCGCGCAGGAGACCGGTGATGCGGAAACCGTCGCCGCGGCGCGACTCTACCGCCAGCTCGCTGCGGCGTATGCGCTGCCGCCGGCCGTGATCGCGATGTGCGGACCGCCGGCCAGCGGCAAGAGCCGGATCGCCGAAGCGATCGCACGGCCGCTGCGTGCCGAAGTGGTGCGAAGCGATGTCGAGCGCAAACGATTGAGCGGCATGGAACCGACCGAGCGCTGGCGCGGCGCCGTGGATGGGGGTCCCTATCGCGCCGAGCTCACGCAGAACACGTACGGTCTGCTGATCCAGCGCGCACGCGAGGAGACGGCGGCCGAACGCTCCGTCGTATTGGACGCGACGTACTCGGATCCCGGGCAGCGCGCGCGATTGTTGGCTGCGTGTCCGACGACCTCTGTCGTGTTTGTGTGGGTCGATACGGAAGAGGAAAAACGCCGCGCCCGATCCGCAGCCCGCGAGCGCGACCCCGCCGCAGTCTCCGACGCGCGCGCAGAGATTTTCGAACAGCTCACGGCCCATTTCCGCCCGCCCGTCGAGCTGACCGCCACGCAGTGCGTCAAAGTCAACGGGGCCGCGCCGCCGGACGAAGCCGTGCACGCGCTACTCCACAATCTGGCCGCACGATAACCCCAAAGCTGCGGCACCCATGCCGCACCCACCCGCCATAAACCACTCCCGCCCAACACGTTACGCACCCACAGGAGGGATCCTCAGGAGGGATCCTGGACCCGTTTCGGGACCCGCTCTAGCGGGCGCGGGATTGGCGTTGGATGAAGTGGGCGAGGTGCCACAGGTCCTTGAGGCCGCCGGGGTCCGCGGCGAAGTTCGCGGCGTAGCCGGGCATCGGTGTGCCCTGCATGCCGGTCAGGATCGTGCGGACGATGGATGCCGTATCCGATCCACCCTTTAGGTGCATCGCGCCGCGGGTGTAGTCCGTCGGCGGCAGGATCTCGCCGAGAGCGCCGCGCGTCGTGATGGCGGCCAAGCCATCGCCGCGACCCGTCGCACCATGGCACTGCGCACAGCCCATGTCCATGAAGACACGCTCGCCCCGGCTCACCGATTCGTCGGAAAACGGGAACGGCTCCTCCCCAATCGCGATCGCGCGCGGTTCGGGATCGTATTCCGCGAGCCAATCGAACACCGTGATACCCAGGCGGAAACGGAACGCCTGGAACACGAAGCCGTCTTTCACTTCGCGCACGACTCCGCGATCGCCGATCCACCAACGGCCCCGCATGGAGAACAGGCGTCTGTTGATGCCGAGTTGCGCGCCGCCAGGTTCGTCGGTTTCGAGTTCCGCGAGCTTCTCGTCCGTTCGCTGCGAGTCCGTCCACTGCACGAACGCCATCAGGGGATCGTCGTGGAGATCGACGAACAACTCGCGACCCAGATACAACGGATGATGGCTCTTCAGATACTCGACGAGGTCCCAGACCTGCCCGTCGGACAGCGTCGGCCACGCGGGCATCGACATCCCCACCCCTCGCCGGATGCTTCGGTACAGATCCGCATCCAGCGGTGGATTGCCAACCGGCGTAGAACGGAATCGGTAGTTGCCGCGCAGGAAGTTGCGCGGCCGCGGAGAAAAGAACATCGCGGCCGGGCCGTCGCCCGCGCCGTCCTTGCCGTGGCAGCTCGCACAGTGGCGGGCATAGGTTTTGGAGCCGCGTTCGATGGCTTCGCGGCGCTGCTCGGAGGTGGTCGCGGTCCGCGGCGGGATCGCCACCGAAGCGCCGGGCTTCGACGTACCCAGGCGCCCGAGATAGGCCACCAACGCGCGCCCCTCGTCGTTCCAGACCGGCGCGGCATCGTTGAGCGAGATGATCTCGTCGCCCCGCGGCGCGTTAGCCCCGAATCGCTGGTCGCGCCGGTCGAGGCGCTCCAGCTCCGCGCGCCAGTCCTCGCCGCCCGCGGCCGTGTACTCGGTACGCGTGACGATGCCGTCCTGGTCGCGGCCGCCGTCCTTGGTGTCGTATTTCTTCAAGAACGCCTGCACGGCCCTCCCGTCCGCCGTGTCGAACAGCTCGCGGAATCGCGGCATGCTCGAGTGCGGATCGAGGGTGCGCGGTGCAAACAGGTGCGCGCGCTGCCAGGACTCGGAACGGCGCCGAGGCGTTTGGAAGAGATCCGGCCCCGTGCGCTCCGTGGCCGGCAACATCGGTTTGGCGACGCGGACCTCTCGCGGTCCGGCTTCCTGGCTGTGGCATTGCCAACACGCCTTGGCGATGTAGATCTCGCGGCCGGCAAGTTCTCTCTCCGTCGGTTCCGCATCCTGCGCCTGCAGCGCGAACGCCGCGAGACACAGGAGTGTCAATCCAACAGCGGCGCTATTTTGCCGCACCCGGAATCGCCCAGTCGACCTTGGCCGCCTCGCCGGTCTTGACGGTCACGCTCGCCGTGTGCTGCACCGGCGCGCCGTACTCGTAGCCGGTGATCTTGTCGCCCTCGCGCACGGGTTTCGCCTGCCAGCCTTCTTGCCAGAAGCGCAGCGTGTACGTGCCGGGCGGCACATCCTTCAGCTCGAACCGGCCCTGCTCGTCGGTCAGCACGTAGTACGGATGCTCCACGACAAAGATGTACGCCGACATCCAGACGTGGCCCGCGTCGCACTGGATGAAGAGAAACCCCCGGCGCCGAAGCGCGCGCTTTTCGATTTCCTGCTCCGGCACCGCCTCGTCCTTGAACGCGACGTTGAGCACGTCCTCCGCACGGCTGTGCGGCTGATCGAGGGTCCCGCGGTAGACGTGCACGTTGTGCACGATCGGATCGCTCGATTTGAACGCGATGCTGCTGCGCTTGGGGGCGATCAGAATGTGCGGCGCATACGCGCAACCCTTCTGATCGATCACGAAGCTCTGCTTCTTCGCGAGCTTCTTGCCTTTCGCGATGCCGTCGAGGAACACGACGACGTTTTTGACGCCCTTGGTTGCCGCATCGACGACCAGACGGAAGTTCGGCTGGTTGTCGCCGCAAATCTTCTGGTCGCGATCGATCTCGAATTTCGCGCTGGCCGGCACCGGATCGATGGTGACCGTGCCCGTGATGGTGTCGCCGTCGGCGACATCGGTCCCCTTGTATTTCGCGGCGATCCGCGGAAAGCCGGGCCCCGCGAACAAGACGGTCACGGAACTGCCCACCAAAAGAGCGAAACAGAGGAATCGAAAGGCCACAGTCTTCATCGGGTCTCTCCAGAAAGGAGGATGGTCACCTCGGCGTCGAGGCGTTGTTTTCGTGCTCGTTGCCCTGGGTGCGCTCGCGCTTCATGTTGCGCACGATGAACCACCCGCCGAAACCAATCAAAAGGAACGGCGCGCTCATCATGGAGAGGATCCCCCACTTGAAACCCTCCACCCACTGGTATCCGGCGTCCGGGTCCTCGACGATTTCATCCGCCGACGCAGGCTTGGAGACGACCGCCTCCTTGCACATCGGTCACCCATAGGCCGTGTTCGGCATGAGGACGAAGATCGCCACAACGAGCACCAGGAGGCGCATGCGCTTCGCCGACAGTCTACCCCGGGCCGAACCCGTCCTGAAACCCTGGGAGCGGCCCGTCCGCCCTAGAGACGGTAGAGCATCAGGTAGACGAGCACGCCGGTCACGGAGACGTAGACCCAGATCGGAAACGTGATGCGGGCGATGCGCCGGTGCCGCGCGAAGTCCTTTTTGCGCGCGCGCCACATCGTGATGAGCACGAGCGGCACGACCGCCACCGCCAGGATGATGTGGCTGACCAGCACAACCAGGTACACGGTGCGCATCGCGCCCTCGCCTTCGTACTTCGTGTGCAACGTGGTCGCGTGATAGGTGATGTACGAGATCAAGAACGCCGTCGAGACCAGGAACGCCCCCGTCATGAGCTTGGCGTGCAACTCCCGCTTGCCGCGGCGGATCGCCAGATAGCCGCTCAACAGCAGGAGCGCCGCCACCGAGTTCAACGTGGCGTTCAGTGTGGGCAGATCGGCGGTGGTCACGAGGACTCGCCGAGCAGACGGCGAACGTCCTTTTCCAGCCGCTTCACGTCATCGGCGTCGAGACCCTTGTAGTACCCGCGCACCCGCCCCTGTTGATCCACCAGCACGAATCGTGTGCTGTGGTTGAGCATGTTATCGCCGTCCCCGTTGATCTTCATGCTCTCGAACTGCAGTTCCTTCAGCGCCTTCTTCGCGCCGGTGGCGAAGTGCCACTTGCCCTTGATCGCCCCGTACTGCCGGGCGTAGCTGAACAGCACCTCGGGGCTATCGCGACCGGGATCGACGGAGAACGAGACGAGCCGCACGCCTTCGTCCTTCTCGAATGCGCCCTGCAACCCGCGCATGCGCTGGGTCATGGCCGGACACGGGTTGATGCAGTTCGTGAAAATGAAGTCCGCGACCCACACCTTTCCCTTGAGCGTGTCGAGGGTCAGCTCCTCGGAGTTTTCGTCCCAGAGCAGGAACGGTTTCACCTGCGACACAATGGGAAGCGGCTCCGCCTTCTTGGGTTTCGAGCTGCGCGCGTGAGCGGGCACGCGCCGCTCGTACGGTTTCGACTCCAATTCGCCGCAACCCGTGACGGCTACGATCCCCGCCGCCGCGATCAGAAGCGCGCGCCATGTGCTTTGTGTCGAGTTCACCGGAAGTCTCCCGCGGTGCGCCGCCCCGCCATGGCGAGAGCCGCGCAAAAAGTCACGATGCCAAACAAGATTGTCACGACCAGAGGCGCGGTCGCGGATCCGGTCCCGCCCATTCCGAGCGCGTGCCGAAGCGCGGCGACGCCGTACGTCAACGGGTTGATTTTAAGCAGGGTGCCAAGCACGAGCCCCTGCCCGGCCTGGGGGAAAAACGCCCCGGACAAAAGCCACATGGGCAGCAGGAACACGCTCATGATCGCGTGGAACCCCTGGGTCGAATCCATGCGCCACGCGATGCAGAAACCAAGCCCCGTGAGCGCGAACGAGATCACGAAGAGGATCGCAAACGAGGCCAAAAACGACGCTGGACTAAGGGGAAGGTCGACCAGCGGCGCGAGCAGGATGAAAAACCCCGACTGCAACGTGGCGAGCAGCGTACCGCCGAGGATCTTGCCCAACACCATGGCGCCGCGCGACACGGGTGCGACCAGCACGCCCTGCAGGAATCCCTCGCGACGGTCCTCGATGATCGAAATGGTGCTGAAGATCGCCGTGAACAGCGAGATCATCACCGCGACGCCGGGCAGGAAGAACTGGGCATAACTCTCGTCGCCACCTGGGAAAGAGAAGCTGCTCTCGAACGCCGCGCCGAACAACACCCACAGGATGATGGGCTGGCCAACCGCTCCGATCACGCGGTTTCTCTGGCGGAAGAACCGGACGAGCTCACGCTCGACAAGCGTCACCACCGCCCTCATGCTCCCGCGTCCTCATCGGTCCAGAACCGGTGGCCGGTTCGCCTGATGAACACGTCCTCGAGCGTCGGCTTGCCGAGCGCGATCGTCTCGACCCGATCGCCAAGCGCCTTCATGAACTCGGGGACGAACGCCGCGCCGTCGTTTCGCTCGAACCGCACGCTCCGCTCGAACACTTGGGCTTCCAGCGAGAACCTCTCGCGCAACGCCGCGGCCAGGTCCTCGGGATCGCTGCACCCGACGGTGATGACGTCCCCGCCGACCTCAGCTTTCAGTTCGGCCGGAGTGCCGAGCCCGACGAGCTGCCCGCGATCCAGGATCGCGACGCGATCGCAGCGCTCCGCCTCCTCCATCAAATGCGTCGTCACGAAGCTCGTCACACCATCGTTTTGGCGCAGCTCTTCGAGGTGCATCCAGAGATCACGCCGAGCGCCGGGGTCCAGCGCCCCGCTCGGTTCGTCGAGCAGCAACACCTTGGGCGAGTGCAACAGCCCCTTGGCGAGTTCCACACGCCGCCGCAGTCCGCCCGAGAGCGTCTCGACGATCTCGCCACCGCGATCCGAGAGGCCGACACGCGCGAGCATCGCCGCCATGCGCGTTCGCAGATCCGCGCCGGAAAGCCCGTAGAGGTGGCCGTGGTGTTTGAGGTTTTCGAGCGCGGTCAGCTTGTTGTCGAGGCTGGGCGACTGGAATACGACGCCGATCAGGCGACGTACCGCGGCGGTCGCGGTCTGGGTGTCCTGCGAAAGCACCGTCGCGCGACCCTCGGTGGGCGCCATCAGCGTCGTGAGCACACGGAAAAGCGTGGTCTTGCCGCCGCCGTTGGGGCCCAGGAGGCCGAAGATCTCCCCCTCGCGGACGTCGAAGCTGACGCCGTCCAGCGCCCGTCGGTCCCCGTAATCGCAGCGGAGATTCTCGACGGTGATCGCGTTCACAGCAGATACAGCCCAAACGTCACGAACGCAGTCACGGCGGACGTGAAGACCA
>JAZFYD010000025.1:0-28112 GCA_036443405.1 Planctomycetota bacterium
TTCGAGAAGGAAGCCGAGACGGCCCGCAAGGAGATCCGCGACCTCGAACGCCGCCTCGCCAATCGCGAGGAATCTTTCGAGCGCCGCGAGACCGAGGTCCAAAATAGGGACCGCAAACTCCAGGATCAGGAGAAACGTCTCGCCAGCCGGAAGACGTCGATGGACAAGCGGGTCGCGGATCTCGACCTTCGGGACGAGGAGATCTCCGAGAAGCTCCTGGAGGTCTCGGGCCTGACCCGCGAGGACGCCAAAGCCGAGGTATTCCGTGCCCTCGAGCGCGATCTCGAGGCCGAGAGCGCCCGGCACATCGAGCGGCACGTCCAACAGACCCGAGAGGAGTCCGAATCGCTGGCCCGCGAGGTCGTGTTGACCTCGATCCAGCGTGTCGCGACCACGGTCAGTTCGGAAGCGACGGTCAGCACCGTCGACGTGCCCAACGACGAGATGAAGGGGCGCATCATCGGCCGCGAAGGCCGCAACATTCGCGCGTTCGAGAAAGCGACCGGCGTGGACGTGATCGTGGACGACACCCCCGGCGTCATCGTTGTCAGTGCGTTCGACGGCGTGCGCCGCGAGGTCGCGCGCCGGGCGATGGAGCAACTGATCCACGACGGGCGTGTGCATCCCTCGCGCATCGAGGAAGTCGTTGCGCAGATGAAGAAGGAGATGGATCAGCACCTGAAGGAGACGGGCAAGAAGGCGCTCCTTGAGGTTGGCCTGCACAACATGCACGGCAAGCTGATCGATCTGCTCGGCCGGCTGAAGTTCCGCACCTCGTACGGGCAGAACGTGTTGGAGCACCTGATCGAGGCGGCGCATCTCGCCGCGTCCATCGCCGGCGAGATGAAACTCGACGTGAAGCTCGCGAAGCGCGCGACGTTCCTGCACGACATCGGCAAGGCCGTCGATCACGAGGTCGAAGGCGGCCACCCGGCCATCGGCGCCGACATCGCGCGGCGCTGCGGCGAGAACAAGACCGTCGTCAACGCGATTGCCAGCCATCACGACGACGTGCCGAAGGAAGGCGTCTATGCCGTCATCACACAGGTCTGCGACGCACTCAGTGCCGGACGCCCGGGCGCACGGCGCGAGACGTTTGACCGCTACGTCGAACGGCTGCAGCGTTTGGAAGATGTCGCTTCGGCGTTCCCCGGTGTCGAGCAGGTGTACGCGATCCAGGCGGGCCGCGAGATCCGCGTGATCGTCAACAACTCCAAGGTGAGCGACCGGTTGGCCGTCAAGATCGCCCGCGACATCGCGCAGGAGATCGAGCGCGAGCTGACGTACCCCGGCGAGGTTCGCGTGACGCTCGTTCGCGAGACGCGCGTTGTGGAATATGCGAGGTAGGGCGCGCGCATGAAGATTCTGTGCATGGGAGACGTGGTCGGCGCGCCGGGCCGCGAGGTGCTGGCGAGCACGCTGCCCGGCTATCGCGCGGAAAACGGTGTCGACTTTTGCGTCACCAACGTCGAGAACATCGCCGCGGGTTCGGGGGTCACCAAGTCCGGATACCGCGCGGTGCGTTTGGCAGGCGCGGATGTCTGCACGACCGGCGACCACGTGTACCGGCGCGCCGACGTTCTAAAACTCTTCGAGAACGAGCCGCGACGCATCCTTCGGCCGCTCAACTACCCAAAGACCGCTGCCGGACTCGGCATGACGACCGTCGAGAGCAACGGCGGCGTGCCCGTGACGGTGATCAACCTCCAGGGGCGCGTGTTCATGGATCCGACGGACAACCCGTTCGACGCCGTGGACGAAGCGATCGAAAAGTGCGAATCGAAAATCATCATCGTCGACATGCACGCCGAGGCGACGAGCGAGAAGCGCGCGATGGGGTTCCACTTGGACGGCCGCGCGTCGATCGTGTTCGGCACCCACACCCACGTGCCGACAGCAGACGATGAGATCCTGCCCGGTGGCACGGCGTACGTGACCGACGTCGGCATGTGTGGCCCGTATCGCAGCGTGATCGGTCGCAAGGTCGAGTCCGTTTTGGTGAAGTTCCGCAGCAACATGTACGCGCCGTTCCACGTCGCCGAGGGCGATCCGCGCGCCTGCGGGATCCTGGTCGAAGTCGACGAGGAGACCGGCCGCGCGTCGAGCATCGAGCGCGTGGTGCTGAAGGCCTAGCTAGCGACGCCAGAAAAATGCCAGCATCTCGCGGACGGTCTCGCGCGTGACTTTGCCATCCGGATCGAGTCGCGCAAGCGCCCGTCGAAACGCGGCGTCGAGTTCTTCGGAATCCCTTCTCTTCGTCTTCATGTAGCGGGAGACCAGCGAGCGCGCGTGGTCCGCGTGCGCGGAGCCTCGTTCCGCAATCAAGCGCAACGTCACAGAGCGCGGCGGAGGCCCGTTCTTCGATCTGTCCGAGGTGTCGAGCCAACCGATCAACTGCGGGATCGAAACGTCGTCGGCCATCGCGCCGGGATCGGGGTTCGCCGTGAGGTGCTCCAGAACGGTGGTCGCTTGGCCGTTGCGCTGCCAGGTTGCCGGCGTGTTTTCGATTTCCGCGACCAACAGAACTTTCGCTTTGGCTTGTTCGCTGTTCGACAGGCGGGTAAGCAGCTTTCCCAAGCCGCGAGCGCTGACACCGGCGTATAACCCGTTCCGCACAAGACGCTCTGCCAACCCCTTCGTGGCCCACAGTTCGCGGAACCTCCAGAGATCGTGATGATCGAGCGAGTTCGAGAGGGTGGCGATGGCCGCGCGTTCGTCGAATCCTGCCTGTAACGAAACGGCGGCTCCTCGCGCGTTCTTGACGGTTGGACGGTTGCCGAACCGCGCGGACGGCTCGAAGTGCCAAGCACGAGCGGTCGCTCGCAGAGCCTCGTTCTCAGGCGATGCGAGAGCCAGGGCACTCAACACCGAAACCCGAGGTTTGGTCTTTAGCGCTCGTTCGAGAGCCTGAACACACTCCGCGCCGCCGACCCGTCCCAGGGCAACAAAACAATCGCTGATCCGGTTGTCCGGTAAGCGCTCGACCGCATCGACAAGAGCATTCGCATGAGGTTTCGCGGCGGGACCGGCTGCTCCGATCGCCAAGATGGCCCACGCTCGCGCGTTCTTGTCGCCCAGTCGAGCCATACGCAGGAGTGTCGGGATGCTGACATCGGTGGGCGGGATCGTCGCCAGCGCACGCAGGGCGGGACTCGGTCGCGGCGCTTCCGCCAATTCTGCTAGCCGAGCTTCGCCGAGAAACGCGGCCAGACGTTTGGCAGGTGTGCCGCCGATCGCGTACTGGCGGGTCGCTTGGTGGTCGGACGTGATCAGTTCAAGCAGAGCCGAATCGCTCACCCGGCCCAGTGCGACGAGTGTCGCCACCGCAGCGATCTTGCCCGTGTCCGGCGGCTGCACGAACCTCGCCGGGGCGCCATTCTCTTCGGCCAAGCAAACCGTGGAGATCACGCACATCGAGACGACGAAACGCACAATCCTTGGACGTTCGTCGGCGCGCGCCGGTTCGATCTTCCCCGGCGCTGCTACGCTCTGCGCTCCATGGAACCGCGCGTTTTCACCGTTTCCGAACTTTCCCGCGAAGCGAAGGTGCTGCTCGAGGACACCTTTTCTTCCGTCTGGGTCGAGGGCGAGGTCTCGGGGCTCATGGTGGCGGCGTCGGGGCATCACTACTTTCAGCTCAAAGACGAAAAGGCCGTGTTGAAAGCCGTCCTGTGGGCGTCGGGCGCGCGGCGGCTCAAGTTCGAGAACGAAGAGGGGTTATTGGTGCGCGCGCGTGGGCGGCTGACGATCTACGAACCGCGCGGGAGCTACCAACTCGTTGTGGACAAGATGGAGCCGGCCGGCCGCGGTCCTTTGCAGGTCGCGTTCGAGCAGATGCGCCGCCGCCTCGAAGCCGAGGGGTTGTTCGATCCGGATCGCAAACAACCGCTTCCGGATTTTCCGCGCCGCGTTGCTTTGGTCACGAGTCCGACCAGCGCCGCCGTCCGCGACCTGATTCGTGTTGCGCACCGGCGCTGGCCGCCGCTGGAATTGGTCGTCGTGCCGGTGAAGGTGCAAGGCGACGGCGCGGCGGACGAGATCGCCGCAGGCATCGCACGCGCCGATCGCGGCGGGTTCGACCTCATCATCGTGGGACGCGGCGGCGGATCCCTCGAGGACCTATGGGCGTTCAACGAGGAGGTGGTGGCGCGCGCGATCTTCGCGGCCGAGACTCCGGTGATCAGCGCCGTCGGCCACGAGGTCGATGTCTCGATCAGCGACCTCGTCGCGGACTTGCGCGCTGCGACCCCGAGCGCGGCCGCGGAGCTCGCGACGCCGGACTCGGCGGAGGTGATCGAGTGGCTCGACCAGCGCCGGCGCAGGATGGACCGCGCGCTGATGCAAGCAACCGCCGCCGCACGCCAGCAGCTCGCGACGATCCAGGCGTCGGCGGCGTTCAAGCGGCCGATGGATTTTCTGCGGGCCGCGGAGCAGCGCCTCGACGATCTCGCGGACGATCTGCGTTCGGCGTGGAGCGAGGCCACGGAAAAGCGGCGCGGCGGCCTCGAGACCCTGGCGGCGTCGTTGGAGGCGCTCTCCCCGCTCAAGGTGCTCGGCCGCGGCTACAGCGTCACCCAAAAAGAGGGGCGCGTGGTCACCCGTGCGGCGGATCTGCGGGCGGGCGACACGATCCAGACCACCCTCGCGGAGGGCTCGATTCGCTCGACCGTGGAATAAGGCCGCTTTCCGCCCGGCTGACACCGCCGTGACCGGCTGCGTTCAACATTGGGCCAGGGCCTTTTCCCCGACGTTAAATTGTTAGCGCACCATGAGTGAGCAGGCACAGACCTTCGAACAGCACCTGGAAGCGCTCCAGGACATCGTCGACGCGCTCGAGTCCGGCGATCTGGCGCTCGCGGCCTCGATGGAACGCTATTCCGATGGCGTGACCCGGCTGAAAACCTGCTTCGAGTTGCTCAAGGGCGCCGAGGCGCAGGTGAAGAAGCTCGTCGCGGACGGGGCGGGCGGTGCTGCGGAAGTCCCGTTCGACGAGGATGCGGAGGAGGACGCGTGAGCGCGACCGACGCATTCTTGAAGCTCGCGTGCAAGTGGGTGGAGGACGGGCTGGACCGTTGGCTCCCGCCCGAGACGCAGGAGCCCGCGCGCTTGCATCAGGCGATGCGATACAGCCTGTTCGCGGGTGGGAAGCGGCTCCGTCCGGCGGTGGCGCTCGCAGCGTGCCGTGCGGTCGGCGGGGCGGACGACGCCGCGTTGCCCACCGCGTGTGCGCTCGAGATGTTGCATACGTACTCACTCGTGCACGACGACCTGCCCGCGGTGGACGACGACGACCTGCGCCGCGGAAAGCCGACGTGTCACGTGAAGTTCGACGAGGCGACGGCGATCCTCGCGGGCGATGCGCTCCAGACCCAGGCGTTTTGGGTGTTGTCCGCGAAGACCGAGGACCCCGCGATCGCCACCGCGCTCGTGCAGGAACTGGCGGTCGCGGCCGGCACGCTCGGCATGGTCGGCGGCGAGGTCGCGGACATCGAGGCCGAGGGAAAGACACCGCAGCGCGAGATCGTCGAGCACATCCACACGCGCAAGACCGCCGCGCTGTTTCGCGCGTCCGCCGTCATGGGGGGGCTCGCGGGCGGCGCCGACGCGCGGGCGCTCGAGGCGCTGCGCAACTTTGGTGAGTGGCTCGGCCTCGCGTTTCAGATCGTCGATGACGTCTTGGATGAGACGAGCGACGCGGAGACGCTCGGCAAGAGTCCGGGCAAGGATCGTGCGGCCCGCAAGATGAGTTATCCCGCCGCGGTGGGACTCGACGCGTCGGCCGAACGGGCTCGGGAGTGCGCCCGGTTCGCGGTGCGAGCGCTGGAGCCGATCGAGCGCTCCGAGGTGCTGGCGGCGTTGGCCGAACTCACCGTGACGAGGGTGTCATGAACCTCCTGCCGACCATCGATTTCCCCGAGGACCTGAAGAGGCTGCCGCGCGCCGACCTCGAGCAACTTTGCGCCGAGATCCGTGAGTTCCTCGTGGAGAGCGTGTCGAGCACGGGTGGCCACCTGTCGAGCAACCTGGGCATCGTCGAGTTGACGGTCGCGCTGCACCGCATCTTCGACATCGGGCTCGAAAAGGATCGGCTGGTGTTCGACGTTTCGCACCAGGCATATGTGCACAAGATGCTCACGGGCCGCCGCGATCGCTTCCCGACGTTGCGCAAGACCGATGGACTGTGCGGCTTCACGAGCCAGTACGAGTCGGACTACGACCTCTTCCACGTGTCGCACGCCGGCACCGCGGTATCGACCGCGCTTGGGTACCTTTGCGGACGCGAGCAGATCGATGCGGACCCGCGGCGCGTGATCGCGCTCGTCGGCGACGCGGGCATCGGCGCCGGCATGACGTTCGAGGCACTCAACCACGCCGGCGGCATGCTCGACCGCGACATCCTCGTCGTGCTGAACGACAACCAGATGTCGATCAGCAAGTCGGTCGGCGCGCTCGTGCGCTACTTCGACAAGGTGCGCGCGTCGCACAGCTACGTCGACCGCAAGAACGACATGCTCCACGCGTTGGAGGTGATCCCGGTCGTCGGGACGCCGTTCGCGAAGTGGGTGGACCGCGTCAAGGAGGCCGTGCAGCACTACATGAACCCCGGCCTCATCTTCGAGGAGCTCGGGTTCCGTTACTTCGGTCCCGTGGACGGCCACGACGTGCATCGCCTGCTCTCAGTCTTTCAGGATCTGAAGGACACGGAGGGTCCGGTGTTCCTGCACGTGCTCACGAACAAGGGCGCGGGTTATCCGGTCGCCGAACAGGACCCGACGAGATATCACGGGGTTTCGGGCAGGCCGTCCGCTGCCGCGGCCGTGAAAGCCAAAGCGGTCGAGCCCGCGATCGTGAAGCCGCCGGTGGATCCGGCGCGCGCCGACGAACGCATCGATTGCCCCAAGCACTTCGGCGAAGTGATCTGCAGGATCGCTCAGGACGTGCCGGATCTCGTGGCGGTGACCGCCGCCATGCCGACCGGGACATGCCTCGTTCCGTTCTCCGAGCAGTTTCCCGAGCGCTTTTTCGACGTCGGGATCTGCGAGCAGCACGCCGTCGCGTTTGCCGGGGGACTGGCGGCGGGTGGGGCGAAACCGCTGGCCGCGATCTATTCGACGTTCCTGCAACGCGGTTACGACCAGGTCGTGCACGACGTCGCGCTGCAATCCGCGCACGTTGTTTTCACGATGGACCGGGCCGGGATCGTCGGCGGCGACGGCATGACGGCCAACGGCGCGTTCGACCTCGCGTATCTGCGCACGATCCCGAATACGACTCTGCTCGCGCCCGCGGACGCGCCCGAGATGGAGGCGATGCTCCGGTTCGCGTTTGCCCACAAGGGCGTGGTCGCGCTGCGGTGGCCGAAGGACACCTACTCGCTGCGCGCGCTCCCCGGCAACGACACTCCGATCGAACTCGGCAAGAGCGTGACCCTGCGGGACGGCCACGACGTGGCGTTGGTCGCCTACGGCGCGATGGTTGAGCCCTGCCTGGAGGCCGCGCACCAGCTTGCGCGCAACGGGATCGACGCGACCGTGATCCACGCGCGTTTTGTCAAGCCGCTCGACGCCGCGACGATGACCGCGGCTGCAGCCAATCATCCGTTGCTCCTGACCGTCGAGGATCACTCGTTGTCGGGCGGATTCGGTTCGGCCGTCGCGGAGTGCCTGGTCGATGCGGGTGTCTCGGGGTTCCGCCAGGTTCGGATCGGTTTGCCGGACCGCTTCATCGAGCACGGAAGCCGACGCGAGCTGCTCGAGCGGTACGGTCTCGACGCCGGCTCGATCGCCGAGCGCGCCAAGAGCGAACTCACGCGATTGCTGCGCGCGTGAGCCAGGCGCGCAGCGCGCCCACGGCCTGATTTCCTGCTAACTTCTCGGCATGGGCCCCGTCGTCGTACTAGGCAGTCGGAACAAGGAACGCGTCCTCGCGGCGGTGGACGAGGTGCTGCCTTTCCTGCAGCGGGAGTTCGGCGTCGTCGCGACGGACCTCGACGGCACCCTCGACCTCGAAACAACCGAGGCGAAGTGGGCGCTGGTGTTCGGCGGTGACGGCGCGCTCCTCAATGTGTCGCGCCGCATGGGGAGCCGGCCGCTCCCGACGCTCGCGGTCAATTTTGGCAAACTCGGGTTCCTGACCGAGGTCGAATTCAAACAGCTTAACGAAGCGCTGGTGCGCGTGAAGGAGGGGCGCACGCACCTGCGGAACCGTATGCGCCTGATGGCCGAGATGGGACCGGATTGGCGGCACTACGCGCTGAACGACGTCGTGATCACGGGAGTGCAGAGCGGACGGGTGTTTCACGTCTCCGCGAAGATCGGCGGCCACGAGGCGCTGCGATACGCCGGAGATGGCGTGGTGATCGCGACCCCCACGGGATCGACCGCGTATTCGATGGCCGCCGGCGGTCCGATCGTCGACCCGGAGTTGCACGCGACGGTCATCACGCCGCTTTGCCCGCACGCGTTGTCTCATCGCCCGCTCGTCGTACCCGGCAAACAGACCATCGAGCTGTATCTGCGCGACGAGGATCCGGCCGGCCGCGTCGTCGTGGACGGCCAGGTTTCCGGCGACCTGCAGCGCGAGCACACCCTGCGCGTGCACGAGGCCGACGAGCCGTTCCCCCTGATTCGGATCGGCGTGCGCTCGCACTACTCGCGCCTGCGCAAGATGCTCGGTTGGGGCGGGCGCCCGAAGTACCAGCAAAAGTAATCGCGGCTGCGCCGCGATTGCTTTTGATGTGTCTGGCCCAACGGCTGACGCCGTTGGAGCGGAGGGGGCGTGCGATGTTGCCGGACCGGTGCGCGGTGCGATCTGGCCCCAGTGATGCTGGCCCAACGGCTGACGCCGTTGGAGCGAGAGGGCGCGGGCGATACTTCGCGCGGCTCGCCTGGAGGTCGCGCGGCAAACCTTTTCGGGGCTCGCTCGTTGATAATGGCTCGTAATGGAGTCGCCGTTTGATGATGAGTTCCGCCGCCGGTTGGAAGCGCTGAAGCGCCTCGTCGCGCGGGCGTTGGCGGGGCGCGGCGGGGTGGGGCGATCCACGCTGAAGGAACGGGGCGGCCGCGTCGAATTCGAGGAGCACCGTCCGTATGTCGCCGGCGACGATCCCAAGGATCTCGATTGGAGCGTCTACGCACGGCTGGAGACGCTCGTCGTCAAGGAGTTCGCGGCGCCGAGCGAGGCGCACCTCTTGTTGTTGGTCGACCGGTCCGACTCGATGAAGCTCTGGGAGAAGGAACGCGCGCTGCTGCAACTCGCGGCGGCGCTCGCGTACCTCGGTTTGGCCTCCGGCGCCCGAGTGGCGTGTGTCTCTTCGCGCGGCGGATCGGCGTGGGTGACCGGCGTCGAGCGGTTCTCCGAGTTGCTCGACACGTTGACGCGTTTGCCGTCGGGCGGCGTCGCGGACCTGCCCGCGGCCGTCAAGCGCGCGCCACCGGCCGGGGCGGGCCGCCGCACGGCCGTGTTGTTGTCGGACTTCTACGAGGCCGAGGAAACCGCCCGCGCGCTCGCCGCGCTGCGCAGCAAGGGCGCCCATCTCGTCTGCGGGCAGATCCTCGCGCCCGAGGAGGTGAGCGCGCCGGACGTTGCCGCGATCGCTCTCACCGATGCCGAATCCGGAGAGGCGCTTTCGCTCGAACTCGACGCCGAAACGCGTACGCGATTCTCGCGAGCGGCGGACGAGTTCATCGAGGAGCGATTTCGGATCGCCGGCCGGCACGGCGCGCGCCTCGTGCAGGTGCCGCCGGCCGAGGACCTGCTCCACCGTGTGGAACGCGTGATCGTGGGGACGGGCCGATGAGCTTTCAGGCACCGCACGCGCTGTGGGCGCTTCTTGGGATCGCGATCCTGATCCTGGTGCAACGCTACCGCCGCCGCCCGCGCGCGCGCGTGTGGCCGTCGCTTGTCATCTGGCGGACGGTTGTGGGAGAGGCGACACCGTCGAAGAAGCGCCGTCGCGATCCGCTGCTCCTCCTGGAATGCGCCGCTCTTGCCCTTCTGGCGTTGGCGGCGGCCGGGCCGCGATTCGATTCCACCGGCGCCGGCCGCACCGTAGTCGTCCTGTTCGACGAAGGTCCGCACATGGATGCTCGACGTGGCGCCCAAACCGTGCGCCAAGCGTCCCGCGCCGAGTGGGAATCTCTGCGACGGTCCCTCGGCCCGAAGGACCGCATCACGGAGTTTTCGGAAACGGGACCGATCCACCTGGCGGCGACGTCGTTGCCGCGCGCGGACCTGCGCGTGGTGGTGACCGACCGAGACGTGTCGGGACGCGATCTCATCGTGATCGGGCGCACGGCCAGCGGGCCGAACCGCGGCCTCGATGGGGTCGAAATGATTGGCGACTCCGTCTGGTTCGTGGCGCGCGCCGATCAGGACGGCGCGTTCTCCGTCTCCGTCGGCGCACAGACCGTGGAAGTGCGACCCGGCGTCGGTACTCGGGTGCGGCTCGCGGCGTCGGCCCCGGGCGCGGTGACGATCCGGATTTCCGGGTCCGATTCCTATCCCGCCGACGACTCCTGCACGATCGAACCCGCAACGCTTGTCGCGCGCGACGACACGGGATCGCGGTTTGTGCGCGCCGCGCTTTTTGGAGCCGGCGTGCGCGCGCAAGAGAACGGCGAACCCGACCTCATCATCGCGAACGATGGGGGCACGACTGTCTCGGGACTGGTTCGCGGGGCGGAATGCGTAGCGCCCCCCGGTGTCTTTCAAGCACTCATGCTCGAGGACTGCACTTGGCGCGGCGCACGAACGCGCCGTGGCGCGGGTCTGTTGATGTGGCGCGACCGTGCGCTCGCACAGTGGGGCGACCCGCGCACCCTTTGGCTCGGGCTGCCGGTCGATCGCGACTGGGACGAACACGGGACGCTCGCGATGCTGATCGACGCCGCGAAACAAAAGCGCTTGCGCGAAAGAGCCGGAGACGCGCAACTGAGCGCGGGGCACTTCGTGCGGCCGGCCCCGCGGTTTGTTTCGACGCTTGGTACGGACCGGCCGTGGGACGGACGGCTTCCGGAGCGCGGTGGGGAACGCACCGTCGAGTCGTCCCTGCGCGCGTCCCTCGCGCTCGCCGCGCTGCTTCTTCTGCTTTTCTACGTGCGTGCTATCGTGCGCGCGCGATGATCGACAACACGCCGAACGCGCCGATGGTTCTCGGTACGCGGGGTTCGATGCTGGCGCGCACGCAGACCGAGAGTGTCGCCGAACTCCTGCGCGCACTCGACATCGACGTCACCGTGCGCATCTTCGAAACGCGCGGCGATCGCGACCAGTCGGCGCCCGTTCCGGAGTTGGGCGGCAAGGGGCTGTTCACGGCCGAATTGGAGGCCGCGCTGCTCGCCGGCGACATCGACGCCGCCGTGCACAGTCTCAAGGACCTGCCGACGGACGACACGCCTGGCCTGAAGGTCGGAGCGGTGTTGCGCCGTGAGGATCCGCGGGACGCGTTGGTCACGCGCGGTTCCAAGAAACTCGCGGACTTGCCCGCGGGTGCGCGTGTCGGAACGGCGAGCCGCCGACGCGCCGCGCTGCTCTTGGCCGTCCGGCCGGATCTCGTCGTTGTGCCCGTTCGCGGCAACATCGACACCCGCGTGGGTCGCGTCGAAGGCGGCGATCTCGACGGTGTCGTACTGGCGGCCGCCGGCCTCAAGCGCATCGCGCGCACGGACGCCATCAGCGAGTTGCTCTCGTTTCTGCCGGCGCCGGCTCAGGGGGCGTTGGCGGTTCAGGCGCGCACGGACCGCGGGGACGTGCTCGAAAATCTGTCGCGATTGCACGATCCGGCGACATTCGCGTGCACGAGCGCGGAGCGAGCGCTGTTGCACTCACTCGAAGGCGGGTGCAGCGTTCCGGTGGGGGCGCTCGCGGAACCCGTCGGGGCGGAGCTCTGGTTGCGCGGGCTTGTTGCGTCGCTCGATGGTAAGCGCGTGCTCGAAGCCGAGGCGCGCCACGACGATCCGTGGATCCTCGGCGAGCAGGTCGCGGCGAAGCTGCGCGAGCAGGGCGCGCAGGAGATTCTCGATGCTCTCTCATGAAAACTCACAGGCCGCGTTCGAGCGGGCGCAGCGCGTGCTCCCCGGCGGCGTGAATTCTCCCGCGCGCGCGTTCAGCGCCGTGGGTGGCGAGCCGCCGGTGATCGCGTCCGGTTCCGGCGCGCACATCACTGACGTCGACGGCAACCGTTACATCGATCTCGTTTGCAGTTGGGGTCCGCTGATCAAGGGCCACGCGCACAGAGACGTGGTGGCCGCGATCTCCGAGACCGCCGCGCGCGGGACGAGTTTCGGTGCGCCGACCGAACGCGAGTCGGAGCTCGCGGAGCTCGTTGTGTCGCGTGTGCCGGCGATCGAGATGGTGCGGTTCGTGAACTCGGGGACCGAGGCCACGATGTCGGCCGTGCGATTGGCGCGCGGGGTCACGGGCCGCGACAAGATCCTGAAGTTCGCCGGGTGCTGGCACGGGCATGCCGACAGCTTCTTGATCGCCGCGGGTTCGAGCGCTCTGTCACTGGGCCAGCCGGATTCGCCCGGCGTCCCCGCGGACTTCGCGCGAAACACGCTCGTGTGTGCGCACAACGACGGCGCGGCCGCAGCCGCGATCCTGAACGAGCACGAGGTCGCCGCCGTCATCGTGGAGCCGGTGGCGGGCAACATGGGATGTGTGCCGCCCGCCGCGGGATTCCTGGAGACCCTTCGCGAGGCGTGCGACCAGCGAGGCACGTGTTTGATCTTCGACGAGGTGATCACCGGGTTTCGTGTCGCCCCGGGCGGTGCGCAGGAGCGCTTCGGCATCGCCCCGGATCTGACGACACTCGGCAAGACGATCGGCGGCGGGCTGCCTGTCGGCGCGTTTGGCGGATCGCGGAAGTACATGGAGAACATCTCGCCGCTCGGCATGCAGGTGAGCCAGGCGGGCACGCTGTCGGGCAACCCGCTCGCGATGGCGGCCGGTCTCGCGACGCTTCACGATCTGGATGCGAGTCATTACGAACGGCTTGAATCGCTTGGGGCGCGATTGGAGGCGGGGCTGAAAGATGCGCCGTTCCCCGTGACCGTGCAGCGCGTCGGTTCGATGATGACGGTTTTCTTCACCGACGCGACCGTGCGTGATCTTGAAGGCGCGATGGCGTGCGACATGGATCGCTTCGCGCAGTGGCATCATGCGATGCTCGAGCGAGGTGTGTATCTGCCGCCGTCGCAGTACGAGGCTTTCTTCATCAGCTTGGTGCACACGGAAGCCGAGATCGATGCGGTGATCGCGGCGCACGCCGACGCCTGCGCGGAGATCCAGGGGTAGCCGATGCACGTTCGGTGGTGGCGCATGGGAGTCGTGCTCGAGTGGGAGGCGCAGCCGCACACGTGGTCGCTGCACGTCCGCGCCAAAACGGAAAGGAAGGCGCGCAGTCTGGTAGCCGATCGCGTCGCCGCCGACTTTCCCGGCGCACCTCATCTGGTTCACACATGCGAACCGTCGGATCCGCTCTTGAAGGTCGCCAACGAAGAACGCATCGCCGCGGACTTCGGCCCGTACAAGCGCTCCTGGGACGATCCGGTGCTCGCACGGTTTCCGCGCGACCTAAGCGCAAATTGACGGTCGCCTCTGCGCTCGCCTTCGGCGTGCCTGCGTTCCCCAACGCCCCGCAACCATCTCAGACCGTTCGAACGTGTGGCTCCAACGGCGTCAGCCGTTGGGCAGGAAACACCTCTTTTGGCGAAGTTTCACTTCGCCAAAAGAAACGGTCCGATCGCCAAGGCGTCCAACCCGCTCGTGTAGAGGCAGCCGATCGCTTCGCGCGGGGTTGTCGCCATCGGACGACCCGCTTCGTTGAGCGACGTGTTCAGAACCGCCGGCACGCCGGTCCGGGCCTTCACGGCGAGCAACAGGCTGTGGAACTGGGGGTCGCGCTCCTTGTCGACGGTGTGCACGCGGGCCCGTCCCTCGGCCGCCGCGACCGCCGGGAGTTTCTCGCGCGCTCCGTCGCGCAGGTGGAACGTGCGCTCCAAGAACGGGCTCGACCCGGTGCCTTCGAAGAACTCACCAACCGTCTCCGCGGCCACGCTGAGCCCGAACGGATGAAACTCCGAACGAGCCTTCACCGAACGGACGAGTGTCGCGCGTGTGCCCGGATCCGTCGGGTCCGCGAGGATGCTCCGGTGGCCCAGCGCGCGTGGGCCGAACTCGGCGCGGCCCTGGAACCAGCCGAGGATGCCGCCGTTCGCGATCTTCTCGGCGGCTGCCTCGGCCAGGTCCGCGGGTTTGCTCGCATGGAGTTTGAGCCGCGAGATCTCGGCCGCAATCTCGTCCGCGGGATACGACGGGCCGAGATCGGCGCGCCACATCGCGGGAGACCGGTCCAATTTCAACTCGGTGTGGTGGACCGCGAGGGCCGCACCGATGGCCGTTCCCTCGTCGCCCGCCGCCGGCGGCACGTAGATCTCGTCGAACAACCCGCTCTCGCAGATCGCCCCGACGAGCGCCCAGTTCTGAATCAAACCGCCACCGAGGCAGAGCCGCGACTCACCCGTGCGCTCGCGGACGCGTTTGGCGATCGCGAGCACGACCTCCAATACCACCGCGTGCAGGCTCGCGGCAATATCGCGGTGCCGGTCGTCCATCGGCAGCGACGGGTCACGCGCCTCCCCGAACACCTCGGTGAACCGTTCGGAGAGATACGCCCGCCCCTCGTGGTATCCGAAGTACTCCGGATTCAGCGTGTACGAACCGTCGCCGGCCAGCCGAACAACCTCGCGCATCTGCGGCACGAGCGTCGGCGTCCCGGTGGTGGAGATGCTGATGACGCGGAACTCGTCGTCGAGATCCGAAAAGCCCAGGAAGTCCGCGACGACCGCGTACAGGAGGCCCAGCGAGTGCGGCATGCGCACCACCGACTGCACCTCGAGTTCGCTCCCGCGCCCGTGACCGAACCCGCTCGTCGACAGCTCGCCGCGGCCATCGACGCTGACCACCGCGGCCGAGTCGAACGGCGACGCAAAAAACGCGGCCGCGAGATGGCTCATGTGGTGGGGCACGGTCTGCACCGGGACCTGCATCGCCGCGATGTCGTCGAGCTCCTTCAGGTACTCCACGAGCCGGTGGCTCTCGTCCTTGAAGATGTGATAGACCTTCGACGTCCTGGATTTCAGGAAGTCCTCGCCGTACCACTTGAGGACCTTGTCCCGCATGGCGAGCCACGGGTTGTTGGCCACGGCGACGTAGCCGCACTCCCGGATGTTGACGCCCGCGCGATCGAGGCAGTACGCCACCGCGCGGTGCGGGAATCCGCCCTCGTGTTTCACCCCGGTGAAACGCTCCTCGGCGGCGGCGGCCACCACCCGTCCGTCAAACAAAAGCGCAGCGGCGCTGTCCTTGTATCCGAGGCCACCGATTCCGAGCAGGTACATCAGTCAATCTCCCGCGCCATGAGGGTCATGCGCTCGACGGCGATGGCCGCATCCTCGCCCAGATTCAGGGCGTCTTTGTGTTCCCCGCGCACCCGGCCGAAAAACGCGAACCGCGTGGGTCCGACGACCGCGGCCGCCACGGCCGGATCCATCAGCGCGCCGTGGCCGGTGATGACGAGCAGGTGCGGCCGTTCCGATTCCAAGAGCAGCGCGAGGCCAGCGGCCATCTCAAGCGGCGTTTCTCCGCGACTCCGGACGATCTTCGTGTCCTTGAGTCGCGCTCCGAGCGCCTCGGCGGTCCCCGCTTCGGCGCAGAATACGTCCTCGATCTCGATGTCGAGGAAGCGGAGCCGGAAGTCGATTCCGGCGTTGAAAGTCCGGAATTCGCTCGCCAGAGCCTCGGCTTCGTCGAGCGTGTCGGAGCCGGTTATCAACGTAAGAATGCGCAAGGGATACCCGGGCGCGGAGGATAGCAAATCGGGCCCAGCTTTCGCCGCTCCCAGAGCCTTCGCGGTCGAATCCGCGGCAAGCGCTTGCACGGGGGTGAAATCACATGGATGGTTCGGTCGAGGGGGGGGGTGCATGGCTTCATGGAAGGGCCGTCATTCGGCCCTTCAGATGGCGTCCGATAAAGAGGACCACGCCGGTCCGAAACCGACTTGGGTCGGAGCGCTCGCGACCCGCGGAAAGTTCCGCGCGCAACAACCCGGTGCCCAGCAGTCAAAGCTTGCGGAGGATTAGCTCCATCAGTAGGTTACGTCGCTTTCGGGCACCGTCGGTCCATGACCACAGCGACCCCCGGGCAGCAGCACCCCCCCGCTTCCTACGCCGACTTCAGCGACCAGCCCAAATCGGGCCCCCTGAAGGCCGTCGTACAGTTCTTTGCGATCCCCGTTTTGATCGTGGGACTCGCCGTGTCGATCTTCCTCGGCACGAGCATGCTGTTCAGCACCGGCCCGAAGACCGCGGCCGAATTCGTCGAACTTCTGCGGTCCGATACCCAGAACCGCCGGTGGCAGGCCGCGATGGAGCTCTCCGCGATGCTGGCCGACGGCGAAGTGGACCAGGAGTTCCGTGACGCCGCGCTGATCGAGTCCCTCGCCGGTGCGCTGACGGATGCGCGGGAGCACCCTGAGGAACTGCGCCGCATGGCGAGGCAGGTCCTCCACATTTTCCGCATGCTGAAGGACCCGCGCTCCCTAGAAGCCGTCCGGTCCGCGGCGGACGACAAAGACCCCTGGATCCGCTCCAACGCCATTTTGGTGCTGGGGTCGATGCACGACGAGGGGGCCAAGGGCCTGCTCGGCCAGCACCTGAAAGACGAAGATGCCGGGACTCGTCGCGCGTCCTTGGTGGCTTTGGCCGCGCTCGACCAGGAAAAAGGCCAGCCGTTTCGGATGTCAGCAACCACGATGGCGCTCGCGCGGCGCTTCCTGGGTGATGAAGATCCTTATGTCCGGTGCCAGGCGGCGATCCTCTTGGGCACCGCCGGCGACGGTTCACCGAATCTGCTGCCCCTACTCGCTAAGATGCTGGACCGAAAATATCTGGAGGACTTTCCCTTCGACGCCGGCTCCAGCGGAATTACGCAGTACGACCTCAACTCCGATCTGCTCTTGCAGACCGTTGGAGCCGTGGCGCAGGCGAAAGGCAGTGGAGGCGATCCGAACATCGTGAAGGCACTCAACCAGTTGACGAACAACGACACCGAGGGCGATCCCGCAGTGCGCCAAGCGGCCCGGCTAGCACTGGACGAACTTCGTCAAACCGCAAGCGAGTAAGCGAACCCATCGATGGCAACGGCAACGTTACCCCCGACCCAAAAACCTCCCCACAAAGGCAAGAAGAGCCTGCCGGGACAGGTCTTCGACATGGTGCGCCAGACACAGATCTGGAAGTCGGTGTTCCGTCACGGATACCCCGACACGCAGCGCAACCGCGCGCTCGCCGTCCTGTCGAACGTGTTCTTGCACCTGCACCCGGTGCGTGTCCGCAAAAGCGGCATCGCGCTGAGTTTCACTTGGTGCATGGGCGGCGTGACCTTCTTCCTGTTCCTGGTGGAAGCGGTCACCGGCATCCTGCTGATGTTCTATTACAAGCCGGTTACCGCCGAGGCCTACAACAACATCCAGGACTTGCGGGAGACGATTCCGCTCGGCTTGATGCGCGAGCTGCACCGGTGGGGCGCCCACGCGATGGTGCTCACGGTCTGGCTCCACATGTTCCGCGTGTTCATGACCGGGAGCTACAAGCCGCCGCGCGAGTTCAACTGGGTCGTCGGCGTGCTCTTGTTGGTGCTGACGCTCCTACTGTCGTTCACCGGCTACCTGCTCCCCTGGGATCAGCTGGCCATCTGGGCGATCACCGTCGGCTCCAACATGGGCGCCGCCACGCCGCTTCAAGGAAACGCCGGTCCGCTCACGTCGCTGCTGACGCTCGACGGCGTGCCATTGGTCACCGCAGGCTCCGACGTTCGATTTGCGCTGCTGGGTGGGCGGTTCGTCGGTGAAAACGCGCTGATCCGCTTCTACGTTCTGCACTGCGTGTTCATCCCAGTCATCGCGATCACACTCATGGCCGTTCACTTCTGGCGCGTCCGCAAGGACGGCGGCATCTCGGGGCCGCTCTAGTGTTCGAAACCATTCGTCCGCACCTCTACGAGATCAAGGAGACGATCCGACCGATCGTCACCTTCCTCGCCGCGCCGGAGATTCTGGTGCCGCTGGTTGCGATCGGCCTCGCGCTGATTCTGAAGTACTACCGGGTCGTCACGAAGCCCGTGTACGCCATCGGAGCATCGCTCGTGGCCCTCGCGTTCTTCGTCGTCAGCCTGAGCGACGCGCACTTCACCGACATCATCACCAAGCCGGACAACGTGCCGATCGTGTTGCTGGTCGGCAGCCTCGGATTCTTCTTCTGGCTCTCGCTCCGGCGCGCCGCGATCAACGACGAGCGCTCGGAGAACAACCTGCCGCCGCTCGAGGCCAACTACCGGCGCGAAACCGTGCTGGTCTGGCCCGATCTGGTCATGATCGAGTTCATCTGCCTATTGGCATTGAGCGCGCTCCTGGTCCTCTGGTCGATCGAGTTGCGCGCACCGCTGGAGGAACCGGCGAGCGCCGCGCTGACGCCCAACCCGTCCAAGGCGCCGTGGTACTTCCTCGGGCTGCAGGAAATGCTCGTGTACTACGACCCGTGGTACGCCGGCGTCGTCCTGCCGACGCTGATCGTCGTCGGGCTCGTCGCGATCCCGTATGTGGACACGAACCCGCGCGGCAACGGCTACTTCACGCTCAAGGAGCGCAAGTTTGCGATCACCACGTTCCTCTACGGGTTCTTGGTGTTTTGGGTCACTCTGATCATCATCGGAACGTTCCTGCGCGGTGCGAACTGGAACTTCTTCGGGCCCTACGACCATTGGGACCCGCACCTGCAGCGCCCGCTGATGAACGTCAATATCTCGGAGATCGTCTGGGTCGGAATGCTGAAGACCGCCCTGCCGGAGCACTGGTTGCCGCGCGAGATCTTCGGGATTCTGCTGGTCGGTGCCTACATGACGATCGGACCGGCGCTGCTCGCCGCGACGATCCTTCGCAAGCTGTTCAAGGACCTTGGCTTCATCCGCTTTTCCGTTGTCGCCATGCTGATGCTTTTCATGTTTTCGCTGCCCATCAAGATGCTGGGCCGCTGGCTCTTCAACCTGAAGTACATCGTGTATATCCCCGAGTACTTCGTCAATCTGTAGGGCACAGAGATGAGCAAGCGACCCTCTGCAACCAACAACGATCCCGGGTACCTGTACAACCAAAAACGGTTGCTGCAGCTCTTCTTCCTCTCGTCCGCGTTTTGCGGCGCGATGCTGGCCTGGATGGTCTGGGACGACTTCGATCGTCCGTGGAAGGACGAGCAGCGCACCGAGTTCGTCTGGGAGGCCGAGCGGCTCGGACTCGAGCAGTCGATCCTGAAGGCGCGCACCAAGGATCTCCGCGCCAAGATCGGCACCGCGACCAGCGCCGGCAAGGCGAAGATCGAGGCGCTTCAGGAGGAGCTCGACGGGAAACAGGACGAGCTCAATAAGGCGAAGGGCGCCTGGTACGCCGCGGACCGCAACTACAAAAAGCAAAAGCAGTTCACCGGAGAGGCAGGGTACTTCGCGGGACACGCGCGCACCGACGAAGAGCGCGCGAAGTGGCAGAAGAAACTCGAAGCGGAGACGGACGAAGAGGCTCGCCTTTACACCGCGCTTCAGGTGGCGAAGCGCCGCCGCAACGCGGTGCAGGTCGAGGTCAAGGCGATCACCAGCCTCATCGACGAAAGTGTCGATGCGGTGATCGAGGAAGATTCCGAATCGGAGCTGCGCAAACGCGAGCTTGGCCGGCTCAAATTGCTCGAGCGCGGCATCAAGCAGAAGTCCGGCTACAATCCGCTGCGCGAGATCCCGCTGCTCGACTTCCTCGCCCCGCCGACGAAGGTGGAGCAGGTCGTTCTCCAGCAGGTGACGGACGATTACGAGTTCGCCGCGCCGAAGAAGGTCGACCGCTGCGCAACCTGCCACATAGGCAGCATCCGCCTCGGTTTTGAAGAATCGCAGTTCCCCATCGAGATCCTCGATATGGACGACGGCAGCGAGGAGAAAGTCGCCAAGTTCGAGGAGGCGGTCTACCGCTTCGTCTCGGGCATCGTCGCGGGCGTCTGGCCCAAGGCGGAGAAGGGTCCCTTCCAGTACGAGCGCGACAAGCTTCGCCAGGTCGAGATCCACAACGAGACCCTCGGCATCCTGTTTGGCGACGGTTACGACCCCGACGAGGGGATGATCGAGGCCGACGAGAAGACCGGCGTGAAGTTCTGGAAGCGCTGGAAGAAGACCGAAGAAGGCGATTGGGTCACGGCGACGAAGGAGGGCGAAGGCACCTCCATCGCCGACGAGTACCTGAAGCTCCTCGTGAACATGCGCGAACGCGGCCACTGGCGCACGCATCCGCACTTCGAGTTCATGGTCGGCGACAACAGCCCGCACCCGTATGAAGAGGTGGGCTGCTCGATCTGTCACGCCGGCCGCGGCTGGTCGACGGACTTCGGTTACGCGTGGCACACGCCGCCGCTCATGCAGATCGACAACTGGATGAGCGACGAGTGGGCCGCCGGCCTCGACTTCCATCACGAACCGCTCAACCTGCCCGACGTCGCGACGGTGAACGGCAAGGGCAAGGAGAAGCTGTCGCTCGATCGCGCGATGGCCATGGGCGCCGCGGAGGGCAACACCCCGCAGGTCGGTTTCGTCGGTGACGCGGAGACCGCGAAGAAGTGGAAGAAGGAACTCGGACGCAGCAAGACTTCCCTGAAGTACTGGATGTATCCGCAGCTCCCCAAGAGCCTCGTACAGGCGTCGTGCCTGAAGTGCCACCACGAGGGGCTCTACGCGTCGCCCGAGCCGGAATACGCCAACGCGCATCTCGGCCCGCCGCCCGCCGGACTCCCGGACCTGGAGGACTGGGACATCCACGCGAAAGAGGCCAACGACGATCCGGGCCTCGCAGCGTCGGGCGAATACGACGGCCGCCTCTTCATTCCGACAGAGCCCGAGCCGTACCAGCCCAAGAACCTTCAGCGCGGGATGAACAACTTCATCGAGTTCGGTTGCTACGGCTGCCACAAGCTCGACGAAAACGTCTACTCGTTCATGAAGCACACGCGCGCCAAGGTCGGGCCCGATCTCGACAAGATCGCGACGAAGACCACCAAGAAGTGGATGCTCAAGTGGGTCGAGGACCCCAAGGGTTTCCGTCCCGAGACCCGCATGCCGGCGTTCTGGGGCCTCTCGAACAACAGCCACGACTTCAAGTTCCGGTTCGCGGACAGTGGTTTTGAGAACGTCGACGGCAAGGCGTGGTCCGAGCAGGAGATCTACGCGATCGTCGAGTTCCTCTGGGCCCAGAGCGCCGCACGCGCGCCCGAGTATCCGATCGTGGACGTCAAGAAGGGCGACGCCGCACGCGGCGAGCGCATCGTGGTCGGCTACGACGACAAGAACCTCGCCAAGGCGTGCATCGCGTGTCACGACGTTCCGGTCAAGACGGCCTCGCTCAAGTACGACAGCGCGAAGCTCAAGGGCTGGTGGGACCAGCGCACGAAGAAGCAATACGGCTGGGGCGAGCGCATGGCGCGCCGCCAGGGCCCGAATCTCGCCGGCATCGGCAGCAAGGTCGACGCCAACTGGCTGGCCGCGTGGCTGCGCGACCCGAAGGCGATCTGGCACGACACCAACATGCCGAACCTGCGCCTCACGGAGCAGGAGGTGCTCGACGTCGTCGCCTATCTGACGACGCTCAAGCACGACGGATTCGACAACAAGAACCCGATCGCGATGGACGCGGGCATTCTCAAGAAGATCGCCTACGAACTGAAGGTCGGCGAACGGTCGCTGCCCACGAACCAGGACGCGATCAACGCGATCGACCGCATGAAGGAGAACGACCGGACGCTCTTCGTGGGAGAGAAGCTTGTCAAACACTACGGCTGCTTCGGCTGCCACAACGTGGACGCGTACAAGGACACGAAGCCGATCGGAACGGAGCTCACGACGTGGGGTTCGAAGATCGTCGAACGGCTGGAGTTCAAACACGCTCCGATCGACTTCCACAAGACGGACTGGCCCTACGCGCGCTTCCAGTTCGCGTTTGCCAAACTCACCAACCCGCGCATCTACGACTACGGCGACCCGCGGGCGAACATCCCGTATGAACGCCTGAAGATGCCGCGCTTCGGTTTCACGACGGAGGAAACGAAGGACCTCGCGACGTTCCTCGTGGCGTTGATCGACGACAGAGAGGTCAAGGCCGCCGCCTTCAAGCCGTCGGCGCGCGACGAGAAGATCATCGCCGGCCGCGCGCTGGTGGAGCGCTTCAACTGTCAGGGCTGCCACGTCATCGAGGGGCAAGGCGGCGACGTCTGGCCCGCGATCAAGGAGCCCAAGTGGCAGCCGCCCGATCTGAAGGGCCAGGGCATCAAGACGCAGCCGGATTGGCTGTTCAAGTTCCTGCTCAACCCGTATGAGCTGCGGCCGTGGCACTCCATGAACATGCCGACGTTCGGTTTCAACGAGGCGCAGGCCCGCACGCTCGTCGAGTACTTCGCGATCCTCTCCGAGGCGCCGTATCCGTTCGAGGAGGCGGCGCCGGACAGCCTCGTCGGGCCCGACGAGCGCCCCGTCGCGTATGCGCAGGCCAAGTCGATCACGATCAAGGACCCGAAGGATCCGACCAAGAAGCTGCAACGCAGCGTGCGTAACGCCCTCGAAGAGGCCAAGCTCATGTTCGGCGAGTACCAGTGCGAGTCCTGCCACGCGCCCGAAGCGGGTGTCGTGCCGGAAGCGCAGCGCGCGCCGATCTTCATGCACACGCGCGACGGCCGCTTGCGCCCCGACTGGATGCGCCTGTGGCTCTACGGGCCCGGCAAATTGCAGGCGGGCACCGCGATGCCCGGGTTCTTCAACAAGGGCCTGCCGCAGGACAAGCAGTACTTCGACGGCGACGCGGGGAAACAGATTCGCGCGCTCATCGACTACCTGACGTACCACTACGGCAACGAGAAACGCTGATGCCTGAACCGACGAACAATCCCAATGCCGCGGCCGACTCGCGCCTTGGATTGCGCACGGGCGTACCCGGCGTGAAAAAGGGCACACAGGAGCCGCTTCCGATCGACCCGGTGCCGGAAGGCACGACGCCGTTCCAGGCGCCCGAGACAGCGACGCGCCGCGAGGTGCTGTGGCTCGGCGCCGGCTGGGGCGCGTTTGGTTTCGTCGGCGCAACGAGCGTCGGCGGCCTGGTGAGTTTCCTCTTCCCACGCGCACCGTTTGACCCGAAGCAGGTTTTCAAGGTGGGGCCGATCGAGGAATACCCCAACGACACGGTCAGCGAGAAGTTCAAACAGCGTCAGGTCTGGATCGCCAACCAGGAGGTCGAGGGCCGCAGGATGATCTACGCGCTCTCGACCGTGTGCACGCATCTCGGCTGCACACCCAACTGGCTGGAGACGGATCTCAAGTTCAAGTGCCCGTGCCACGGTTCGGGCTTTTATCCGACCGGTATCAACTTCGAGGGCCCCGCGCCGCGGCCGCTCGAGCGCCACAAGATCTTCATCGGCGACGACGGACAACTGGTGATCGACAAGACGGTCAAGTTTCAGCAGGAGAAGGGCGAGTGGGACAATCCCGATTCCTACATCTTGGCCTGATCGTGGCGGTCGCCATGCTCGCCGCGTGCGGGCATGACGCGCACGAAAAGGAGATCACGCTCAAGTCGATCTACGGCGACGGCGCTGCGAAGGCCAAGTATGGCCCGGCAGGAAGCGGCACCGGCGCCATCACGGGCAAGGCGCTTTGGGGCGAGGCGACACCGATGCGGTTTGCGCCGTTCCCCATCAAAGGCGACGCCTTCTGCGAGCAGAAGCGGCCCAGCGGCATCGAGAACGAGGCGTTTGTGCTGAACGACGACGGCAAGACGATGCGTAACGTGTTCGTTCAGATCAAGTTGGGCATCAAGAAGCGCTACCCGGCGCCGAGCAAGCCGGCGTTGCTCGATCAGGTGAACTGCCAGTACACGCCCCACGTGCTGGGTGTGATGGTTGGGCAAACGCTGGAGTTCCGCAACAGCGATCCGATCCTGCACAACGTCCACGCGGTCCCGCGCGTGAAGAAGCCGGAAATCAACCTCCCGCAGAGCGGTGCGCGGACAGACAGCGTGACGTTTTCGAAACCCGAGCCGGTCATGGTCCGGGTTTTCTGCGACGTCCACGGCTGGATGTCGAGCTACGTGGGCGTCATGACGCACCCGTTTTTCCAGGTCACCGGCAAGGACGGTTCGTTCGAGCTCAAGAACGTGCCGTCGGGCGTCTACCTGCTCGAGGCATGGAGCGAAGCGATGGAAGAGCCGCTCACCGCCGAGGTGACCGTCGAAGCGGGCAAGGCCACCGAGGTGAACTTCACGTTCAAGCAAAACTGATGTCAGACGCCACGCAAATCAACCAACCCGATAGCGGCACGGAGAGCAGTTCGGCGCCGGGCGCTGCACTCATCGGATTCCTGGTCGTCTTGGGCGGGATGTTGCTCATCTTCGCCAACTCGACCGGGTTCAAACTGCTGCCGCCGCTGCTGCCGAAGGCCATCAGCACCTATGCGGAGGACATGGACTTCCTCTTCTGGGTGATCTTCTGGCTGACAGGCTTCTTCTTCGTGCTCACGGAAGGCCTGCTCATCTACTTCTGCATCCGCTTCCGCGCGAAGGACGGTGGGAAGGCGGAGCACACCCACGGCAACCACAAGCTGGAGCTGATCTGGACGTTCATCCCCGGCGTGATCCTGTTCTTCCTGGCGATCTTCCAGCTCGGCCTTTGGGGCGACATCAAGGTCGTTTCGAAGATGCCGGCCGAAGACGACCCGAACGTGCAGCACATCCAGGTGTTCGCGAAGCAGTTCGAGTGGTACTTCCGCTACCCCGGCGCGGACGGCGAGTTCGGGACGAAGGACGACCTGACGACCCTCGCCGAGTTGCGTGTGCCGGTGAACAAGAAGGTGCGCATCCAGATGCGGACCCGCGATGTCCTGCACAGCTTCTTCCTGCCCAACGCGCGCCTGAAGCAGGACCTCCTGCCGGGGCACACGGTTCCGCAGTGGTTCGAGATCACCGAGACGGGTAAGTACGACCTCATGTGTGCGGAACTCTGCGGAGCCGGGCACACGAGAATGAGCGGTTCGCTGATTGTGCTGAGCCAGGAAGACTTCGATGCGTGGGCCAAAGAGGCAGCCGAAACATCGGCAGGTTTCGGCGGACACAATCCGGACAGCCTGAAACGCGAACCCATCTGGTACTGGTGGACACGCCGTTACGTGCGTGGAGGTAAGAAGAAGTGAGTGACTCCGTTCCCATGGATCCCGCAGCCGTGGCTCACGAGGTCCACGACCACGGTCCGCCGAAGGGCTTCTGGCGCCGGTGGGTCTTCACGTCGGATCACAAGATCATCGGGATCCAGTTCCTGCTCTCCAGCCTCCTGTGGGGTCTGATCGGCGGCGGCTTGGCCATGATGGCCCGGACGAAGATCGCCTTCCCCGATATCGAGATGGGCGAGCAGTTCTACAACATGTCGTTCACCATGCACGCGTCGGTGATGATCTTCCTGGTCATCATTCCGGCGCTCGCAGGTGGATTCGGAAACTACCTGATCCCGCTGATGATCGGGGCGCGCGACATGGCGTTCCCGACCCTCAACATGCTGTCGTATTGGGTCATGTGGCCCGCGTTCGGCTGCTTCATGGCGGGATTCTTCGTGGAAGGGGGCTCGGCCGCGACCGGCTGGACGGCCTATCCACCGCTCAGCGTGTTTGAAACCGGCTCCGGGCAAACGCTCTGGGCGACCGGCGTGATCCTGGTCGGTTGGTCGTCCGTCATGGGCGCGGTCAACTACATCACGACGATCATCAAGCTGCGCGCGCCGGGCATGACGCTGTTCCGCATGCCGCTCACGGTGTGGGCGCTGTTCATCACCGCGATCCTTCAGTTGCTCGCGACGCCGGTGCTCGCGTCGGCCATGATTTGCCTGATCGGCGAGCGCGAACTCGGGACGAGCTTCTTCCTGCCGAACTCGACGGTCGTCGGCGACACGCTGATGGCGCGGGACGGCGGACAGCCGCTGTTGTTCCAGCACATGTTCTGGTTCTACAGCCACCCGGCGGTCTACATCATGATCTTGCCAGCCATGGGCATGGTCAGCGACATCCTCGCGACGTTCTGCCGCAAGCCGATCTTCGGATACCGCCCGATGGCGTTTTCGCTCATGGCCATCGCCGGCCTCGGATTCGTCGTTTGGGGCCATCACATGTTCATGAGCGGCATGAACCCGTACTTGGGCATGGCGTTCACGATCAGCACGACGATGATCGCGCTGCCATCCGCCATCAAGGTGTTCAACTGGCTAGGCACGATGTGGGGCGGTCAGATCCACTTCACGTCGGCCAACCTGTTCAGCATCGCGTTCGTCGCGATGTTTATCATCGGCGGACTGACCGGCATCTTCATGGCGTCGAGCGCGGTGGACATCCACATCCACGACACGTACTTCATCGTGGGGCACATCCACTATGTGCTCTTCACGAGTTCGATGATCGGGATCTTCGGCGGCATCTATTACTGGTTCCCGAAGATGTTCGGCAAGAAGCTCGACGAGAGGCTCGGGAAGATCCACTTCTGGTTGACGTTCGTGTTCATGAACGGCGTGTTCTTCCCGATGCACTACATCGGTACGCGCGGATATCCGCGGCGCATCGCCGACTGGCGGAACTACCCGGACAGCCTCGCCGACTTGGCGTGGATCAACATCTTCATGACGATCTGCGCGTACGTGCTGTTCCTGAGTCAGATCGTGTTCTTCTGGAACATCATCAAGAGCCTTCGCAAGGGCGAGCGGGTCGGCAACAACCCGTGGAAGGCCAACAGCCTCGAGTGGCATGCGACGTCGCCGCCGTGGCACGAGAACTTCCAGATCATCCCGACGGTGTATCGCGGCCCGTACGAGTTCTCGGTTCCGGGTGCGGATGAGGACTACGTTATGCAAACGCAACCGCCCAAGACGCCCGCAGCCGCGGACGCTCCGCCGGCGACCGATGACTCGGCCGCGGACGGTGGCGCTGGTGGCGAAGGCGAGGGAGACGGCGGTGCGATCGGCAGTGGTGGCAAGACGCCCGAAGGAGAGGGCGGCGAGTGACCGAGCCCCGGCCCGGTGGTGAACGTGGCAGCCGTTCGAAGCGGCTGGCCCTCTTCGCGGTCGCCACGGCCGTCGTGACGTTCTTGCTCCTGTCCGTCGGCGGTGTCGTGACGAGCCGCGACGCCGGCCTCGTGTTCGCGGACTGGCCGCTGTCCGACGGGAGCATCAACCCGGACGGATGGGTCGCGGATCCGGATCAGCGCGCGGAGCATGGCCACCGGCTGCTCGGCGCGCTTGGCGGCATCCTGGCGGTCACGGTGGCCGTATGGACCTGGCGCACCGAGGCTCGCAAGAGCGTGCGCTGGCTCGCGGTCGCGATCGTGCTCGGGTTCGGCCTGCAGGGTCTGCTCGGCGGTTTGAGAGTGACCGAGCAATCGGGACCGCTTGCGTTGGTGCACGGCTGCACCGGGCAGATGCTGTTCGCGTCCGTCGTTTCGTTGGCGTATCTCCTGTCGCGCGACGGTTCGCGTGAGCACGAGAAGTCGCCGGCGAACTCCGGCGTCGCGCTGGCGTGCCTGGCCGCCGCGTTCGTGATCTTCATGCAGGTCGTGCTCGGTGCAAACCTCCGCCACCATCGCGGGCCGATCCAGCCGCACCTGTTCGGGGCGATGATCGTCCTGGGGACCGTGGCGTGGACCGTGACGATTGTCTTTGTGCGCTCCGCACAAACGGCGCTGCGCCGGCCCGCGATGCTGCTCGCGGGATTGCTCCTGTTCCAGATCGTCCTTGGCATCGGCGCCAACGCGGTCCTGCGCGCGATGACGGAGACGTCCTACACCCTCGCGGAGGTCGCGGTGCCGACGCTGCACCAGGCGGTCGGCGCCCTGCTGCTCGCCACCTCGGTTGTGTTGGCGCTTCGTGCGGCGCGCCGCGCGGGGGCGGCGCCGACGAAGTTACGGGAGGCAGTCGCGTGAAGGCCGCAGCGATTGTTGCGACCCGCTCGATCGTGTGGGA